>CAIMOJ010000037.1 GCA_903843045.1 Candidatus Uhrbacteria bacterium
CCCCATGCGCCCCATTGAAATCATCCCTTCCCTCCTCGTCGAGTCCGCGGCCGAGTTCGAGCGAAAACTGCGCCTCGTCGAGAACGACTGCGAGACGGTACACGTCGACGTTCTCGACGGATCGATGTTCGGAAACACCTCGTGGCACGACGCGCGGGCCGTGGCGGCGATGCGGACGAACGTGAAATACGAGCTGCACCTGATGGTTGAGAATCCGCTGCCCATCGTCGAGGCGTGGCACGAGCACGTGAAGAACACCGTCCGCGCGATCATCCACGCGGAAATCTCGCGGCCGGTCGGGGCTGTGCTGGAACACGTGCGCGAGTTCCTCAAGCTCGAGGGCGGCATCGCGATCAACCCGGAGACGCCGCTGAAGGACATCGAAAGCGTCCTGCACCACATCGACGCGCTCCTGGTCATGGGAGTTCATCCGGGAGCCTCCGGAAAACCGTATGTCGGCGACTATCTCTTGGAGAAAATCCGCGCGGCGCGCAACCATCGGGCCGATTTGGCGATAGAGATAGACGGGGGCGTGACGCTCGAGCGGTTGCCGAGCCTTGTCGCGGCCGGGGCGACCCGATGCTGCGCGGCATCCGCGATCTTCGGCGATTCCGATCCCGTGGCCGCCTTGAGACGGCTCAGGAATCGTGCTATTATCCAAGCATCCTAATCCGCGAACAAACGCTATGAAGAAATTCCTCTCCGTCTTCGCCATCGTCGGCCTCCTGGCCGGCTTCGGCGTCCCGGTCCACGCGGCCACCACGGCGCTCACCAGCCTGCACTCGGGCGACCTGATCCGCGGGACGTCCTTCAACGCCGTGTACTACTACGGCGTGGACGGATTCCGCTACGTGTTCCCGAACGACAAGACGTACTTCACCTGGTATTCCAACTTCGACACGGTAAAGACGATCTCGGACGCCGACCTTGGCACGATCCAGATCGGCGGGAACGCGACGTACAAGCCGGGATCCAGGATGGTCAAGATCAACTCGGACCCGAAGACGTACGCGGTCGATGAGAACGGAACGCTTCGCTGGGTCACCTCCGAGACGGTCGCCATCGCCATGTTCGGATCGAACTGGAACACGAAGATCGACGACGTCGCGGACGCATTCTTCGGCAACTACCAGAAGGGGGCCGACATCGAGGCCTCCGACGACTTCGTCCCGGCCGACGCCTTTGCCGGAGCCGCGGACATCAACCATGACAAGAGCCTGAAGGCCCCGACAATCGTGGACATTTCGGACAGCAGCTATGCCAAGTCATCCTACACGATCCAGGCGGGAACGGCCGTCCGCTTCGTGAACAGTGGCGCCACGAGCCATACGGCCACGGCGGACGACGAGTCCTGGGGCACGGGAACGCTGACCGCGGGCCAGTCGTTCACCAAGTACTTCAAGGCCTCGGGAGAATGGAGCTTCCACTGCAACTATCATTCCTCGATGACCAGCGACCTGATCGTCGAATAGTCCGAAGGATGCGGCCAGGCGGAAAAACGGGGCCTTGTGCCCCGTTTTCGTTTGGCCGGCCAAATGATATACTAGGATTGCCTATGAAACGATTCCCCGCTTTTCTTGCAATTTCTGCGATTCTTGTCAGTTTCATTCCCTCTTTTGCATTTGCCGCGACCGTCACCCCGATCGTCCAGATCCAGCCAGGAAGCCTGATTCGGGGAACGACCTTTGCCGCCGTCTACTACCTTGGCCGCGACGGGTACCGCTACGTGTTCCCGAACGACAAGACGTACTTCACCTGGTACGCGAACTTCGCGTCCGTAAAGTTCGTGAGCGACGCCGACCTGTCGAAGATCCAGATCGGAGGGAACGTCACGTACAAGCCGGGGGCGCGCATGGTAAAAATAAACTCGGACCCTAAGGTATACGCGGTCGACGAGAGCGGATCGCTGCGCTGGGTGACGACCGAGGATCTGGCGATCGCGATGTATGGCTCCGACTGGAACACGAAGATCGACGACGTGCCCGATGCCTTCTTCGGCAACTACCGCACCGGATCGAACATCGAGACGTCAACGGACTTCGTTCCCGCGTCCGTTTCCGCGTCCACGGCCAGCATTGACGAGGACAAGCGACTGAAGCCGGCAACCGTCCTCAACGTCTCCGACGACTTCTACGACAACGCGTCCGTCACCATCAAGGCGGGAACGGCCGTCCGCTGGTACAACAATGGTGCCAACAAGCACACGGCCACCGCCACCGACCTTTCCTGGGGAACGGGAACGATCCAGTCCGGGGGCAACTTCGCCCGCTATTTCAACGTCGCCGGGACGTACACGTACTTCTGCAGCTACCATCCGGAGATGAAGGCGACGATCATCGTGGAATAGAAACCTGGCTCGTGTATCGAGCCAGGTTTTTTCTTGGTATAATCGACGCACTATGCCGAACCTCACCCTTGGCCCCAAAGTCCGCAACGACCTTCACCTGCACGACCGCAAGCTCAAGCAGCTCGAGGAGCGCGCCACCACGATCCGCGAGGACATTATCGACATGCTGGTCGAGGCCGGAAGCGGACACTCGGCCGGTCCGCTCGGAATGGCCGACGTGTTCGCGGCGCTGTACTTCCACGTGATGGTCCACGATCCGAAGAAGCCAAACTGGAAGGACCGGGACCGCCTCGTCCTCTCGAACGGCCACATCTGCCCGGTTCAGTATGCCGCGCTCGCCCACGCCGGGTATTTCCCGAAGGCGGAGATGATGACCCTCCGCAAGCTCGGTTCCCGCCTCCAGGGACACCCCGACCGCGCGGCCCTTCCCGGCGTCGAGAACACGGCGGGTCCGCTCGGCGACGGGTCGAGCCAGGCCGTCGGTCTCGCCTACGCCGCCCTGCTCGACCGCTCCCCGTGGCGCGTCTACTGCGTGATGTCCGACGGCGAACTCGGATGCGGGATCACCTGGGAGGCGATGCTCTTCGCGGGCCGCAACAGGCTGTACAACCTCACGTTCATCGTCGACCGCAACAACATCCAGATCGACGGAACTACCGAGGAGATCATGCCTCTCGAGCCGCTCGCCGCCAAGTTCGAATCGTTCGGCCTGCACGTGGAGCGCTGCGCGGGGAACTCGATCCGAGACTTCGTCACCGCCATCGAGCGGGCGCACGGGGTCTCCGAGAAGCCGACGGTCATCCTGGCGGACACGATTCCGGGATACGGCGTCGAGTTCATGGAGTACGACTTCCGCTGGCACGGCATGCCGCCGAAGGCCGGGGGAGAATCCAGCATGGCGATAGACCAGATCCGCACGCTTGGAGGGAAGATTCGAAGCGAGCACGAATAATTCACCCGTCATTGCGAGGCCATAGCCGAAGCAGTCCCTTACGAGAGATTGCTTCGCTCTGAGGAGCTCGCAATGACAAGATATTTCTATGCAAAAGCAAACCGTCGCCTGGATCGCCGCCGGAGCCGTCGTCGTCATCCTGTCCACCCTACTCCTTCTCACAACATCCTCGACCGTCAACCTTCCGTTCGGGATGATGAACAAGCTCTCGACCTCGTCCGTCGCCCCGATGATGTTCGGCTCGTCGGCGGGCGCTCCGGAATTCGCGGTCACGCAGGACTATGCGTCGACGGCGGACACGGCCCTAACCGCGCCCAGAATGATGCGCTTCGCCCCGCCGGAGGTTCCGCCGACCGCCGGACAGACCGCGGCCGAGGTCGACCAGAAGATCATCAAGACCGGATCGCTCAGCCTGACCGTCGCCAGCGTTGCGGAAACCTCGCCGAAGATCGTCGACCTCGCGACCAAAGCCGGCGGATACGCGCAGAACTCGAGCGTTTCCGAGGACCAGGACGGGACGCACGCCGGCTACGTGACCGTCCGCGTCCCCTCCGATACGTTCGAGGCGACCGTGACCGCCATCAAGGCGCTCGCGACGGTCGTCAACGTCGAGTCGACGAACGGCCAGGACGTCACCGAGCAGTACACGGACCTTGAGGCTCAGCTCCGCAACGCCCAGGCGCAGGAAATCCAGTACCTCGAGATCCTGAAGCAGGCCAAGACGGTCGACGAGACCCTGAGCGTCCAGCAGTACCTGTCGAACGTCCGCGGAACGATCGAGTCGCTCCAGGGACGCATCAAATACCTGTCGAACGCGACCACCTACTCGACGATCGACGTCGACCTCACCGAGAAGCCGACCATCTACGCCCCGACCAAGGGATTCGACCTCGTCTCGACGGCCAAGGAGGCAGCCCAGGCACTCGTCGCCATCGTCCAGAACTTCGGCGTGGCTATTGTCTGGATCCTGATCGTGGGCGGTGGAATCCTGTTGCCAATCGCACTCATCGTCTGGGGAATCGTCGCGATCGTTCGCAAGGCGAATGGCAAGAACAAGAAACGCTAACGTACTTGCAACCCATTATGGAACGAGGTCTGAAAACGGCACGGATGGCACAGGAAAATCCGGTGTTTACCGATGAACAGACACAAAAAACGGCCTTCGATAGCCGTTCCTATTCCTCGGCTTCCCTTGTGTATCTCGGTCGCGTTCTCCAGACAGCCCGCGGTGCGACGGCGTTTACTTTCTCAGAGCATGCTCCCGCGGACATATGGAAGCTTTTGGAAGATCCAACTGTCAAAGGAATGATTGAACGAGCTTTGAATGAAGCCATTGGAAACCCAAAAGTTGATGAGGAACTTCATCGACAAGGATATCTTTATTTGACCGGAACAACCGGCGGCCGATACCACCCCTCTGAGCTGATGAGCGGCTATCACAGCGCGCTATTGGACAAAGGCAGGGATACTAATTACTGGGAGGCCCTCGCGAGAGTCGTTTCAACAGTAGGAAAATCGATCTAGATTTTATGAGCAACCAAAAACCCGGGATCAACCGCGAGGCATTCCTCGTCCGAGATCTCTTCGACAAGGAGATCGAGCAGAAGCCGACGCGCGATGGGTTCGGGCTCGGGGTCGTCGACGCGGCAAAGCTCGACGAGAACGTCGTCGTTCTCTGCGCCGACCTCACCGAGTCGACGCGGGCGCTGTGGTTCAAGGAAAAATTTCCGAACCGGTTCGTGCAGATGGGCGTGTCCGAGCAGTCGATGGCGGCAATCGCGGCCGGGATGGCGATGGCCGGAAAGGTTCCGTTCATCGCAAGCTACGCGGCCTTCTCCCCGGGAAGGAACTGGGAGCAGATCCGTACCACCGCGTCGCTTTCCGACACCAACATGAAGATCGTCGGAGCCCACGCGGGAGTCTCGGTCGGTCCGGACGGGGCTACGCACCAGATGACCGAGGATATCGCCATCATGCGCGTCCTTCCGAACATGATCGTCGTGTCGCCGTGCGACGCGGTCGAGGCCAAGAAGGCAACGATGGCGGGCGCGAAGGTCGTCGGGCCGGTATACCTACGCTTCGCCCGCGAGAAATCGCCGGTATTCACCACCAACAAGACCCCGTTCAAGCTCGGCCGCGCCGAGACGTTCCGATTCGGCGACGATCTCACGATCATCGCGACCGGTCCCCTTCTCTACGAGGCGCTCCTTGCCGCCGAGCAGCTGTCGAAGCGCGGCATCGAGGCCCGCGTGCTCAACGTCCACACGATCAAGCCGCTCGACACGAAGGCGATCGCCCTCGCCGCGAAGGAAACGGGCGCGATCGTGACGGTCGAGGAGGCACAGGCGGCCGGCGGCCTTGGCGGAGTCGTCTGCGAGACCGTCGCGTCGCTCTGCCCCGTCCCGGTCGAGCGCGTCGGCATGCCGGACCGCTTCGGCGAGTCGGGAGAGCCGAAGGAACTGCTCGAGGCGTTTGGGATGACCGCGCCGTACATCGCGATGGCCGCGGAACGGGTGCTGCGACGAAAGCGCGGAGAGAAGGTCGAGGCGACCCTGCCGTTCGTCACGGCGGCCGCGGAGAAGATCGTCGAGATGCGCGCGGCGGTGATGAAGGAAGCGTTAGGCCGGGCTCCGCGGAAGTGGGGCGGGAATAAGTCGGACTTGTCGCTGAAGTCGAGGACGAAGAAATAGACGAACGAAAAAACTGGCATCTGCCAGTTTTTTCGTTCCGTGTCTCCAAAACTACTGAGTCTTTTCTGATTTCTGCACTTTGATAAACCCGTGCGTGTCCCAATGGCGCGCTTCCATCGAGCCGACGGTAGAATCGGCCTTGTACGATTCCGAGTTGATGATCGCTGGAAAGGCCGGCGCATTCTCTCCCGGAAAGATCGTCAGGACGGTCGGGCGGCCGGATGCCTTGTCCTTTTGGAGGATGAGCGTGACCTTGTCCGTCGCGGACGCACGCTTGAACTCCCCTTCCGGCACGAGAATCAGGTTTCCGAGCGGCTCGAACTTTCCGTGCGGATTCTTCACGGCTCCGTTCTCGTCCAGCGCGACCGAAAACTTGCCGGACGCGTCCCTCGCGGTCTCGGGATACCAGGCGCCCTCGATCCCGTTCTCCGTGGCCAGTTCCCCGCCAGGAAAGCGCATTTTCTTTTCAACGATCGCCCCCGGAAACTGGTCCTGGATTCCCTCGAGGCTTCGAACTCCGGACCAGCCGACAGGCTTGCCGTCCGCGCGCGCGATTCCGACGGTAATTTCCGCGCGGCCATGCTGGTCGTACGAGAGATTTTCTGGCAGGACGGCCTTCAGGAGGTCCCGGATCTCATCCGGGCTCTTGACGACGTCCCCGTTGAAGACGCTCCCGGCGACGTCGCCGCCATGATGGACCTTCAGGTGCTGCAGAGAGGCGCCAAAGTCAATGTCCTCCCTTGAGAATGCCTCGCCAAGCTCCACGCTGCCGTCGCCGCGCGTGGAAGCCTGCTCCATGGAGCCAAGCGAACACTCGGCCAGGCGAGCCTCAACCTCCGCGCGATGCGCGGCCTCCTCCGGGCTCAAGCCGTCTGTTGCCATATCGTCTGATTCGTTTCTTAGCCGCGATAAAACAAAATGGGACGCCGAAAATTCTCGGTGCCCCACGTCTCATAAGAACAGTGTATCATTTTTTCGACGCGACGTCAAACGAAGATCGGGCGGAACGTGCCGCGCGAAGAAGCATGACACGAGGCAATCCCTGTGAGACAATGAACATATAGTTTTTGGAACCCCTTCGCGTATGTCCATGACGGAAGAGCAGCGAAACGAGATCCGTAAGGATCTCAAGACGGAGCTTGCAAGGGCCGAGAAGCGGCATGCGCGAATCGTTTCCGACGTGCAGAAAATAGACGGGGCGCTCAAGAGGCAGCAGGGCGAGAACACGCAGGTTGAGATCGACCAGCTCAGGAGGAAAATAGCCGAGATGCCCATATGAGCAGCGGAAACGTGGACGTTCCCGTCCCAACCGAGATCGAAAAGCGGCCCGAGGCCCCGAAGGCGGACCGCGAGCCGGCCAAGCCCGAGGCGGAAACGATCGAATCGCTCAAGGAAGCCATCGACCGGCTCGACCGGGCGGATTTGGGATTGGTTCGGAGCACGCTCGACCGGGTGGTGACGCAAAGAAACAAGCTGATCGAACTGATCAAGAACGCGAAAAGCGGAGAGGAGCGGGCGCTGGTCATTGCCAACAAAAAGGAGATCGACTCCATTTGGAACCGCCTGGGCGCGATGGAGGCCGAGCTCACGAAAGAGGATCCAATCGCAAAGATTCCGCGCGAGAAGGAACGCCGGGTTTTTTCCGCGCTCGTCGACTCGCTTCCGACGCAGGCGCTGAGGGACGTCTACAAGAAAAATCTGGAACTGCTGCTCCTCCAGCCGAACGACGTCAAGGTCACGACGGGAGTGCAGGGCCTCATCTTCGAACTGATGCGAATCGCGATCGCAAAGGAGCAGGGGCTGGAAACGGTAAGCTGGGCCGCGTCGGTCGATTCGGGAAACGAGACCTATCCCGCGATGAGGACCGAGAGGAAGAAGGGCGGGCTCGCGACGGCGACGAACGAAATCGTGGACAGGCCCATCGGAACGATTCAGCTCGACGTCCCGATCGTCCGGACGGGCGACGACGGAATCGACCGGGTATTCGTGTATGAGACGAAATCCTCCCCGAGGATGCAATACGGAAGCGATGCCGAACAACGAAACCAGCTGATAAAATACCAGGAGGCCGTCCGCAAGAACCTGGTCGCAGGCGCGGTCGTGGAGATTAGCGGTCGAATCGACCCGACTTTTCTCAAGTGGGCGCTTGGAACGGGCATCGAAGGTCTTGGGCCGATCCCGAACGTCGAGATCGTCTATACCCTGCCGCTTCCCAGCGGAAAGGAATATCGCTTCCCTCTCAAGCAAGCCCCGCAGGATGGCGGAAACCTTCGATTCGCGAACGACGACGTCTCCTATTCGGACGCTGATCGGCGCGTCATCGCAGGCTTGCAGTACGCGCTCAAGGACAGGGCAAAGGAACTCGTGGTGAGGGTGCTTACCGAAACGAACATAGAGAATCCCTCGGCCGCGCTTGCCGGGCAGCTGGGCGACCCCCAACAGATAACCGACCTGGCCGTATTCGGCGAATACGAGCAGAAACGGCTTGAGGGAATCTTCCGGACGATCGAGGCAATCTCGCAGCGACCAGTCGTGAACGAGACGGACAAGGATGCCGCGTACCGAGCGGAGGTCGACCGGCCCTACATCGAAAAGATGGTTCGGCAATATCAGGAGTTCCTTCGGGAGAACCCGTCCATCGCGAAGGCGAAAAAGACATACGTCCTTCCGGGAAAGGCCGGGTCCGAGATCTTTGAGGCAAGCATCGCCCGAACGGTCGATCACATGGCGGCCCAGGTGGAAAAGATTCGGGCGAACGAGCAGGAGCGGGCCCAGTCCGAGGAGGAACGGGCAAGGCGTGCCGAGCGCATCGCGCTCGGATACGACGGTCCGCCGGAGGGAGTTGCCCTCGACCTGGACCACGTGATGCTGGACGCCATCCAGGAGCTGTTCCAGGGAGAAGGAAAGAAGGGACGGTCGTATGAGAATCCCGAGTCGCGGTTTTTCAACCCCGGGAAGCTGAGGGAATTCCTCGCGAACCCGGCGCTCGACCGCCGGTACCGGGAACTGTCGATCCAAGACCCGCTCGCCGGAGCCGAGGATCAACGAGTCCAACAACGAAAGGACCTCGGGGACCAGAGCATCCGTCAGATTGAAAACGGCTTAATCGTGGAAAATTTGAAGCGCGCGGACAAGATCCTCCTGGCCAATTCAGCGAGGAAGGACGAACTGCGTGCAAAGCAGGACCTGACGCCGGAAGAGACGCTCGAGCTGCGACGTTTGGACAAACAGGGAAAAACGGAGCAACTCGAACAAAAAAATATCCTTGCGCTCAAGGAAAAGATCCAGGCGCTTCCGAAGCAGAAGGGCGATACGCTGAGGCAAACGACCGACAACGCGGCGAAGCAGTCGATCGCCGCGGAGTTCGACGCGCAAATCCTCGACGCCCGAACGAGCCTGACGGAAGCTTACAAGAAGATCATTGGCAAAAAGGAATGGGACGAGTCGGCGCTCAAGATCCGCGACCGCGTAGACCGCAACGTCATCAAGTTCATCTACGTCGTGACGAACACGGGCGACGTGCGATTCGACGAGGAGAAGTTCGGCGGACCCGTCACGGGAAGGGCGGCACACTCCGAGCTTGCAGCCGGAGAAAACGTGTACGGCGGCGGTGAGATTGCGTTCGAGAAGCAGAAGGACGGCACCTGGAAGATGACGGAGATCAACAATGGTTCCGGCCATTACCGACCGAGCGGAAAGACGCTGGACTACGTGAAGTCATCGCTGGGAAGAGCGGGATTCGACGTGAAGAACGCGCGAAGAATCGACGCGCTCATGCGCATTGACCTGGAGGCCGGGCAGGAGCTCGCGCCGACCGTTAGGGAGGACATTCAGGATCTCTCGCTCGTGGCATAAGGACAGGGAATCCAAACGAAAAGACTGGCCAAACGGCCAGTCTTTTTATTATTGCATTATTCTACTCCTCAAAGACAGCCAAACGCTCGTGATAGACCCCTTCCATCCGCGCGACCGCATTCTTCTTCGCGCGTTCCAACGCGCTCGCAAATTCGTCGCCCGACGCGTTGAGCTTTGAGATTTCGATCGCGAACTCACGAACGATCCTCGTCAGGTCGAGTTTCATTCCCATGGTTATGGTCATCTTGGCAAAGATCTCCCTTTCCTTCGACGCGATCGCGTCCAGGGCCTGCTTTCTCGCGAGTGCGCGCTGAGCCTCGCCGTCCGTGGTTTTCTCGCGACCCATGCCTCCACGGTGCTGCTCGCCCAACGCAATGCCGAGCACGGAAGGAGGAATCTTGCCCGCATGCTCGTGTCCGACGGATGTTTCTGGAGACATAGGATATTCTTAGGTGAGTATCTTTTCCTTCGGCAGCGGCCGCGCCTCGATCTTCGGATACACGTCCCCGCGCAACTGGGCCTCGTAGTCCTTGATCCCGATCCCGAGGCCAGTCGCGTCGCCGTTGTCCTTCACGTACAGCGTCACGTGCGCGGCCGGGTGGCCGAGGTCGATTCCAAGTTCGGCACGAAGCTTGTCGTAGAACGCCACCATTCCGGGCATGTGGACGTCCATGACAACCGACTTCTCGGACGTGTGCTGCTTTCTGCCAACCTTGGAACGCACGGCATCCGCGTCGTACTCGAGGTTCGTCACGACCTTCGCGCTGGTCGGATCGATCTCGAACGAGAAGTCCGTCTCCGACAGCAGCTCGTTGATCCGGCCCGTGACCGCGGCTTGATCGCCCCCGCGCTCAGCGGCGACCGCTCTCACAAGTTCCGCCCCGTCAAAGCCGATGGCCGTGACATGGAACTCCTTCTTTCTTTGAAACGATCCTTCCGGAAGGACAACCGTCGTTCTCAAGGCAAGCGCCCGCTCGATCGCGGGAGTGACGGGAAGAATGTACGTCAGATCCTTCTTCCCTCCTTCCTCAATAAGTCGTCGGGACTCCGGTGGAACGGAAACGACAAGACGCGCGGATTTCTCCCGAATCTCGCCGATCAGTTCGGTCGGGTCGATTGGTTGGGATTCGCTCATACGAGTGCTTCACGAACGATTTTTAGAAACGCCTGCCGATTTTGCTCGCGTTCCTCCTCCCCCTGCTCGAAGTCGAACAAGCCGAAGGTGTGACCCGCTCCCGGAATCGTGACGCGACGGACGCTCTGCGCGACCGACTGGAACGCCTGCGCCTCGTCCTCGGTCGTGACCTCGTCGCGGTCGCCTCGGATGACCACGGTCTTTCCCTTGAATACCGAGAGCGGACCGAGAAATGCGACGGAATCCGGGACCGAGTCGAGAATCGGCTTGCGTGCCGCGGGATCGTCGGATGGGACCTTGGCGGACGGCGACGCAAGAACGAGGCGGTCGGTCGACTCATTATACCTGGAGGAAAGCTGGGCCGCGATGGTCGCGCCGAGCGAGGTGCCGAGGATATCGAGGCGAACCTTGTCGCGCGAGACGCCGAACAGCTCCGGAGCGCGATCAAGGACGGCGTCGATCGCCCGCTGAAAATCCTCGACCTCCATGTCGTACGTCTTTCCCGCGAACCCTGACGTCATGAAATCATCGCCGCCGTCCTCGCTCATGAACGGCTTCTCGCCGTCCGGGTCGAAGTTCTCGTGCCGCGACGACGTGACCAGCACGACGCTTTCGGAAGAATCGCCTAGCGCCTCGGCAACGTCGACGTATTCGGACGACGACGAGTGGCTGCCGTGCAGGCAAACAAGGACGCGCGCATCCTTCCCGATCTTTCGCGCCTTCGCGTCAATTTCGACGCGGACCGGAAGATCCCCCGGCGCGCAGAGCGTGCCGGGGATTTCTAGCTGGATCTTGCGCCGGGACTCGAATTGAATCTCGGGGTTTTCACGGGATGGGTCGGACATATTTCCTAGATTACCTCGTACTTTGAGGAAACTTCATCCAGGTTTCCCGGAACGATCTTCACGTAGTCGTTTTCCGTCAGGTTTGCCCCGCTCATCACCTCGGCGAGGGTCATCACGCGCGCCGGCTGCTTCTCGCCGGCCGGAACCTCGTCCGGTCCGACGAGGCCCTGCGTGAACGAGTACTCGCCGCCGGCCGGACGGATCGGGGCACCCGGATGCACCGTCCACACGCCGTTGTCCTCGCCGGGGGAACGGCCCACGATAATCGTGGCAAAGTCCGTCTTCGGCATGTCGTCGACCGTTCCGCGAATGACCGTGAACGAGACCGGCACGTAGGTCTTGCGGTCGCTCGGGTCGCTCTTGCCCTTCTCGCGGCGGACGAAAACGCGGGTGGACGGGTCGAGGTCGCCGACGCGGGCGATGCCGAGGCGGCCCTCGACGTTGTCGACCTTAAAGTAGAGCGCTTCCGGCAAACCGGCCGGTGCGTCGGTGTCCTTGGTCGCCGGCAAAAATGCGCTCGCCGGAGCTCCCGCCGCAAGCAGCGCCTCGCGGTCGTCCACGCGGTTCGCGACGTCCTTTCCAAGATCCTGGCGCATGGCGACCACGTCAAAGATATTCCCGACGCGCTCGTCCGTAAACTTAGACCCCCCCTCCCCCGGGCCGCAGTGCATCTGGTTCGTGGACTCGTAGTAGCCGAGGTTTTCTTCCGGAAGCAACGCCTGAACGTCCTTCGACATCTTCATTCGGGTGTCGCGCAGCGACAGCTTGGCCTCTCCTTCGCGAATTGGGTCGGACATATTGGTATTTGTTCTATTTATTATTAAATTTTTTCGCTCTTCTTGATCGCGTCCCGCACGCTTCCCATCTCTCCGCGCAGCTTGCCGCCGAGCTTTCCAACCAGCGGGCCAAGCGCGTCCGAGCCGCCTTTCGCGGCCTCGATGATTTCTTCCCGCATCCCCTTGTGCTCCTCGCGGTTCAGCGCCGGAACGGTTGCAAGCAGCTCGGTCAATGCCTCAATGTCATACGCGACGCTTTTCTTCGCCTCCGGTGTCGCAACCGGCTTTTCCTGCTTCGCCTGCTTTTCAGACCCCGACAGCGATCCGAACTTCATTCCGGCCGCCTCGACCATCGGAAGAAGGTCGGCAAACTGCGGATCCGCGACTTTTTCGACGGGTCCGAGTACCGGCTTACCCTTCTCGTTCGTCCCGGTGATCTGCATATGGAGATCGGCGCCCTCAAAGCCGAGCGTTACGTGCAGGTACTTCGGAGGCAAGCCGACGGATGCGCGGAACGCCTGCAGCTTCGGCGCGTCCAGCGCGACGAATGCCGCTCGCTTTACCTTGTCTACCTCGCGCACGTTCATCACCGCCCCGTCCAGGAATCCGATTCCTGCGACCGTGATTCCCTCGCCGCGCTGGAGCTCATCGTTCAGCGCTTCCAGCTCGGCAATCTTCTCCGGAGGAAGCGTCTTGATAACGCTGTACTCCGTCGGTCCGACGATCGTCATATGGAATCCGTCCGGCCGCTTTTCCATCTTCAGGCCGAGCCGATCGTTGACCGCCTTCAAGACCGGATCGAAATCCGCGTGAATCTCCGTCTCGAGCGATGAGAGCGCGGCCAGACGCTCCGGGGTAAGAACGGACGGCGAGCCGGCCTCGACCGTGCATTCGCCGTTGCGATGGCCTTCCTTTCCGCACACCTTGCACGCTGTCTCCGACATAATATTTCGATTACCGCTTGAAAGAGCGTAAATAAAAATGGGACGCCGGAAAATTCCGGTGCCCCACGTCTCATGAAACTAGTATATCATTTTTTTCGACGCGCGTCAAACGCTTCGACGATCGAGGTGCATTATTTCGATTCGCTTTCTCGAGCGGACCCCACGCGCTTCTCAATCTCCGCGCGGATCTCTTCCGATACTCCCGGTGTCTCGCCGAGAAGTCCCGTTTGAACGGCCAGCACGATCTTTTGCTGGAGCTCCTTGAATCCTTTTCCGGGGACGATCCCCGCGGCGATGAGGCTTTGGCTGTCGAGCCCCGCAGTCACGAGAATGGCGTCCATTCGGTCCTTCTCTTCCTTTTCTCTCGCCGCAAGCTCGGCCTTCCGCTTGTTCTCGGCGACCCAGGCCGGATGCGCCTCGGCGGCGAGCCAGAAGTTCGTCAGAGGCTCGACGTTGACGACGTCGACGCGCTTCTTCGTCTCCGTCTTCTCTTCCGGCTGCTTGAGCGTACCGAGCACTCCATCCACGAGCATTCCCGATTGGAGGACGCGGATGGCCGTTTCCGGGTCGACGCCCGCGTCCCGCGCCTTCTGGGCGAAAAACTCGTAGTCGGACGGCTCGGCGCGGGTGAACTTGATGAGCGGGTTGATGTGCTGCTCGATGGCAAACTTGAGCATCGCCTTTTCCGAATCGGTCAGGCCCAGCGTCTCGGTCATCCGCTCGACGACCGCGAGATTGTCGCCGTCATATGCCTGTTCGGCATGGCCGCGATAGCTGATGGAGATCTTATATTTCTCAAAGAAAGCCGTCTGGAGCGCCTTCGGATCAAGACCGGGATTCTCGGAGGAGAACGCGGCCACCAGTTCCTCGTGCTTCTTGGCCAGCTCGGCGCGACGGACGGACTGCTCGGCCTTGAACGCGTCGTACGCGTCGCCTCCGGCGTCCTTTGCCTTCGTCTTGCGCTTCTCCGTCTCCTTGTCCGCCGCCTTGTCCGGAAACCCGAGCGTCACGGCAGGACTTCCTTCGCCGGCAAGGAACCCGATGGTGTCCGGCTTGGCAACGTCGTGCAGGAACGCGAACGCGATGAGCAAATTCGGATGCTCCTGGGCAATCTTCTCAATCTCACGCCACTGGTCGCGGAATCCCGCGACGGGCAAAAACTCAACGGCCTTCTCAAACGGCAGCTTTCCATCGCGCAGCAGGATGACGGCGGAAAGAATCGTACGATAATGATCCTCGATCCGCGGCCCTTCCGCGTGCTTGTCCGGCGACTGCGGGGCGCGAAGGATCTCGACGACCTTCGGCTCGGCCTCGGCAAATTTCAAAAGCAGTTCGTCGGCCTCGCGCGAGACCTCGGCAATCTCCATGATCGCCTCAAGCACGTCCGCGCTGTCTCGCGGCCCGCCTTCGATTCGCAACGCCTGCCGATAATCACCGGACTCGATGCGATACGCCATGCCGAGCTCGCCGCCGCGTCCAAAGGCCGAACCATTTCTTTCCGGAGGCATAATGGGAAGGATCACGAAGTAAATAAAGTCATTACAGATTGCCTATTCCGCCAATCGTTCCGCCCGTTGTTCCTTGTCGGTCCAGACCCAATCGTCCTTCAAAACCTCGTCTCCAATTTGCTCGATCTCTCTCATCACGTCGTTTTTCAACCAATCGGCCGCGAATGCGAACCGTTCCATTTCCGTCTTTCCGTCGGACCCGCCATCAATGTCGCCGTAATCGATGTTGTAGTCGCCGAGACCGAATCGTTCCTCCTGATCGGAAGATTCTGACGCGGCGCGACCGATCGCCTTCGCGATGCGGAGTTTCGCGTCGACGGCGGTCGGAGACTGCATGTCATCCAGGCGGTCTCCGATCAAATTCATCATCTTGGTCGCCGATTCCAACAAATCCTTGCGCATGGCGAGGCGCTCCTTGGCGTCCGCGGCCTTCTGGCGTTCCGCACGCCGGGCCTTCTCAAGTTTCGCCGCGTCCTTCGCCGCTTCCGCCGCGACCCTGGCCTTCTCCGCGGCATTTCGTTCCATCTGCGCGGCAACCTCCTTCACGAATTCAGGGTCGCGTGCCATGTCATGGGAGCCCATAGTGAACGTGATCGAGAATAAAAAAAATACGTGAAGCCCGGAACTCCGGGACCCACGCCTTCATAAGACAAGTATACCAAAAAATTTCGCTCCCGTCAATTTTTTTGGTATCATCTGCTCACTATGCTAGACATGATCACCATCGGAGACACGAAGCTCGACACGTTCGTCCTTCTCAACAACGCGTCGGTGCAATGCACGCTGAAGATGCCGGAATGCCTGCTTTGCATGGAATACGGCGCAAAGATTGCCGTGGAGGTCGTGCTTTCGCAGATCGCGGGAACGGCGCCGAACGTGGCGACGGGGCTGGCGAGGATGGGACGGAAGACGGCCGTGATCTCGAACATGGGAAATGACGGGACGTTCGCGCAGGCGCTGGAAACGTTCAAGCGAGAGGGGGTCTCGTCGCGACTTATCCACATCGTTCCGAAGGAGCCGAGCGCGTACTCGGTCGTGCTGAACTATCATGGCGACCGGACGCTGCTTACCTCGCACATCAAGCGTGCCTATCACTTTCCGAAGCCGCTTCCGAAGACGAAGTGGATGTACGTGAGCGAAATGGGGCCGGGATATGAGACGCTGTACCGCTCCGTGACGGCCTATGCGCGGGCCGACCACACGAAGGTCGTCTTAAACCCGGGAAGCATCCAGATTTCGGAGAAAAAGAAGTATTTATTCGACCTGATCAAGGTCGTGGACATCCTGTTCGTGAACCTGGAGGAAGCGCAGGCGATCGCGGGCGACAAGACAACGGAGGTTCACAAGCTCGCGGTGGACCTTTGGAAGCTGGGGGCAAAGCACGTGGTCATCACCGATGGCAAGAACGGCGCGTACAACTTCGACGGCGAGCAGATGGCGCGCATGCCCATATTCCCGGCCCACGTGGTCGAGACCACCGGCGCCGGCGACGCGTTCTCGACGGGATACCTGGGCGCCCTCATGGCGGGCGAGAGCTATGACACGGCCCTCCGCTGGGGCGCGGTAAACTCCGCGAGCGTGGTCCAGCACGTCGGGCCCACGAAGGGACTGCTGAACATGACGCAGATCAAGTCGCATCTGAGGAAGCATCCGGGGGTGAAGCCGGAAAAGATCTAAATGCGAGAGGGGCTGATGCCCCTCTTTTGTTTTTTATGTGGCTTGCCGCCACACCGCGTCACTTTCTTTCAGCCGTGAAAGAAAGTAACCAAAGAAAGCGTCCGCCCGGTCTCCATGGCGGGATGGGACGTAAAACTTGGCCTCGGCTGCGGAACTCGCTCGCATCGCCAAACGTTGACCCCGGATGCGCTGCTTCGCTCAGACAATCCTCGCCCGTCCTGATGGACCCGGCCAAGTTTTACGTCCCATCTCCCTCCGCCATTCCGACAGGGCGGGTTATCCGGGCGGAGTTTCGCAATTATTTGTGGCTGATGCCGGAAGGCAAAAAACAAACCTTCCATCCGGTCGCCGCCCTGCCGGAGCGACCCAGCCGGGGCGTAAAAATCTGACGGCGGCATCAGCCGGGCGAGGATTGTCTGAGCGTACGAGCCCTCAGGCGAGAAGCGAGTTCCGCAGCGAGTCAGATTTTTGCGTCCTGGCGTAGGAGCGGATGGCCGGGCGGAAGGTTCTCTTTGCCTACTTTCTCTGTCCGCCCTACAGAGAAAGTAGGCCGGGTGCAGGGCGGAGCGCCTGCAAACAGTAGGTTTCCCTACAATTTCCTGCTATAATTTCAGCAAATTAACCCCACTGTATGCTCGTAACCCTCAAGCAAATCCTCGGCAAAGCCCATCGCGGCCATTACGCGGTCGGCGCGTTCAACGTAAACAACTTGGAGATGATCCAGGCCGTGATGCTCGCCGCCGAGGCCGAGAAATCACCGGCGATTATGTCCACGTCCGAAGGGGCGATCCATTACGCGGGGATGGAGGAGCTCGGGGCACTGGCGCATCTGGCGGCGAATCGATCGAAGAGGGCGATCACGTTCCATCTCGACCACGGGAAGAACGTCGATCTGATCAAGACGGCGATCCGGAGCGGCCTGTACGGGAGCGTCATGTTCGACGGGTCTTCCCTGCCCTACGAGGAGAATGTCGCGACGACGAAGGAACTCGTCGCGCTCGCGCATCAGACGAACGTTTCCGTCGAGGCCGAGCTTGGCGCCATCGCGGGGATCGAGGACTTCGTAAGCGTGGCAGACCGCGACGCGCACCTGACGGATCCGAAGCAGGCGGTCGATTTCGTGAAGGCGACGGGATGCGACGCGCTTGCCATCGCGGTCGGGACCAAGCATGGCGCGTACAAGTTCGCCGGCGACTCCGTCCTCGACTACGCGCGCATCAAGAAGATCGCGTCCGTCGTAAAGATCCCGCTCGTCCTCCACGGCGCGTCCGGCGTCCCGGAGTCCGTCAAAAAAGTCTGCATCCAGTACGGCTGCGACATCGAGGACGCGAAGGGCGTCTCCGATTCGTCCATCCGCAAGGCCGTCTCGCTCGGCATCAACAAGGTCAACATCGATACCGACCTCCGCATCGCGTTCGACGCGGGCGTCCGCAAGTTCCTCCACGACAATCCGAAGGTCATCGACCCGCGAGAGATCCTGAAGCCGGCGACGGAACTGATCGCGAAGGTCGTCAGCCAGAAGATGCGACTGCTTGGATCATCGGGAAAAGCCTAGATATGTACGACATCATTGCCATCGGCTCCGGGATGCGCGACGTCTTCCTGCTCTCCGACCAATTCAGGCTCATCGCGAACGCAGACTTCGAGGGAGGCAAGGCCGAGTGCGTCGCGCTTGGGTCGAAGATTGAGGTCAACGACATCGTGCTCACAACGGGAGGCGGCGCGACGAACGCGGCGGTTACGTTCGCGCGGCTGGGGCTGAAGGCCGCGGCGATCTGCCGGATCGGCGACGACGCGGGAGGCCGCGACGTGATCGAGGACTTGAAAAAGGAAGGGGTCGCGACGGCACTCATCCGCCGCGTCGCGAAGGGCGTGACGGGATACTCGACGCTTTTGACCGCATCGAACGGCGAGCGGACGGCGCTGACATACCGCGGGGTGTCCGGAACGCTGGGGACGGCCGACGTCCCGTTTGCGAAGTGCAAGGCAAGGTGGTTCTACGTCACGTCGCTCGCGGGAAACGTCGCGCTCGCGAGAAAAATCGCGACGCACGCGAAATCTTCCGGCGCCTCCGTCGCCTGGAACCCGGGACGCAAGGAAATCGAGCAGGGTCTCGGCGCGATCAAGGCGATCCTGCCGAACGTCCGCATCCTCCAGCTCAACAAGGAGGAGGCCGCCGGGCTCACGGGAGCGTCGACGGTCGAAGAGATGTTCGCCGCCCTGGCGACGCCGGGAAACGTCGTCGTCATCACGGACGGTGCCCGTGGCGCGTTCGTCCAGCGCGACGGGATGACGATCATGTCCCCGGGCTCCGGCAAACAGGCCGTCTCCCAGACCGGCGCCGGCGACGCGTTCGGATCGGGATTCGTCGCGGGACTCATGAGGACGGACGATCTTCGGACCGCGCTCGCCGTCGGAATGATCAACGCGCAGTCTGTCATCACGAAGGTCGGGGCAAAGGCGGGAATTTTAAAAAAGTGGCCGACGAACATTCAGCTCAAATCCGTTAACATCGCCAAGGTATGAAACCACGCATCTTCGTCACGCGACCGATTCCCGACGCCGGACTCAAGCTTCTGAAGAAGGACAAGCGTGTGAGCGTCGACATGTACGAGATCGACCAGATCATCCCGCGCAAGGAACTTTTGAAGCGAGCGAAAGGCGCGACCGCGATCCTCTCGATCCTCACGGACAAGATGGACGCGCAGCTGTTCGACGCGGCCGGTCCTAGCCTCAAGATGATCGCGAACTACGCGGTCGGGTTCGACAACATCGACCTGAAGGAAGCGGCGAAGCGCGGGATCGTCGTGACGAACACGCCGGGGACGGAAATCGCCGAGACGGTCGCCGAGCACACGATCGCGATGATGTTCGCCCTCGCGCACAGGCTCATCGAGGCGGACCGGTTCGCTCGCGCCGGAAAGTACATCGGCTGGGGCCCGCAGATGCTGCTTGGGACGGACGTCGTCGGAAAAACGCTTGGAATCGTGGGTTCCGGACTCATCGGGATGGACCTCGTGGAACGGATGTACGACGGGTTCGGGGTGAAGATCGTCTACACGGACGTGAAGCGGAACGAGAAGATCGAGAAGGACGAGCTCGCGGAGTTCCTGACGCTCGACGAGCTGCTGAAGCGCTCGGACTTCGTCTCCATCCACGTCCCCCTGCTCCCGACGACGCGGCACCTGATCGGCGCGAAGCAGCTGCGCGCGATGAAGAAGACGGCGTTCCTCATCAACACCTCCCGCGGCCCGGTCGTGGACGAGGCGGCGCTCATCGCGGCGCTGCAGAAGAAGCAGATCGCCGGCGCGGGCATCGACGTGTACGAGTTCGAGCCGAAGATCCCGCTCGCGCTGCGCAAGCTCGACAACGTGGTGATCACGCCGCACACGGCAAGCGCGACGATCGAGACGCGCCAGGCGATGAGCCGGCGCGCGGCCGAGAACATCGTGGCGTTTCTCGACGGCAAGGTCCCGCCGAACGCGGTCAAGTAATAAAAAGACGGAGTAGAGAGCCTACTCCGTTTTGGTTTCCGCGACGACCGGCGGGCTCACGATCGCGGCGACGCGGTCGTGCGTGGCGCGGTCGAACAACAGCCCGTAGATCTCCTCGTACTTGACGAGGTAGTTGCGCGTCTCGAGCGGAAGGTCGCTGCAGGCGCCGGCTTCCTTGCCGCACGGCTTCCGCCAGTCGTCGCCGCGGGACTGGATGACCCCGTCCACGAACTCCGCGTTGCAGTTGTACCCGGAGGCGAGCACGAGCCGAAACGCGGGCGGGTTCGCGATCAGTTCGCCAAGCCGCGCCTTGTTCTGGCCGAACGTCCACAGTTCCGCGTCCGCGTGGATGATCGACAGCTTGAGGGCCTGCTGGTGGTCGGACCGGTCGAAGTCGTTGAACCCCGCCAGTCCGGCGTCGTCGTACTGGTCGACGATGCCGCTCGCCGTCGCGGGCATCACCTGCGCGATCCCGCTGGCGCCGACCGCGCTCTGGCTGAAACGGAACGCGCGGCCTCGGTTGGCGCCGAACATGGCCAGCGTGCGCGCGACGAATTCGGCGCGCTCCGCGGCGGTGCCGGTCACGAACGCCTCCGGATCGCGCACCCACTCGGTCATGACGAGGGCGGCCACGTGGTCGTTCGTGCCGATGTCGGTCACGAGCTTGCCGGGAATGAACTTGGACTCCACCTGGCGGGCCTCCAGCTCTCGCGAGGCGGAGGTCAGCATCAGGCCGAGGTACCGCGCCCCTTCCGTCACCAGCTCGTCCGTATTCAGCGCGGAGCTGTACGGCACGTACGTGTCGGCGACGACGTTCCCGTCCTTGGTGTAGGGGCGGCGGAGTGCCACGACCGTCCAGCCGGGAGGCGAGGAAACGCGGAAGGCGGTGTTGAACCCCTCGCCCGACTCCCTGTCCACCGAGAAGCTCGGCGGAGTGGAGACGAACGTGCCGTCCGGCTTCCGCATCACGTCGACCTTCTGCAGCGTGCCGCCCTTGTCGACGGCCGCCAGCAGGTAGCTGCCGAGGCACTTGCGGAACCCCTCTCCCTCGCCCAGGCACTTGTCCTGGTCGAAACTGGCCTTCCCCATCATGCGCTTGCCTCGCGCGATCGCGCCGAGCAGGTCGGACGGAAGGTCCGGCGACCGGGGAGGCGACGGGGGGACGTACATCTTGATCCCTCGATCAAGATCGACCGTGACGGGTTTTCGCGAAGCTACCGTGACGGCAACGTCCTTGTCGAGCAGAAAACCAGGCCGGAAGAGCTGGATCGCCTGGGACGACACGCCGACGAGCGCCATGCCGTAGATGATCACGAGCCCGCTCTTTCCGACCCCCTTCCGATGGAGCTCGGTCAGCGGCCACGCGTAGAACGCCGAACAGGCCGAGAACCCGATGACCGCCGCGAAGGACGCGTAGAGCGCCCATCCGGACTGGGCCGAGGCGAATGCGAGCCCGTTTGAGACGGCGGTCATCCAGATGACCGCGGGAAGGAACACGCTTAAAAACATCGAATCTCCTTTCCGGCGTGAAAAATGCCGGAGGGCGAATATTAGCTAAAAATTGCCTTTTTGTCAATGGATTGTTATACTCCCGGAACGAAATGAGCGACTTGGGCCGTTAGCTCAGTTGGTAGAGCACTGCCTTTGCAAGGCAGGGGTCTAGGGTTCGAATCCCTAACGGTCCACCAAAAAATATCCTAAACAGCGGGATATTTTTTGTTTTTAGGCCGAAAAAATGCTATCATTAGCAAGTATGCAGAGAGTATTTGTCGTTCTTGCGATTCTATCCCTCGTCGTCGCCTCCGTTCCCGTTGAAACCGCCTACGCGAAGAATCGACCGCAGGAAATCATCGTCAGGATCGTGAACCCGGACATGTCCGTCCGGTCTTCTTTTTCCATGGTTACCGCGAACGACGCGGGAGGGATGAGCGTAGCGGTCGCGGACCTCGGATCCGACGGGATCGCGGAAATCATCCTCGGGAACGGGCTTGGGAACGAGCCGCGCGTGCACGTGCTTCGCCAGGACGGTTCGGAGGTCGGGTCGTTCCTTGCGTACGACGCGGCGATGGGCGTCGGCGTGAACGTGGCCGCGTGCGACCTCGACGGCGATGGCACGAATGAGATCGTCACCGTTCCCATGCGCGGAGGGGCATCGCACGTGCGCGTCTTCAATAATTTCGGAACGCTGATCGACCCGGGATTCTTCGCGTATGACGCGGCGAACGCGAACGGCGTAAACCTCGCGTGCGGCGACATGGACGGCGACGGGCGCGCGGAACTCGCGACGCTTCCGGCGGCGGGATCGGGACCGGACATAAAGATTTGGAAACGGACGAACGGGACGATGACGCTCGCGCAAGAATTCTTTTTGTTCGACGCGGCGGACACGCGCGGCGTCGTCGGCGCGATCGGAAATAAAATTTTGCGCGTCGCGGCGCAAAAAGGAAAAGACCACGAGACGTTCGACGCAAAGTTATCCACAGATAAAAATATCGTCGCCTCGGTCGCGCAGAACGACGACGAGGACGGAGCGACGGGAATGTTTTTCGCGGACGGGCGGACGTACCGAACGACGTCGAACGCGCAGATCATCGACGCTGACTCATTCGTGAGTTCATCTTACGGGAACGCGCACGGCACCATCGCTGCTGCCGCCGGAGACTTAGACGGAGACGGAAAGACGGAGATGGTCGTCATCGATTCGCGCGCATTGTACGGAGGAAGCGCGATGGGAAAGTCGATCATGGTCGATCTTTCCGAGCAGCGATTATACGCATATAATAATGGCTTGGTTGACGATAGTTTCCTTGTGTCGACCGCCCGCGCGCCCTATCAGACGCCGCTCGGCGACCACGCGATCATCGCCAAGATTCCACTCGTCCATTACGCCGGCGGAACGGGAACGGAGGCGTACGATCTCGGTTGGATTCCATGGAACCTACGCTTCGCCGAACACATTTATATCCACTACGCGCCATGGAACCACACCTTCGGATACACGCTGAGCCACGGCTGCGTAAACGTCTCGCTCGACGACATCAAATGGATTTACGAGTGGAGCGACGTCGGAATTCCGGTGACCGTGCAGGCGTAAAAAAAATTTCTGAAAAATAAATTTGCGCAAAACACTTGTTGCAAATTTTTTTTGCGCGTATAATATTATTAATCGAGAGTCGCATTGCGTCATGCGGTTCCGACCAAGAAAACGTTTTTAAAAAACAGTAAGGTCTCATCGCATAAATATATGGCAGTCGCAAAGAAAGCCGTGAAGAAGGCCGTGAAGAAGGTCGTCGCCAAGAAAGCCGTGAAGAAGGCCGTGAAGAAGGTCGTCGCCAAGAAGCGCGCCTAGTCAGTCGGTCAACCGGATAACTCGCAGGACTCCCCGTGACGCGACGGGGAGTTTTGCGTTGCGTGGGTTTTTACGTTTCGAACGCGCGAACCGTGCCGAATATTCCGTCGTAGCCGGAAACGAGCTGCACATTTCCCTCTCGCACGCGCAGAATCGCCGCGGCGATTCGCGGATCCGTGGATTCCTTCGCGATCGCGGCAATGTCCTTGTCGAGGAGCAGCTCGAACTCATTCCCGACGCGATCGGTAAGTCTTCCATACTCCGCCGCGACGCGCTTCGACGACGTCGACGCGACGCCAAACACATCCGCGATAATTTCCTTGAGCGGAACGATGGAATGATAGGGAATTTTCATTCCGGCCACTTTCATGGAGGCTCGGTCGGCGAGTTCGTCAACGCGGTACTGAACCCCGAGCGTCAGCGGCCTTTTGCACTTCGGACACCGGAGTTCCAGCCGCTTCGATTCTTCCGGGACCGACGAAAACCCGCAGTTCGCGCAGCCGTCGGCGTGATACTTCCCTTCCTCGGGAAAGAACTCGATCGTCGAGAGGAATCGCGACGCGTCCTTCTCGCGCAAAACGCGGACGAACTCGTCGTACGAGACCGTCTCAAGATCGAACACGTTCGCCTCGCGCCCCAGCTTGTCGGGCGAATGCGCGTCGGAATTGGAGATGAGAACGACGGAATCCAGCCCGGAAACCCGCCAGTTCATCTTCGGATCCGACGAAAGACCCGTCTCGATCGCATAGACATACTTTGTCATCTCGCCGAAGCATTCCTCGAGGCTGTCGAACCCCGACTTCGATCCGAATACCGAGTACCACGGCGTCCACGCGTGCGCCGGCACGACGATGATCCGCTCGTCGATCGACTTCAGAATTCGGTACAGCTCCTCGGAATCCACCCCAAAGATCGGCCTGCCGTCGGATCGTCGGTTAAGTCCGCGCCGATCAAGCTCGGCGTTTACCTTCGCGCACGTCTCGAGCGACGGGGAAAAGATGAGGTTATGGATTCTCCGAGTCTTCCCGCCCTTCGAGTAGATCTGAGAAACCTCCGTGACGAGCATGAACCGCGTCGACGTTCCAACAAGTTTCCCCTGCTCATAGGGAGGAGGGGTCAGGGATGGTCGTCGCGCGAGCATGTACATTCCTGGCTCCGACTCAATCAAGCTCTCCTGCAGGTGCGCGAACCAAGCCGGGTGTGTCCAGTCCCCCGTCGCGACGACGTCGATTCCCTTCCGCTCGCACATCGCCGCGATGTTCGGCAGCGTCAGGCTCTGCGAGCAGGCGCGAGAGTATTTGGAATGGACGTGCCAGTCGGTGATGAGGCGCATAAAACAAAATGCTCGAAAAAAGATATGGCCGACTTCTTATTTTGAAACGACGATGACGGCGACAAGCGCGTCCGCGAATGTCTTTCCGTCTTTTGGACGAAATCCGTATTCCATCAGGGTATTATTGTTCGCCTTTCTCCAGACGTCCTCGGGAACGCGCTCAATCCTTTCCTGGTCATAGAGATAGATCAGCGCGGGCTTGTTCCAGGCGGATGGAAGATTCAGTGTCTTCTTTACCCAACCGTTTGTGACATCGACGCAGGTTCCTTCGACGTCACCCGACGCGCCACCCCGCGTTGGCGTCTCTCTCAGCGCACCGAGCAGCGACGATGAATCTTTAAACGTGACGGCACGCGTTCCCGTTTTCGAGGACGGGACCGCCTGCAATGATTCCAAGCGGCGCGCAACGGCCGTCATGCGGGCAAATTTGACGTCCGGAGATTTTCCCAAGGATTGCTCGGCCGGCTTCAACGAACGAATGGCATCGTCTTGTATCGTGATGGAAGTGGTACGACCGAGTTCCGGGCGCAAGACTCTTTCCCCGTAGTCCTCAATCATCATGTCAAAGGAACCCCGTTCGCTCGACGGAATGACGACGCACGGGATCCGACGACCATCGCGCATTTCCAAGCCGTTTTTCTCAATTTCAAGGATATCCTGCTCGGCCGCTTGCTCGGGATTTACGGGACGCTCTGGCATATGCTTCTTAGGGTCAAGTCGTGACGAACGCGACGATCTCGTCGTGGCTCACCGCGTCGAGATTCGTCGTATCAACGACGATCGTCCTTGCGCGGAGCGGGAGCGGAATGAAGGTCTTGTTAAAAAATCGCGCGTCGAACTCGTCCATGACGGACTCGAGCGCGTCGTTGTGGCCGGGATGGCGCGTCGTCTGCGAGCGAACGATCATTCGCTCGCGCGCGACCCGCGGATCGGCAGTAAGCCAGACCTGGACGATCTCCGCCTCGTATTTTTCCGAAAACTCATGAAGCCAGTCCGCGTCGGAAACCCAAAGGAACGTCGCGTCCGCGATCACCGAGTCACCGCGCTGCAAATGGAGCTCGATGCAATCCCGAAACGCCGGAAACGCGACGCGGCCAATCTCCTTCGACCACGCGCGGTCGCGATACCCGACCAAATCGAACAACGCCTCCTTGATCTCGTCGAGCGAAACGCGGGCAAAGCCGGTCTTCTCCGCGATCAGCGTCGATATCGTCGACTTCCCCGTTGCGAGCGACCCGCCGACGACGACAAGCTTCATACCTGGCGGCCGCGGTAGATATTTTCCGCAAGCGCGAATTCCTCCGGCGTGTTGACGCCGATCGATTCCTCCGGGAGTATCTCCGACCCCATGATGTCATGGCCCTGCGTAACGGCAAGCTCGATGAGGTCGGTCAGGTAATATTCCTTCTTCGCGTTCTGATTCCTGACCTGCGAAATATTTTCCCAAAGCCACTTCGCGTCAAAGCAGAACATCGCCGGATTGACCTCGCAGATTTCGCGCTCCGAATCCATCGCGTCCTTGTATTCACGGATTCCGAAGATATGACCGTTCACGTCGCGCAGGATGCGGCCCCAGTGCAGGAACGCCGAATACCAGCCGTCGAACGACGGGACGGTCGTGGTCATCATCGTGACGGCCGGGGACGTGGCGGAATGGATCTCGACGAGACGGCGCAAGGCGGCCTGGGAGACGAACGGATGGTCGCCATAGAGGACGACCACTGCGTCGGACTCGCCGACCGCGTCCTTTGCGCACATCACCGCGTGGCCCGTGCCAAGCGGCTCTTCCTGGATCGCATAGTTGCACGCCTCGCCGAACGCCTCGCAGACGCCCGTTCCGCTGTCCGGATTCACGACCACGACCGGAACGCCGTCGATTCCCGACGCCTTGATCGACTCAATGAGATGCTGGAGAATCGGCTTTCCGCCGATCGTGAGCAAAACCTTCGGCTTGTCGGATCCCATTCGGGTCCCCTTTCCGGCCGCGAGAATGACAGTGCGAAATTTCATAGTACGGGCAGTTTATCCTTTGAACGACATCCAGGCAATGCCAATGACGAATCCGATCGTCATGGAAAAGCCGTACTTCAAAACGACGCAAATCCAGCATGTTTCTTCGTCCATACAGAGACAGTTTACACTGGTTCCCTAATAAAAACGACCCTCGTGAAAGGGTCAGCCAGCGGAACAGTCCAGCCAGTATGGGATCTCACCCGTTCGGACGAAGCCGAGAGCCCCGTAAGTCTTCAGCGCGGCGGCGTTCTTCTTCGCGACCAGGAGACCGACGTGCGCGCATCCGAGGCTGAGCCCCTTGCGAACGAGCTCGCCGACGAGAAGCCGGGCAATCTTTCTTCCGCGGAAAAGCGGGTCGACCACGACGCGCTCGACGCGGCCGACGTAGCAGCTCGCGAGTCCCGCGTGCCCGAGGGCAAGCTCGGCATACGCGACGACCTGTCCGGCCTCGGCGACGGCTACCATCGGAAAAAACAGCCCAGATTCGACATGGAGCGACACCTCGGACTGGTTCGAGACGTACGGCCCCTGGCTGACGAGGGGAAGGATCGTGTTGCGGATACGCAGGTATTCACTTGGCATCATGGAGCGAATTCGAATGTCCGGCACGGAGAACGGGTCGAGGCGCTCATTCCCGCGTCGCATGGCGACGTCGCCTTCGATCCGTGAGAACTTCGCGAACCCTGCGGCCGTGCAGAGCTCCGGATGGTACGGGGACGACGTCAAGTAGACGGCGCAGAGCTTGAGCTGGTCCGCGTACTGCCGAAAGGTCGCGAGAAACGGGCGCAATGCCTTGTCCGGCCCGTATACGAACCGAATGCGCATGGCCGTGCCACGCGTCGGATGGAACTGAAGCGTTCCCTCCGCGAACCCCCAGACCCGGCCGTCTTCGACGGCAACGAACGGAAAATACCTTCCGGAGCCACGCGCTCGTTCCAGGTATGCTGGCTGAACCAGCATACCGTTCGGCAGGACGTCATCTTCCTTCAGCTGTCGAATTTCCACGTTGGATCCTTGTCGTGAGCATACCTTACCGAACGAAAAATACCCCGTCAATGACGCGGTATCTTCGTTTGAAAGAGTTTCATTGTCCTGGCGCCCACCTACTTTCGCGCAATCGCACTATCATCGGCCCCATGCGGCTTAACTTCTGTGTTCGAGATGGGAACAGGTGTGACCCGTTGGGAAGTGGCACCAAGACAATGGAACCCTTTCTTGTTTGAGTGGAGAGATCTGATCCAAACTGACAGTGGTTGTAGAGCTCGACTTATTAGTACCGCTCCGCTACACGTGTTACCACGCTTCGACGTACGGCCTATCAACCTGCTGGTCTCGCAGGAGTCTGATAACGAGGACTTATCTTAGGGTCGGCTTCGTGCTTAGATGCTTTCAGCGCTTATCCGAACCAGACGCCGCTACCCGGCAATGCCCTTGGCAGAACAACCGGTACACAGGAGGTCTGTCCATCTCGGTCCTCTCGTACTAGAGATGGATCCCTTCAATCCTCAAACGCCCATGGTAGATAGGAGACCGAACTGTCTCACGACGTTCTGAACCCAGCTCACGTACCGCTTTAATTGGCGAACAGCCAAACCCTTGGGAGCTTCTTCACCCCCAGGATGCGATGAGCCGACATCGAGGTGCCAAACCGCATCGTCGCTGTGGACGCTTGGATGCGATCAGCCTGTTATCCCCGGAGTAGCTTTTATCCGATGAGCTTCCGCCGTCCTATTTCGTACGGTCGGATCACTAACTTCCGCTTTCGCGACTGCGCGACTTGTCGGTCTTGCAGTAAAGCAGGCTTTTGCGTTTGCACGTCCAGCGCGATTTCCATCCGCGCCAAGCCTACCTTTGTAAACGCCTCCGTTACCTTTTAGGAGGCACCCGCCCCAGGTAAACTACCCACCAGCTCCTGTCCCTGACACCGGATTCACGGCGTCTGGTTAGAATTCACATAACGCAAGGGTGGTGTCTCATTGGTGCCTTGCGGCTCCCACCTACACTGAACATGCGGAATATAAACTCAAGAGCAAGTTGTAGTAAAGCTTCACGGGGTCTTTTCGTCTAACCACGGGTAATGAGCATCTTCACTCATCTTGCAATTTCGCCGAGGACTACGTTGAGAGAGTCATAAACTCGTTATGCCATTCGTGCAGGACGGAACTCACCCGTCAAGGAATTTCGCTACCTTAGGACGATTATAGTTATCGCCGGCGTTCATCCGCGCTTCAGTCGAAGGCTGCCGATCTTGCGATCATGACCCCCTTCTTTAACGTTCGGACACTGGCCAGGCATCAGCCCGTATACATCATCTTTCGATTTAGCACGGACCTGTGTTTTAGGTAAACAGTCGGTTTATGTCTTTCGCTGCGGGTCGTTTCCTCCCGGAAACAACCAGGCCTTATCCCGAAGTTACGGCCACTTAATTGCCGAGTTCCTTAACGTAGTTTCTCTCGTACACCTTGGCACATTACGCGCCCACCCACCTGTGTCGGTTTCCGGTACGGGTCTGTCCACAATTAACCCTAGCGGCTTTTCTTGGCTCCATATCCTCTCCCCTTGGAAGCATTGCTGCTTCCTTGCGATCACATCGTGGCTTACGAATGGCGGATTTGCCTACCACTCACCTCGACGTGCCCAGCGCTATAGCCATAGAACGTGGGAGATTTTATGAAGCGTCCCCGCTTCAGTCATGAACAGAGTGCAGGAATATTAACCTGCTGTGCATCGGCTACGCCGTTCGGCCTCGCCTTAGCTCCCGACTAACCCTGGGACGATTCTCGTTGCCCAGGAAACCTTGGGTTTACGGTGAAAGGGACTCTCACCCTTTTTCATGCTACTTATGCCTACATTCTCACTTCGCAACGCTCCACCATGGGTCACCCCACAACTTCAGCGCGATGCGAATGCTTCCCTACCGCTTACACCTAAAAGGTGTAAACCCTCAGCTTCGGTGCGTTGCTTGAGCCCCGGTACATTTTCGGCGCAGAAAAGCTTGACCAGTGAGCTGTTACGCTATCTTTAAAGGATGGCTGCTTCTAAGCCAACCTCCTGGTTGTATAAGCCTTTCCACCGCCTTTCACACTTAGCAACGACTTAGGGACCTTAGATTGAGATCTGGGCTGTTGCCCTTTCGACGTATGGAGCTTAGCCCCCATCGTCTGACTGCCGGCCGGTCTATTGGTATTCGGAGTTTGATTAGGACACCTACCTTGCGGCGATGATCCCGTTCAGTGCTCTACCCCCAATAAAACGATATGCCGACGCTAGCCCACAAGCTATCTCGGGAAGAACCAGCTATTACCCAGTTCGATTGGAATTTCTCCGCTATCCACAGCTCCTCCCCCAGTTTTGCACAGCTGGTGGGTGCGGCCCTCCACAAATTGTTACGTTTGCTTCAGCCTGGCCATGGATAGATCACCGGGTTTCGGGTCGTGTGCATGCCACCATCTCACAATGTACCCACCGCGCCATTGCTGACGCGTTGAATACAATGTGAGAACACGCGGGTTAACGCTCGCTTTCACTACGGCTTCGTCCCATAGGACTTAACCAAGCGACATGCAGCACACTCGTAGGCTCATTCTTCAATAGGAACGCCATCACCCGGCTTGCGCCAGGCTCTGACTCCTTGTAAGTATACGGTTTCAGAACTATTTCATCCCCCTTCCGGGGTATTTTTCAGCTTTCCCTCACGGTACTTGTTCACTATCGATCAAAAAATGTATTTAGCCTTACCACATAGTCGCGGTAGCTTCCCACAGGATTTCTCGGGTCCCGTGGTACTCAAGAACGATCATCATGAAGAGACAGGCGTATTTTGCGTACAGGACTTTCACCTTCTTTGGTGCCACTTTCCAGAGGCTTCCACTATACGCTGTCTCGATTCATCCGTGCCTGGAAGGACACGACACAATCATCTTACAACACCTCACTTGCAACGACTTCCATCTTTCGCCGCACGATGCCCTCGGACTTGCGTCTTTGGACGATATGCGACTTCACAAGTAAGGTTTAGGCTGTTCCCCGTTCGTTCGCCACTACTTAGGGAATGAACTCGGACAATGAATTCATATGTCCGAGCAATATCTTTTTCTTTTCCTCTGGGTACTGAGATGTTTCACTTCCCCAGGTGCCTTTCCATGACCTATGTATTCAGTCATGGATGATGCGGCATTCCCCGCACCGGGTTACCCCATTCGGACATCTTCGGATCAAAGGTTGCTTGCCACCTCCCCGAAGCTTTTCGCAGGCTGCTACGTCCTTCATCAGCATTTTTTGTCGAGCCATCCTCCGTATACTCTTATGCTCTACAACCACTGTCAATTCAGATCGTGACGGTTAGAAGGTCACGGTCCTCAAACAGGATTGAACGATCAATTCTTTTTGGATTCTCTATCACTCTCAATTGTGAACGATCGGCCACAGGCGAATTGGATACAAAAACCGCGTTCGAAATCGACTCGCGGCCTTCCCTCCATCCCATCCAGTTCAATCAGGACATTCTCGGGACACAGAAGGTATCTTTCCCCTTGGTTGTGGCGAAATAATACTTGATGCGGAAAAGCGTGTCAAGGGGTGCCGCTGCCGTCTATCCACAGATGGAAGGACCGGGCTGTGGATAACGTGATTTTGCCATAAAAAATAGCCCGTTTAGGGGCTAGGAGAATTCCACGGGGAACCGTTCCGCAGTCTTGCGGGTCTTCGCGACATACAACCGTCGATCAGCCTCCCGATACAAGGTCTGCGGAACCTGCGTCATCACGTCAAGCTGGTCATTCGGCCCAACGTCCTTCCCTGCGACGCTGACGATCCCATCCGCGACCGTCATGCACGCGCCGCCGATGGAGATGGAAATCGCGATGGCGCCCGACCGATGCGTCAGGGAATTTGCCGCGAGACGCTCCGTGATTCGTCGGATTGCGGCAATTCCATGCTCGACGCCGCAGCCCACCATGATCACGGCGAATTCGTCCCCGCCGAAGCGGCAGACGGTGTCCGACGCTCGCACTTCCTTGTCGAGCGACTCCGCAATCCGTCGCAGCAGGCTGTCGCCGACCGGGTGGCCGTATGTGTCGTTCACGGCCTTGAACCCGTTCGCGTCCATGACAAGGACGGTGAGCGACTCGCCGCTGCGCATCGCATGCGCAACCTTCGCGGCAAGCATGTCGTCGAACATGCGGCGGTTTCCGACCCCCGTCAGCGGATCGACGTGCACGAGCGGCTCGAGCTCGGCGATCCGCGCGGCCTGCGCGGCAATCTCGCGATCCTTCCCCGCGCCGGCCCGAGAGTGGAACAGGTGCATGGCAACCAGCATCGGGAACGCGATGACGAGACCGACGGCGATGCCGACAAAAAGCAGTGCATTCGAAAGGAACAGATCCATTCCATCCTCCATGGAAGAAAGCAACGCTATCGGAAATCCCGGCGATTGTCAACGACCCCGCGGTCTGGTACGGTTGCAATAGGAGAAATGCCATGATCGGAATAATCGAAGAAGTCATCACGACGCGCCTGAACGAGCGCGGCCTCGCCCTGCGGTCGAGGCACGACGCGCTCTACGAGGTTGCCTGCCGCGCCTGGAACCGGAGTAAGTTCTGGCATACGCTCAGCCGGTTGGGATTCCTCGCGGAACTCGCCCTCGTGTTCCTGACGGGGCTTGTCGCCATAGGATGCGCGATCTGCTCCGCCACGTCCTTTCTCATCGCGAGCCTCTGGGTGGCCATCGTCCTCTCCAAGGCGTTCCTCTCCTGCTTCTTCGTCGGCATGGCCGTCGCCTGGATCATCGAGCGCCCGGCCCGCGCGAACAAGGCCGAGCGGGACCGCATCGACGACGACCTGAGACGACGCGAGTTCTACGAGCCAATCCCAAGCTGACCCACTCTCGCCCAAACGGGCGATTTTTTGTACACTGCTTCCATGTTCCGCTTCCACATCGTCACCGTCGGCAGCATGAAGAAGGGCCCGCTCGCGGAGCTTGTTTCGCATTATCAGAAATTGTTGAAAACGTACGCGAGGGTCGAAGGTGCGGAGGTGAAAGAGGTTCGAAGGGTCGCCAAGGACGCGTTCTCCGTGCTGCTGACCGAGCACGGCAAGGAATACGATTCCCCGCAGTTCGCCAAGCAGCTCCTCGCCTGGAGCGAGCACGAGACGCGCCCCATCGAGTTCGTCGTCGCCGGCCCGTTTGGAATGGACGCCGCGACGATCAAGGAATTCGACGCGACACTCTCGCTCTCGAAGCTCACGTTCCCGCACGACGTTGCGACGACGGTGCTGTACGAGCAGCTGTATCGGGCAATGACGATCGTGGCTGGAAAGACGTACCACTACTAACGGAACCAAGACAAAAAAAATCCGACGCGAGCGCGTCGGAGAGGTCAGGGCTTGGCGAGGATCTGGAGCGCGGCGTGCGGGAGGAGGCGACGGCCGTCCATGACGGTGCGCCCGGACAGCTTGGGGTCTGACTTCACCGCGTCGTCGTAGCAGGAACCGCACATGACGACGAGGTTGTTGGAGTACCGTTGCCGTTCGGCAAGGACGGTGTTTCTCGGACCCAGCGCGTTCGGAAAATCTCTTGCAAAGCAGCTGTCGCCGACCGCGCAGCGACCTTTTTGGTGGCGAAGCGTGTCCACGAGCATCAGCAGGTTGTCGACCGGGGTCGTCTCGACCGCGAGCGGCGACGCGCGGAAGACGCGAGAGTCATGGACCGCGCTTCCCGCGGCCTGGCGCATGACGACGACATTGTCCTCGAGCGAGAGCTCGTACGTGCAGAATTGCCGAAGTTTCTGCGCTCGATCGAACAGGCTGGGGTGAGTCCAGAGAACGGGTCCGCCGTCCGTGAGCAACGGACCGAGCGGCGTCTCCCCGCTGCACGCGTTGTCGACCTGACCACGGATCGGGCCCATTCCGAGAAGCTCGGCCGTGATCGGCAGTACACGCTGAAGCATTCCAATCTGCAAAGGCATCTTCCACCTCCTGTTGAAACGGTGGTGCGCAGACCCTAGCGAAAATAGGCGAATATGTAAACCCACGGACCCAATCCCATTGACATTTCCTCAAAAAACCGTACAATCCCCGCAGACATGGAGGCTCTCATGAGCGCGCAATTCAACACGCTCGTCCTGAACGACAAGCTCTTTCCCGTCGGGATCATCGCGTGGCAGCAGGCGGTGCAGATGTGCCTCGACGGCGGGGCGAGGCGAATACAGGCGTATCCCGGGCGGTTCGTGCGGTCCGCGCGCCTCGACGTTCCGTGGCCGTCGGTCATCCTCGACCCGTCGCGGACCGTCAGGCTCGGACTTACCGCCAACCGGCGCAACGTCATCGCGCGCGACCGGTTCGCGTGCCAGTACTGCGGCGTTGAGCCGCGCAATGGCGTCGGGCATCCGAACACGGACCTGCTCACCATCGACCACGTGGTTCCCCGCTGCCAGGCGGAATACGGGTACGTCGAGTCCTGGTACGACGGCGTCTGCGTCCCGGTCAGCTCTTGGGAAAACCTGGTCGCCGCGTGCGAGCCCTGCAACCTTCGCAAGGCAGGACGAACGCCGGAGGAGGCAGGCATGCCGCTCCTTTCCGTGCCGACGTCTCCCGGAATCTTCACAAGCATCCGCATCCTGGTCTCTCGGGTGAAGGCAATGCCCGCGACGTGGGAACCGTATCTGGAGCTCTGAGCCGTCACGACCGTGGCGGTATTTTTTATGCGAACGGGTAGGGCGCGCTTCCCCGAATCGATGACCCACGACGTCGGCATCTTCGTCACCCGGCAAACCTAAACCCCGTCCCTTTCACAGGACGGGGCTTTTTTGCGTTGCTATTCCTTCTTGCCCGGAACCGCCGCCTCCGGCTTACGGGTCCAGTACTTGTCGCCGCGCATCTCGAACTTTCCGTCGGCCGCGTCGCGCAACCACTTCGGGGCGTCCAGAAGGGTCGCGCTGTACTCCGTTCCAACCTTGGCCGTGTCCACGTCGCCGTGGGTCTCCGCGACCTTCCAGACCTTCATGGACTTCTTGTTCATGCCTTCCGCGAGACGGACGACGCCGCGGCCCGTGCCGACGCGCCGAACCCCGCCGCTGCGCAGGTTCTCATAGATTCCCGGCGAGACGACCAGTCCGCCGCGCGCGATGATGTCGCGCGCCTTTTCCATGAACTCCGCGTCCTTGCGGCGCGCCTCCTGCGTGCGCTTCGCTTCCGCGGCGGCCTGCGAGGCTTCGTCGGCAAGATATTTGTCGCGGTTCTTGAACAGCTCCCAGAACGGCCCGGGGACGCCCTTCCCACTCCAGCGGCTTCCAATCAGCTGACGCAGGGCCTGATGCTCGTCGAGAACGACGGCGCGCTGGGCGATCAGCTTCTTCGCAAGCTCGTCCCCGCCCTCGGCCTGCCTTCGCAGCGCCTCCTCGGCAAAGGGGGACTTCAGGAAATCCACCGCGTTGGCATAGTCGATCTTCGTCTTCTGCTCCCACGGAACCACCTCGGACGGGTCCTTGAGGGCCGCCGCGCCCGTTCCGTGCAGAACGGCGTCGCGCATCTTGTTCTTCACGGCCACGAACGCGTCGTTCATCGCCTTCTGGTCGCCGGACTTCATCGCGTCCACGAGGGTCTGCCTCACCTTCGCGTCGCCGGCGATCTCTCCGAGGCGCTTGAACGCCGCGTCGTTGCGGGCCGCGATCGACTGGATGTCGCGGCGGATGCCGTCGTACGCCTCCTTCAGTTCCTTGGAACGCTTTCCTTCGACGGACGCGCGCAGGCTCTTCTCCGTGCGGTCCAGCTTCTCGATGACGCGCGGGTTCTCCCGCACCGACTTCAGCAGCCCCTCGAGCTCGGCGATCCATTCCACGTAAAACGCCTCCCCGGCCGTCTTCAGCTCGGCGCGGCGCGCGTTGATCGGCTCTCGCATCGCCGCGACCTTCGCGTCGATGGCATCCGAAGCCGTATTTATTCGGTTGATATTGGCGTCGCGCAGCTGTTCCGCGGCCGTGGTCAGGACCTTCGCGGCGAGCATGTCCGACACGCTCTTCTGAAGCGCCTGCAGGCTCTCGACATTCTTTTTGGAAATGACGCCCTCCTCCAACAGCCGATCGAGCGTCTTGATGGAAAGTCCGGCATACGGGTCGAAGGCCTCCGTCCCCTTTCGGAAAATTTCACGGAACTTCAGCGCCTTCTCGATCTTCTTTTCCGTCGCCTTCATCTGCGTGATCATGCCGTCCACTTCCTTCTCGGACATGCCCGCCAGCCGAGCAAGCTCCGCGGAGTCCGCCAGCGCCGATTCCGTGGCCGCCTTGATTGCCCCGAGATCCAGCCCGTCCAGCCCAAGGTCGATCTCGTCTGCTCCCATCTCTGCCGCCGGCGCTTCCTTTCCCTTTCCTTCCGGAGATCCCTTTGCGAGCTGCATAGGTTGTGGATAAGTGAATGATCGCACATCATTGTACCAAAAACGGACGGTTCGCGTCATGCGCGAACCATCCGTTTTCCTAGTCCAACTCCCTCAGCGACGCGACGACCTTCCATGCCACGCCGTCGAGCTCGTGCGGCGCGATCGCGAGGGTCTCGCCCGGGCGCATCATGCGTACGATCGTGACCGGGAGGCCGCTCTGGTGGACGGCCACGAGGTGGTGCGGGTTGTCGTCGACGAACGTGATCGGCGTCGGATCCTCGGCGAGCATCGCGGCCAGCCGTTCGGCCTTCGATCCGCTCGGCTCCGTGACCACGACGCGCGGCACGAGCAGATCGATCCCGCTCGCGCGCATCTTCTCCCACTGGTGATCCCTGTCTCCCTGCGTCAGGATCGTCTGGCGGTGCGCGTCCCGGCGGGACTCGACGAACGGCGCCACGTCGTCGAACAGCAGCGACGGGCTGCGGTCCGTCAGCATCGCGCCGAAGCGAACGATCAGACAATCCCGAAGCGCGTCGTCCAGGCCAAGCGCGTCGATATGTTTCCTGGGAGAGTATCCGCGCGGCAGGACCTCCTGGTACGAGGCGAACACGGACGCCGCGTCGAGCCCCGCGCCAACGAGCATCTCGCTCCACATTTCCCAGACGGCCTGCGTCGCGTACAGCGTCGAATCAAAATCGTAAACGTAGTGTCGCATAGCACTAGGTCATCCAATCCGGCTTCGATCCCGTCGACGGCGCGATTCGGTCCGCCCAGGCCTTGTTCTCATAGTCGTTCGCGAGCGCCATCCCCGGCGCGTATGGGAACGGCGTCGAGGCTACGGAATCAACGAGATCGAGTAGCTTGGGATATTCCGCGTCCATGAAGTGGCCGTCCGTCTCGGTCGCGACGAGCGTCGCCTTCAGGAAAGCCGCCAGTTTCTGGCCGTGCTCGAACGGAACGAGCGCATCGTCCTTCGAATGGACCACGAAGAATTCCTTGGCCTTCCA
>CAIMOJ010000038.1 GCA_903843045.1 Candidatus Uhrbacteria bacterium
CACCGACCTCTTCCGCGCGGCCATCCAGCGGACCGACCAGACCGTCCCGCGCGTCTACCTCGTGATCCGCATGCGCGAACGCATGCGCGTGAACGAGCTCGCGGACCGCGTCTTCCACGCCATCCGCGATGTCATGGCAACTATCGCCACGTACGTCCCCGAGCCGGGAAACGTCATCGGACTCGTCCTGCGCATCGTCAACCGGCGTGCCCTCCCCCTGCTGACGCTGAACCTGTTCGCGGCCATCAGCGCCAATGCCCGCGGATACCTCAACGGACTGCTCGCGGGAATCGAGGCCGCCAAACAGGCCGCGAGGGACGCGCTCGCCAAGGTCGAGCTCGAGGCAAAGCGCAAGCTTGCACGCCTGGCGCTCTCGGCCGTCACCCGCAGCTCGACGACCTTTCACATGGTCGTCGCCGTCCGCGACAGCCTCCACGGCTTCCGCGCGCACCCCGTCCCATCCTTCGCCACGGCTTCGGATGGCAAGCCGGCCTTCGCCACGTCCCAGGTGAGCCACCCCCTGCGCATGCCGTTCCGACGGTAAGCCAAAAGCCGACCCCTCTCAGGGCCGGCTCTTTTTATTTCTACATCCCGACCATCGCCGCCAGGAACGGAACCCTTGGCAGCAACGGCAGCAGCTTCTGGACTTCCGGCGAAATCAGCACGGCCATTCGCTGGCTTTCAATGGTCGATCCCTCGGCCATCGCCGCGTTCATCGCGGTCGTCATGACGCGCTCCTGCAGCGCTTGGAAGTGTCCTCCGGCGGAGGCGAGCGCCTTCAGGAGATAGCGGAGGTTCTGGTCCATGGTCCCGCCGGTCGCCTTGAGCAGGCGCGCGAGCAGTTCCTTGAACACGTCCTCGACCGTCTCGCCGGCCTCGACGGTTTCCGTAACGAGGGACGTCCACTCCGCCGGCGACAGGCTGGCCGGAGCGTACGTCGCGAGAATCTCGGCGACGCGCTCCGGGCTTCCCATTCCCTGCTTGAGCATCAGGAGGTGTGCCGACAGCTCCAGGAACTCGGGTTTCGACTCGCCCGCGCTACCGAGGTCGATGAGCGAGATCCCCTCGTGCCCGGCCGACAGGTTCACGATCGCGTTTCCACGGTGCAGGTCGGCGTGGAACATCGGGCCCTCCGCGATCTGCGTGAGGAGCTCGACGGCGAGCTGGGCCTGGACTCCCTGAAGGTCGAGCTCCGCGTACCGCCGTTCCATCGCGGGAGCGACGTTGCCATACAGTCGACGAAGCTTCTCGCGGATCCCGTCCCGCTCCCCTTCGGCCTTCGACCCGATGGCGTTCCCGTTCTCCCCTTCCTGCAGCCTCCGCACGTCCTCGAGTGTCAGGCCGTGGGCGAACGATTCCATCATGAGCTGCATGTTGCGGCGCGGGTCGGTCTCCTTCGTATGGATCGCGCGAATCGGCGGGACGGACAGCGGAAGGTCCCGGCCGCCGACGGAAAGCGACGCGCCGCGTCTCGCCAGAGATTCCGCGATCGTCCGCGACGACCGCGCCTCGCGGCCGAAGTCCATCTCGGCCTCAACGACGCGACGGACTTCCGGCAGGAGCCACTCGGGCACGTCGTACCCGTCGCGTCGGAACGCGTCGACCACGTGGCCGAGGACACGCATGTCCTCCTCGAACGTTCGCCCGATGCTCGGCCGCTGCACCTTGATCGCCAGCTCCTCGCCGCTCTCAAGCCGCACGCGGTGCACCTGCTTGATGGACGCGCTCCCAACGATCTCCCCGACCTCGGACACCGCGGACCGTCCTTCGCCGTCCTCGTACCACCCCGCCGCCCGGACGTAGGTGAACACCCCGTTCTTATTGAACGGCGCGGCCCGGTCCTTCAGCGACGACAGGTCCGATCGCATGTCCTCCGGCAATGCGTCCTTCTGCTCGGCGAGCACTTGGCCCGTCTTCACGCCGACGACGCCGACTTGCTCGAGAAGCAATCGAATCGCCTCCCCCGCCGTTAGCTTTTCCCCGCTCATCTTCAGCTCGCGCATGCGGTCCGCGAGCGATAGGAGCAGCTCGACGCGACGGGCGGGGGTGTACTGGGTGAACGCCTCGACGAATGCCAGGCGAAACGCGCCATTCTGTCGCGCGTCCGGAAAAAGCGAGGCGAAGTTGTCGTCATAGAAATCCACGACGAACCGGTACAGCTCGTACTCCGCGGAACCGGGACTCAGCTCCTTCTTCGGATCCTTCGAGAAAGGCGAGTGCTCGAACAACCCCTTCTCTCCAAGCAGCGCCGAGTAAAAGATCGCGCGGCGCTCCTCGCCCGATAGCATCCAGAACGCGTCAACCTTCTCCTGCTCGTTCACCTTGAACGCCTCGCCCTCGATGAGCCGGTCCTCCGGCATCGGGCCGCCGAAGAACCACGAGAGCACGACGCGGCGGGACTTCCTGTCCTGGAACATCGCGAGGTAGTTCTTGACCGTCTCGGTCGCCGAGAACGCCTCATTCGAGGCGTTCTCCTGTTCGCCTGGATGGCGAACGTAGTACGCGTACGTCATCTTCTCAAGCGCCGTCACCTGCTCCCCCGTGGTCGCCAGGTCGGACATGAGCGACGTGAGAATCGAGTCGCGGTGCTGGGTCGCTCGCGGAAATCGCGCGACGACGTGCCTGAGCACCGTGTCGAACGCCTTCTGTCCCGCCGCCACGCGCTGCTCGTTCGTCAGCGCGCGGTCCTTCGGCTCCAGGTGGTCGCGCATCTTCCGGTACTCCGCGCGCAACGAGTCAATCTCCAGCTCCGTCGCCATGCGCTCGTAGATCTCGCCGGTCGCCGCGGTCATCCGCTTGGCGCGGTCAGTGAGGTAGTCCGCGATCGCCTTCTTCCGGTCGACCGGGAACTTCCGCGCCGCCTTCTCGAGGCCGCGTACGCGGACGAGCGGGTAAGTCGTCATGTACGCCCGCTTGAGCACCCCGTCGTCCTTTCCGTCCAGATGGTCGCGCAGGTCGACGGTCCTCACGTCCAGGACGATTCCATCGGTCGCAAGTTCCTCGGCAGAGAACAGTTTGCGAAGCTCAAGGAACAGTCCGACGTGCGAGGCGTTCTCCAGGAAAAAGTCGCGGAACAGGTGCGCGTCCGGCATCCAGCGCATGGCATCGGCCGTCCATTTCGACAGGTCTTTCGCGATGTCCTCGCCTTCCCTCGCGGCCTCCGCGATGCGCGCGATCTCCGGGTTGAGCACTGCCGACAGCAGGCGCGCGTTGAACGACGGCTCGACGAGCGAGATCCCGCCGTTGCGCTCATGGACGACGTCGGAAAAGACGTACAGGTCGCGCGTCGCGGAAAAATCCCTGGACGACTCAGCGAACGCCCTCTTTTCCGCATCGCTCCACGACTTCCGCGTTGATCCAGCCAGCTCTTTCATCACGTGCCCGTTCATCAGATCCTGCGACCGATTCGCCTTCGCGCCGTCCGCGAACCGTGGCTCGGTCTCGTTCAGGTACCGAACCATCCCGTCGCGACCGCCCGGTCCTTCCAGGAACAGGAGGTACGACATCATCGACCTGTACTGTCCGTCGCCGAGCTCGGCCGTCCGCTTTGCCGCGTCCGGCAGGCTGACCATCCGTTCCAAGGCGGCCCGCGTCGGCTCGATCGTCTTCTTCCAAATCCACTCTCGCGTCAGCTTCTTGATGGCAAGCACCGTCGGCCCGTCCGGGACCTGGATGTACCTTCCGCCTTTTTCCGTCTGCGTCAGCTCGTACTCATACCGGTTGATCTTGTCGATCGCGTCCCCGCTCGCCATCACGGCCCACGGCGCCCCGGTCCACTCGGGCTTCCATGCGCCGAACGCGGCTTCGAGAGGCGCGAGCAGTTCCCAAAGGTCGGCCTGGAGCATTTCGTCGTTCTGAAAGTCCTGCCGCCAGAACGCCCCGACCCAGCCCGTGCTCGACGATTCCATCCATTGTTCCTGCAATCTGTCGGGAGTAAACCAGAGCTCGTGAAGCAGGACGTTCCACGACACGTTCGCAATATGCGTTCCGCCGACGGAAGGAACGAATCCTTCCAAAATATCGGACGCAAGGAACAGCCGTTCGAACGTCGCGGCATCGGCGGGCGACGAGAGCGGGTTTCGGAAGAACCATTCCATGTCGGAAACGCCGCGCTCCAGCTGCTGGACAGACCGCGCGTCCTGTTCGCTCTTCCATCGCGGGAGGTGCATGTCCATGGCCGCGCGGACCATGGCGAGGAACGGCCCAATCTCGGAGCGGTCCTGGAACCATGCATTCCAATACGACTTTTGGCCGGGCGGGCGCACGAGCATGGTCGACAGGTCCTTCAGGCAAGTCTTCATGTCGGGAAACCGACCGATAGCGAGCTGCAAGGCGACGGCCTCGAGCAAGTGTATCCTCTCATTTCCCTCGCCGGGAACGTAATTTAATTCCGAATAGCGCTTGATCCCCTGGCCAAGGTCGCGCGGCAGCGTGTCTATGAACGCGAGCATCTTGTCCGCGCGGACGGCCTCAGGATGCGTGGCAATCCAATCCCGGATCTTCGAGAACGCCAGGTGCCGTTCGTCTCGGTCGCCGTCAAGCAGAATATCGATCGGCGCCTGCGAGGCAACGCCGGGAGCGACGCGCTCAAGCGCGCGGAGGGTGTTCTCGACGAGACGGTTCCAGCCGGTGGAATCAAGGTCGTTGGAATCCTGCGGATGCGAGAACGCGGCCGGTAGCTTCGTATACTCGGCTGCGTTCGCAATTCCAAACTCACCCGTCTGACGATACTCCTGCGCGGAGCCATATCGCAGGCGGTCAAAGGCAAGTTGTTCCCGGCCGGCTTGTTCGATGGGCATAGTTTTAATTTCTTCACCCCTCCATTTCAAGGTGGGGTTAGGGGTGGTCCTCGGACGGAATAATTGGAAGTCTTCTTACAAACACCTCCAACTCCTCCTTGAAAAGGAGGAGAGACGTAGTAAATGACACGGACTAGATCGGCTTGATCTCTCCCGGCTGCAGCGACCGTATCTCCTGCGCATTATCCGCGAACGCCGCGGCATAAAAGTTCGTCGCGGCAATGGCAAACCGGCGAGCGATATCCTCGTTGCGCGCATTGAGCGCGGCAATGGCATCAAGGGACGCAATGTTTCGGGAGTTCCGCGATTCGAATGCCGTCCGAATTACCCGAAGCGCGCGGCCGAGCGCCGACTCGGCGGGATCGACGACCGATCGCGGCATCCTGGTTCGGTCGCCGAGAATCTCCGCGGCATTGTCGTGGAGTAACCGGCCGTGCCCCAGCCCGCCGCGTACCCACTTCGAGAACAGCTCGCGCTTCTGCGCCTCCAGGTTCTGATGGACGCTTACGAGCGCGGCAACCTCCGCGTTTGATACGTCCACGACGGAATGGTCCGGCTTGCCCGAGTGCACGGCGCTGGTCAGCAGCGCGTTGTTAGCAATCGTGCGAATGTCACGCAGCCGGTCGCCGACATCCTCCGGCTTGAAGGTCTCCAGCTTCCGACGCTGACTGGAACCGATGACGGAACCGGTCATGTTCGTCGTGAGCGCGTCCACGACGCCCGCCCGGTCCCTCAGGTACGTGTCCCCGATCAGATTGTACCCCCGTAGGCGACGCAGGCTCGTCGGCACCACGCGGAAATAGTCCTTAACGACCGAGAACCGATCCAGGCCGTCGACGGTCGCGACGGGAAACGTCGTCGCCGTGTCACGCGAGAACAGATAGTCTGTGGTCGCACGGCGGAACAACCAGTCCTTGACCTCGGGAACGTCCGCGGGAACCGCGCCGATGCGATCCTGGACGTTCGACTGGCTCAGATCGCGGTCGAACAGGTGACGCGCGACGGCGAGGAGGCGATTTTGGATGCGTAGCCGTTCGCGCGTGGCATCCGTCGCGTGGACTCCTGGGACTGGGTCGGCACAGGTACTCGGCAGGCCGGCGAACGGATCGACGTCCATGTTGCGATACATGGATGGCACCTCCTTCGGACCGTCCGGCATTTGGACCGCGACCCGCTCGACTTCCTTTCGAATAGTTGCCACCCGTCGCGACAGCGCCCCGATCGCCTGACCCCAATCGGTGGGAGACATTGCGGATGTTTCCGGGACAGCGGTCCGCGGCTGCTCCAGGCTGGCGAGGACCGCCTGCTTGATGGCAACGTCGTCGCCACCGTAATGAACGACGATTTCGCGCTTCAGCCAAAATGCGCGCGCCATAAGTGCGAGAATCGCGGCTTTGCGATCCGTCGGGATCGCCCGGGGCTGCCAGTTTGTGGACAGACGTCCCCAGAATCGCGGTGCTATTTCGTTCGATACGTCCGCCAGGTCGTCGAGCGATCGAAACGGACCGTCGGCCAGCGGCTCGGGGATGAGAAACGTGTCCTTGAATGTCGCGTTGACGAGGACGGAGATATGATCCGTCCGAATGCTTCCGTCCAGCTGAGGATCGCGGTGCGCCGCCGCATCCGACTTCCATGCAGCCTGCATTCCGAGCATTTCTAGTGCGTGACTGGGCGGAATGCGGTCGCGTCCGTCCCTGGCTGGACTCATTTCTACGAGACTGTCCCAAAGGTCAAGACGGATCGGATTTCCCGAAACCTTCGCGTTCGCCGCGTACAGCATCGCGTCGCGCAATCCGAGCGCGCCCGTTTCCAATTCCTGTGCCGCCTCGGAAAGGACGGCACGGATCTCCAGGTGAATCTTGAACGCCTGCATCGCCATCTCCGCGTCCGCGAACGTCGCGCGCGGGTCGTTCTCGATGTCCTCGATGATCACGTCGAATCCCGCGAGGTCCTCGGTCTTGAGCCGCGCGCGCAACCGGTCGCGCGTCCATGCCTCGGCCTCGCCGTGGACGGAAGCAGAGAACGGCTGCGCTTCGACGTCCGCCGAAAAGAAGACACGCTCCGGGCGATGGAACTCGGCGAGCAGGTCCTTCACGCGGTTCTCGCTGAGCGGGTGGGTTCCGCCGAAATAATGTTGGAAGGCTCCCCTCAGGTTTCCGTCGACCTTCTGGATGACCTCCATCATCTGGATCAACGCCATCGGGTTGTAGCCGGCCTTGTCCATGGATTCCATCGCCACGAGGTCAGCATCATACTCGAATCGCTGGGAGAGCGCCGCGTCCTTGCCCGGCTCGTCCATGTTGTATCGCGGCTGGCGCAGGTGCTGGAGCTCGTGGCCGAGGATCCCGGCCAGGTGGTCGCGCGTGAACGTCTGGCCCTTCGCGCCGAACGCCTTCTGCATGTTCGTAAACATCCCGGCGTTGACGTACACGTGAAGCGGCTTGGCGGACGCGTCGTCGAGACGGCCGCCCTCCTGCTCCGACCTCAGGATGAACGCATTCATCTCCGGGTTGCGCGTGATCTCGAGAATGACCGGCCGCTTGATTCCCATCTCGCGGGCGACGTTCTGCAGAATCTCACTGGCCTCCCGGTACAGCACGGACTCCTTCTTCTCCGCGTTCGGAATCAGCTCGTCCATGGCAGCCGTGTACTCCCGGTCGCCCTGCGCCTTCATCTCACGGACTGTTTCCTGAACGTCGGCGCGCATCTCTCTGAACGCCTTTCGCTCCGACGTCTCCTCGCCGTACAACAGCCGCTCCTCGTCCACCGCGCGCTCGATCGCCTCGAGCGTCTCCGGATCCAGACCAAGCTCGGAGTTTTTCATCGCGACGGACGCCCCTGGCTTCTGGCGTTCCAAAAACAGAAACGCACGCCGCGCCTCTGTCTGAAACGGTCCCGGCCGCAGCGAGATCCGATGCAGGATCGCCAGCGACCGCTCGTCGTTCCGCATCGAGAACCCGCGCGATTCGCGGGTCTCGCCTTCAATCGTCGTTCGCTCGGGGACGGTGTTTGCCATACGCCGCACAGTATACCAAAAATCGACCCGATTGTTCGGGTCGATTTGAAAACATTATTTGCTCACGCGCTCCACGTACGTTCCCTCCTCCGTGTTCACCATCACCTCGTCGCCCTCGGCGATGAAGATCGGGACGCGGATGGCGAGGCCGTTGTCGGTGACCGCGTCCTTGGACACGTTTCCGCTCGCCGAGTCGCCC
>CAIMOJ010000039.1 GCA_903843045.1 Candidatus Uhrbacteria bacterium
CGAGCGTGGCCAGGAGCCACGGGCCGGACAGCGGGAGGACGCCGAGGAACGAAAGGACGATGCCGACCATCGAGTAGACACCAAGGACGTACAGCATGAGGCGGTACATCGGGACGTCGTTGAGGAATTTGTCGATTGGGTTTTGCATACGCGTCTTGTCATTGCGAGGCCGTAGCCGAAGCAATCTCCCGGAGAGGGATTGCTTCGCTCTGAGGAGCTCGCAATGACAGGGGTCAGGTAAATAATTCAACCGGTGCGCTCGGCGACCGCTCGACCGTTCCGTCGGCAAACAGGACGACATAATCGAAAGTATACACGGTTTTGAGATCGTCCGCTGGGACAAGGAAAAGACAGGTCGCCAGGGCATCCGCGACGAGGGCCGTCGAAGCGATCGCCCACGTCGCGAGGACGTGGCGGGGCGAGGTCAGCGTCCTTGGGTCGATCGTGTGGTGGAACTCGCCCCAGGCGCGGCGATTCCCCGCCGAGCCGCAGATGCTTGCGTTTTGAATCGTCGCGATCCCGATGGCCTCGTCTGTCGCAAGCGGGTTCTCGAGTCCGACTCGGGTCGGCTCGGATCCGCGGCAGACAATGTCGCCGCCCGCGTCGACGCAGAACGAGGCGATTCCAAACGACACGACGATCTCGGCGACGAGGTCGACGAGGTAGCCTTTGCCGGCGGCGCCGAAATCGAGGAGGACGGGGCGGGAGACCGAGACGTAGACCTCACCCCGGCCCTCTCCTTTGAAAGGAGAGGGGGGCGAGACGGACAGGACGTCGTCCCAGGATGGGGGTTTCGTCAGTGGCTTTGAGACGAGCGAATACGTCGCGTCGTATCCCGCGTCGGACATCACTTGGCCGATGAGCGGGGTGAACGCGCCGTTCGTCGCGTCGTAGAGCTTTCGATACACGTCGAGCATCGGTCCCGCGTCCTCCGGGAACCCAATCACAACCGGGTTGTCTCCCCTACAACCCGGTTGTCTCGACTGCCTCCACAATTCCATCACCGTCGAATCGTCATGAAACCGCGAGTACGTTCGATCGAACGCCTCAATCCGTTCCATGATCTTCGTCAAAAGAGCCGCCTGCCTTTCGGCGGACAGCTCTTCGTCGATATCGATTTGCCAGGCGGTTCCGATCGCCTCGAAGGCGATCACCGCCGTTGGCGGGACCCCGCTGACAGCGGTGGAGTGCGCGGGCATACTGGTTTAGACGGAAGCCTGGGTGCGGATCTCGTTCAGCGCGTCGTTGAATCCCTTCGGGGTGAGCGACGATCCGGAGGTCTTCGAGAGCGAAAGCGTTGCCAGTTTCTTGCCGATCACGGATTCCTTGTACCCGGCGATGAACATCCCCTGGAACTTCTTGGATCCAGGATTCGCCGTCGTCGACACGACGGTTGCGTCCGCGACCACGTTGTCCTTGACGGTCAGTGTCACGTCAATCGTCTCCGGACCGCTCGGCGCCATATAGTTGCCAGTGGTCGAATAAACGCCATCCTTGAACGTGGCGTTCGCATTCAGCGTCGTCGTCGAGCTCGCGGCGGCAACGTCCGTTCCTGCCGGAGTCGCGACGGCCTCCGGAGCCTTCTTTCCCTGCGTCATGGCAACGACCGCCCCGACGATGAGAACGACGACCACGCCGATTGCCTTCGGCATCCAGGTTGGCTTTGCGGCGGAACCCTTTGTTTCTTGGGACATAACGTAAAAAAGTGAATTCGGCAGGGATTATAGCACGGATCGGACGAACTTCAATATATCGCTCGGTTGCATGAATCGTTGCAACGGACGCCTAAAAAACAAAGAGCGCATCCGGGGACGCGAAGCCGAATGGCTCTTTGTCCCGCGCATGCGCGAGAACGCTCGATCAGAACTCGAGCGTGCCGCCGACGATCTCTTCCTGCTTGAGGACGTAGGCGTGGTAGCCGTCGTCCACGCCGAGCGAGTCGAGGTAGAGGCGGAACTCGACCGTGTCGTCCGCGGGCGCGCTGGCCCCGGACAGGTCGGCCCACACGGTGACGACGCGGTCGCCGCCGGGCGGGATGACAATCTCCGAGTTGAACCCCGCGTACACGACGTTTCCGGGGATCGACAGGACGCCGTCCTCGATCGTCGTCCCCGTCTCGTCGACGAGCGTGACCGAGTCGGGCTCCCATCCGCTGTCCGCGTTGTCCGTCCACCAGCCGGTCACCATGAACCCGAACAGGTCGAGGCTGGTACACGTGGCGTCGTCGGAGTGGAAGCGGAGCGTCAGGACGGGAACGAAGCCGGGAACGGTCGGGCCGGACGCCGTGTCCGCGCTGAGCGACGCGGTGAGCGTGTTGTACATGGTGACGACGCCGTCCCACGCCTCGACGTTGAAGTCGCACAGCCCGCACAGCTCGGGGTTCTCGGCGCACACGTCTTCCGCGTCGGTCGTGTCGTCGGTCGTCGCGGCCGGGACCGTCTCCATCGGCGCGTCGGCGGGCTGGGTCGACTGGGTGGTGGCCTTGTTGGTGGAGGTGAAAGAATTCTGGGTACAGGCGATCAGGAGGAACAGGATCATGGTCTTTATCCGGGGAGTTGGCCAGTGTCGGCCGTGGAAGGAAGGATGCACTACTGCGACGAGAAGGATACCATAAAAATGACCTTTTGTCAATGGTTTTATGGTAAAATAAGGCGTTTTTAAAGTATATTCCTGGAACTACCGAGAACGAAAAAGCCCTCGCGACCAGGCGGTCGAGAGGGTCAGTGCGGCTTGCCCCAGGACAAGGACTTGTTTGGCGCGTACCGACCGGAGCGGTAATCCTGGATACCCTGCGCTTCGCGTTCGAGCTGCCAGCGCGCGGGAGGAACTCCACCGACGGCGGTGATCGGACGAAACACGTAACCCTGACCGTCGTCCAGGTACTGCGACGCCTCGCCGCGAACCATCGTCAGCGCGCGTTCCATGTGCCAATCGTCGGTGACGACACGCACGGTTCCGGACGAGATTCTGGGTGTGTGGCAACCAATGTAGGCCAGCGCGGCGCGGACGTCCGTGATCGTGCTGCCGACTTCATTGAACACCGGGGTCGCGACATACCCAGCCCGACCGACATGCTCGACGAACAGTGCGACATCGAGGCCGTTCCGAGCGTCACCGCAAATGAGCAGTTCGCTCTGGTCGCGCCGCGCGACATGCAGCGCGAGCTCAATTCGGTGAAATTGGGGTGATACCTCATGGTCGTGCTCGTGCGGACCACAGAGCATGACGACGAAATTTTGCATGGAATACTCCTGAATCGAACGTTGGGGATGAAGGCGACCAGTTCGTCTTCACGGCCGAACGCGCGATTACGCGAGCGATTTCCAAAGCGCGTCGAAGATCACCACCTGCGTCGACGAGATCGCCGAGTCCTCGATGATCACTCCGAACAGCTGTTTCTTGTCGTCGAGCGAGATGTACGCGGTCTTTCCGGGATAAATCGCAATGTACGTCGCGGCCGTCGATTCTTGCGTCAGCCAGCGGCGGTCGTCGAGGCCGTGCAGTCCGCCGCCCTTGCCGAGCGCGATGGCTCGGCACCGGACGCCGCGCTTCACGCGTTCCTTGTCGTAGCCGGGCCACGCCGCGGTCTTGCGGTCGCGGATCGCGGCGGTCGAGTACAGCCGATACTCCTTTGTCTCCGCACGCTCCGTGGTGCTCAGCATGTCCTCCAGGATATCGCGGACCCCCGCGTCTCCCTCGTAGTAGCGAACGGCCGGCCGATGGCCGCTTGCCCCCGCGAGCAAGGCGAGTCCCGGAATCATCCCGTCGAGCGCCTGCCCCGCCTCGCGCAATTCGACTTCGCGACGCGTGGCAAGCCCACGGAGCTTGTGCGGATCTTCCGCCGTGAAGTACCGGTGCGTCTTCGCGTCGACGTGCGACACGAGTCCGACGACGATGAGCCGCTTGAGCGCGTCGTACGCCGTCCCGCGATTCAGGTTCGCCGTCTCGGCGATCCGTCGCAACGGCGCGCTTCCGAGGCGCAGGAGCGACTGGTAGACCATCGAGTCCTTCTCGGTGAGGCCCAGCAGTTCCAGAACCTCTACGGACAGAATATCTTTGTTCTTCATACGCGACAATTTATTGGCGACGTTATTGTGGATAAATAGAAAAATACGCTATATGAAGCGTATTTGTCAATGTTTGTTTTGTCAGGATTTGGCCGACAAAATTTATCATTTTAAAAACGATCGGCTGAATCCGTTGACAAAAGTCATTTTTTATGGTAGATTCGCCTGGCAAAAGGAGTATCGATGAAACAATTTTTTTCGGTGTACGTCGGCATGCTCACGTGCCGGTTTGGCAAGAGCGGGTTCATCTTCCAGCTCTTCGTCCCATTGGCCCTCGCGACGAAGGTGGCCATCCAGCTCATCGCTTGGGACCGCGGGGTCATCTCTGATGACGTTCGCTCGTTGTTCCTCCTGGCGATCGTGCTGCTGACCTACATGGCGTTCGTCACGATGCACGATTCCGAGGAGCTCCACGAGTTCTCTTCCAGAAACGGCGTCCCCGTCGACAACGTGGTTCTGTTCTACCACGACTGGTGGAACGGTTACTGGTCAAATTTCCGCCTGTTCAAGAGCGCGACCTGGCCGACGCCCGCGTTCAAGACCGCGGCAGGCGCCGATCTCACCATGGGCGTCCACTCCCAGATCCGCCACCCGTCCCCCATCCAGCCGCCGGCGTCCTAGCCGCGGCTTTTTTCTTTGGCTTGACCGCGACGTACGAACCACGCTGTGATTCCAACCATCGCGACGGACAGATACTGCGCCGGAGTCAATCCGAGATACCGCGTGTCGACGATCCGCAAGAAGTCCGCGAAGAACCTAAACGTTCCGTACGTCGAGAGGAACGCAATGAGACACGTCGGCGGCTTGGCGTTTCGCTTGGCGAGAGCGAGAAAGACGATCGCGAGGGCGAAGCCGTAGATGGACTCGTAGAGGCCGAGGTCATGGCGGATCGACCCATCGGGAAACTGGACCGCGAGGAGGGAGTGGCTGAGCGTTCCAGGATGGTCGTGGATCAGGAAACAGCCGATACGTCCGATGCCGATGCCCACCGGGAGGCCATGGCAGAGGGTGTCGGCGTAGACGAGAAGGTCGAGCTTCTTGCGACGGAGGAACCAAAGCGCAACGACCGTCGCGCCGACGAGACCGCCGAACATGCTCATGCCACCCTTCCAAATCTCGACGATCTGAAGCGGGTCGGCGAGGTACGTCGCGGGATCGTAAAAGACGACGTGGAACAGCCGCCCGCCGATCATCGATGCGACCGTGATCCACACAGCAACGTCCCAGACGACCGTCGCGTCGAGACCGCGACGCTTGGCGAGACGGGCCGCGGTTGCCGTTCCCGCCAGGATTCCGAGCGCAACCATAAGGCCCCAGACCTGGATGGTCATGGGGCCGAGCGCGATCGTCTTGAGTCCAATGAACGGGATCATGCGGTTTTCAAATGATGGTCCGTGACGGACTGATAGAACTTCCCTGCCCGATACAGCGATGCCTCATCGAACGGCCGCGCCATCAGCTGCAAACCGACCGGCAAGCCGTCGACGAACCCGCACGGGACCGACATCGCGGGAATCGTCGCAAGGTTCGCGCTGACCGTATAGATGTCCGAGAGATACATCGAAAGCGGATCCGCGAATTTCTCTCCGATCGCCCAGGCGAGGCTTGGCGAGGTCGGGGCGGCGATCACGTCGCAACGCTTGAATGCCTCGTCGAAGTCGCGCTTGATGAGGGTGCGGACCTTCGACGCCTTCTTGTAGAACGCGTCGGAGTATCCGGCGGACGAGACGAACGTCCCGAGGATGATGCGGCGCTGCGTTTCCGCGCCGAACCCTTCCCCGCGCGACCGCTCGTACGTCTCAAGCAGCGTCTGTCCTTCCGAGGAGTAACCGAACCGAATCCCGTCGAAGCGACCGAGGTTCGAGGCGGCCTCGCACGGCTGGATGACGTAGTACGCGGCGAGCGCGTACTCCGCGGTCGGCAGCGAGATCGGCACGATCTCGGCCCCGGCCCGCTCGAACTCCGCGACCGCGTCGAGCACGGACTTCTTGATGTTCTCGTCCATCCCGTCGACGAAGTATTCCTTTGGCACGCCAACGCGGAGACCCTTCGCACCTTCGATCCTCTCGGCCTTCGAACCTTCCCCGTCCGCTGCCGTCGTCGCGTCCATCTCATCCTCCCCCTGCATCACGCTCATCACCAGCTCCGCATCCTCGACCGTCCTCGTAAACGGGCCGATCTGATCGAGGCTCGACGACAATGCCATCAGCCCGTGACGCGACACGCGGCCATACGTCGGCTTCAGTCCGACGATCCCGCACAGCGCCGCCGGCTGGCGGATCGACCCGCCCGTGTCCGATCCGAGCGCGATCGGCGCGAATCCCGCCGCGACGGCCACGGCCGAGCCGCCCGACGATCCTCCCGGGACGCGACTCACGTCCCACGGGTTCCGCGACGGGCCGTAATGCGAGTTCTCCGTCGACGAACCCATCGCGAACTCGTCCATGTTGGCGCGACCAATGAGGACGGCTCCCGCGGCGCGCAATCGCTTCGTCACGGTCGCATCGTACGGCGCGTCATAGTTTTCCAAAATGCGCGATCCGGCCGAGCAGCGCTCGCCCTTCACCAGCATGTTGTCCTTCATCACGATCGGCACGCCGGCAAGCACGCCAACGTCCTCCCCCGCCGCGATGCGACGGTCGATCTCCCTCGCGTCCTCGATCGCCGACGCAAACACGCCGAGCAGCGCGTTCAGCTTCTCGTTCCCCGACTCGATCGCGTCGAGCGACTCGCGCACCGCGCTCTCCGCCGTCCGCTTTCCCGATCGAACGTCCGTGGCAATGTTGATGGCAGTTTCCATAACTATTCGGTTCGATCTTGAAACACGGCCGGAACCTCCAGCAAATCCCCTTCCCGATGCGGAAACGCGGCGATCACGCGATGACGCGCGTCCTGGTCGATCCCATTCGCCATATCGGCGCGAAACACGTTCGACAATCCGTCGCCGTGCGCCAGCTCTGGGACGCTTTCCGTGTCGAGTTCCTGAAGCTTGGCGACATATCCGAGAATGGATTCGAGCTCGGCCGCGGTCTTTGTGACGTTCTCGGGATCGATGCGGAGCCGGGCCAGGCGGGCAATGTGGGAAACTTGGTCGTTGGTGATCATAGTGATGCGAGCATAGCGATAAATTCGGTTTCGGACAATATCGGGACGCCGAGGCCCTTGGCCTTCTCAAACTTCGATCCCGGGTCGGTTCCGACGATGACGAACGCCGTTTTCTTGCTGACGGACTCGGACAGGTCGCCGCCGAGCGCGCGGATTTTCTCCTTGGCCTCGTCGCGCGACATGGTATCGAGGCCGCCGGTGAGGACGAAGGATTTGCCGGTGAGCGGAAGCTTGGACGTGTCGACGACGGCCGGCGCGACGATCTGGATGCCGTTCGCGACGTAGGACGCGACGATGTCGCGGTGATGCTGCTCGGCGAAAAAGTCGACGACGCTTTGGGCGACGATCGCGCCGACTTGCGGGACGGCGGTCAGATCGACGAGCGTCGCGGCCATGAGCGCATCGATCGTCCGGAACCGCCTGGCAAGGTCGCGCGCCGTTTCCTCCCCCACGTTTCGGATGCCGAGCGCGACGACGAACTTGGCGAGCGGAATTTCCTTTCGCGCACGGATCTCGTCGACGAGCTTGTTCGCCGACACTTCGCCGAATCCTTCGAGGCCGTTGAAATCGTCCGGAATGAGTCGAAACAGGTCCGGCGGAAGCTGGATGATCCCCGCGTCCATGAGCGTGGCGATCGTCGCGGGACCGATTCCGTCGATGGCAAACGCGCGCGCCGCATGGAGCACGGCCTCCTGATTCTGCGCGGAACACTGGCGGTTTGAGCACACGATCGCGACCTCGCCCTCCTTGCGCTCAACGGACGATCCGCAGACGGGACAGGCGGCCGGCATCTCCGCCGCCTTCGACCCTTCGACCCTCATCCCCCCTACGACCCCTTTCACTTTCGGAATGATGTCACCCGCCTTGTACAGCACGACCGTATCCCCTACTCGCACGTCGAGACGCTCGATCTCGTCGAAGTTGTGCAGCGACGCGTGCTGGACGGTCGTTCCGCCGAGCTGGGTCGGCTCGAGGACCGCGACCGGCGTGATCGCGCCGGTGCGACCGACGAACCACTGGATGTCCTTCACGATCGACGTGACTTCCTCCGCCGGAAACTTCCACGCGACCAGCCCCCGCGGAGTCTTCCCGATGACGCCGAGATCGTCGAAGGTCGCGTTGTCGTTCACGCGAACGACCATCCCGTCGACCCAGAACCCCAGCCCGTCGCGTTTCTTCTGCAGCGTTTTCCAATGCGCCTGGATTTCGTCGACGGTCGTGACGACGATCGAATCCGGCGTCGGCTTGAATCCAAGCTCGCGCAAAATCTCCCACTCCTCGGCCTGCGTCGTCTGTCCAAGGTCGGTGACAAGGTCCCACGCGACGAACGAAAGATGGCGCGACGCGGTGATCTTCGGATCGAGCTGGCGGACGGATCCGGCGGCCGCGTTCCGAGGGTTTGCAAACAATGCCTCCCCATCCGTCGCCTGCTGGTCGTTCAGCTTTTTAAAATCCTTCGTCGCGATATAAATCTCCCCGCGAACCTCAACCCTTCGCCCCTTCGACCCTTCGACCCTCTCGGCCTCTTTTAACCGTAACGGCACGCTTTCGATCGTCCGCACGTTCAGCGTGACGTTCTCGCCGACCCTCCCGTCGCCGCGCGTCGCGGCGGACGACAAAAGTCCGTCGACGTAGATGATCGAGACGGCCAGCCCGTCGATCTTCGGCATCAGGAAAAACGTCGACGCGTCGGACAGCTTGTGGATCCTGTCGAACCACTCGCCGAACTCGGACAGCGTGAACACGTCCTCCATCGAGAGCATCGGCTTCTCGTGCGTCACCTTCTCGAACTTGTCGAGCGGGGTTCCGCCGATGCGCTGGGTCGGCGAGTCGGACGTAATGAGATCGGGAAACTCCTGCTCGAGCCGGTACAGCTCGTGCTTGAGCGAATCGAGCGCGGCATCGGAGATCGTCGCCTGGTCGAGGACGTGGTACGCATGGCGGTACTCGTCGATCGAGACCCTGAGCTTCGCGATGCGGATTTTAGCGTCTTCCTTGTTCATAACGGGGGAAATTGTACCACGGGACGGATCCATTGACGAAATGCGTGCTCTCCCGTACGATCCTCCCGAAACCAAGCCAATTCCGGCAGGTTTCCGAGGCAAATCATGGATCTCTCCGCCCCCGACGACGATCTCCGCAAGCCCCTCCAGGACATCGTGCCCGCGAACAAGTTCGAACGAGCCCTGATCGCCGGCGATTCGGTGTTCGTCAACGTCGACCAGGTGACGCTGTCGCACGCCCTCATCCACCTGCTCCGCGCGGCCGCCCACGCGGACGCCTCTCCCGTCCAGCCTCCGACCAGGAACTACTGGGGATTCTCGACCGCGAAGATCGCGGCACACCACCGCCGCATGCTCGGCGACGCGTTCACCCCCGAGTTCGACCTGTTCGCCTGGAGGAGCACCCTCAACGACCTCAAGGCCGCCTGCGCCCTGCTCGACCCCGGCACCACTACCATCGACATCGCCCCGCGCATCCGCGGGTCGCTCGAGGTCGTTCTCACCGCCGCAACGACCCAGCCCGCCCGGGACAAGGCCTTGAAAAACTTCCAGCTCGCCATGCGCACCCTCGCCCCCGTCTTCTCCGGCGAGGTGACGCGCGCGGATCTCTCCGCCTAGCCGACCGTTTGGTCGGTTTTTTTCTTTTCTCAACACGTTTCCCCTCCTCAGAGGGAGGAGGGGTCATGGGTGGTCGTCGCGAACGTCAAGAAAAGAAAAAACGCCCAGGTTGGGCGCAGGGTCTACTTCGGGGTGGGCGTCCCCAGGGTTTTCCAGAGCAACAGCAGGTTGATGGCCGTCATCACGCACCCGAACGACACCACGGGGAGACCGACGAGTGCCACCATCGCCTCCATTTTCGAGATCGCCGACAGGACGTTGTCGGGCTCGCTCGGGGCGAAGAACCAGGAAAGCATGGCGGCAGCCAGCATGGAGACCGCGGCGAAGAGCGTTGGTACCGCAGCCATCACGAGGCCTCGCATTTGCGTCCTCGCATCCGCGATCCGCTTCGAATCGTCCGCGGTCCCGGCATTTTTGCCGGGAATCGCCGCTTCCTCCAGCTCGGCGACGCGGACCTTCAGTGCCCCTTCCCGCTCGAGGGCTTCGACCAGAGAACGCCGAAGTTCCGCGTCCGTCGTGGGTTCATAGTAGTATCCGTCACCACCAAGCGTTCCGCCATCCGTTGTCATGAGTGCTCCTTGAAAGCGAGGAAAACGTACCAGATAGAACGCCGCGCGTCAACTCATCTATGTCGGTTTTTTCTTGAGAGAAGCCACCTGCTTGGCTTCGAACCGCCGAAACGGGCAGGCCGATGCCGAAGGCCGGACTGCCCCGGGGGAGCGCCTGCGGCAGAAACCTTCCTACTGTATCAACCCAAGGTACCACCCAACGATCTGATCCCCGACCAACATCACGACCACCGTCGCGACGGCGAGGAAGGTTCCGAACGGAACCTGCGAATTCGCATTTGCCTTCTTGGTCGCCAGCAACCACGCCGCATACACCGCGCCAACCACGTACGCGACGAACAGCGCCGCGACGACGTGCGACAACCCAAGCATCAGGCCCATGAGGGCGCCGAGACGAATGTCTCCGCCGCCGATCCACTTGCCCTTGGACAGGACGTACTGCGCGAGAAAAAAACCGCCGGCGACAATCGCGCCAAGTCCGAGCGAAACGAGGTCGGCGCCGAGATAGACGTTCGCGAACAGGGCGAACACCATCGCCGGGACCGTGAACCTGTCCGGGATTTCCATGTAGCGAAGGTCGAAGACGAAGATCACGATGAGCGTCGACACGAACGCGAGGTCGCGAACGAGCGGGAGGCCGATGCCGTCGTGCAGGAACGCGAGGAGAAACAAAACGCCGGCGGACAGTTCCACCAGCGGGTATTGGATGGAGATGGGAACCTTGCACGACCGGCACTTTCCACGAAGCGCGAGGAAGCTCACGACCGGGACGAGGTCGCGCGGGGCGAGAGCGTTCTGGCAGCTCATGCACTTGGAACGCCCGTCGGCGACGGAAGTCCTTGTCCTCGTCCTCAAAATGACGACGTTCAGGAAGCTCCCAACGACGAGACCGGCGACGAAGATGAGAACCGCAAGAACATCAAACACATTATGTGCACGCGCCGCCCTTCATGCCGTCCGGCGTCGCGCAATTGGTACCTTTCACGAGGCCGACCTGCGGCAAGGCATTCTCAAGTTCGAACTGGATGACATACCCCATCCCGTCCGTCGACACGGCGTAGCAATAGGCGTTACGACTTGGGGTTCCGCAGGTTGAGGCACCCTTGAGGCCAGTATCGAGCGTCGCGGTGACCACTCGCAAAAAGACGCTCGCGTCGCCAGAGCAGTTGGCCTGGAATCCGCCGGTGCCGAGACAGACGCTCTGGGTCGAATCGCCAAGCGGAAGCCCGGCGCCCGCGGGATAGGCGTTTGTCTCGTTAAAATAATCCTCGAGGGCGGATTGCGTCTGTCGCACGGCGCTCAGTCGCGTCGCGTCGCGCGTCTTTGACCGGGCCGAATTCACTGCGATGGCCGCGAGGGTTCCCACGAGTCCGACGATGAGGACGATGATCAGGATTTCGACGAGCGTGAAGCCTTTTTGATCTTTCATAAACTGAACGGGACGAAAGTCCCTGTAAACTAATCAATTTCTCTCATTGCCAAACCGATCGCGACGGACATCCGCGGCCCGATCTCGTCGAGCACGGGTCGCAGATCCTCCGCGAATACGACGCGAGCCCACGGGTCGCCGCGATAGACGTTCATGTTTAACGACTCCTTCAGAAACTCGACGATCCTTGGAAGGTGCGACGAACCGCCGGTGACGACGATCTTTTCGACCTTCTTGTACTCGCAAAGTTCCATTCCCGCGTACAGCTGGAACGCGTACCGAATTTCGGTAAGAAGCGGCTGCATCACCGCGTCGAGTACGGCCGGCAATCCGCCAATGCCACCCGGGGCGGTCCCGACGACGGTCATCAGGTCCTGCTTGATCTGCTCAGCCTCGGTCTCCTCTATGGACATCTGGTCCATGATGCGCCGCGTCACGTTGTTCCCGGCGATGCCGATGGAACGCGAGAGCACCGGAATTCCCTTCTCCACGATCGTAATGCTCGTGCTTGCCCCGCCGATATCGAGGATTGCGATCGGGCTCTTGTCCTTGCCGATGAGCGACCGAACGAGCGCGAACGACTCCGTGTCGAGCGCGGTAAGATCAAGCTTCGCAACCTTGAAAATCTCAATGTACTTCTGAACCAGCGACTTCGCCGCGCCGGTAACAAGGACGCGGACGTGATCGGACGCCTTGATCTTTTCCTCCGTCCCCTTGGTCCCCTCCGAACCCTTGGAACCCTTCATTCCGTCGATAAACGTCGTCGACGTCACCATCTCGCTCAGCGGCATCGGGGTAAGCTTGGCCACCTGCGCGTCCACGAGCGGCTGCATCTCCTTCTCATGCTTTCGCTTCGGCACGCTCACGATCGTCGAAAATACGCTCGACAGTGGGAGCGCCGCCATCACTTTGGTCCCGCGCACGCCGGCCTTCTTGCACAGCGCAGCCAGTCGCTCTCCCGTTCCCTTCGGATCGTCGAACGGCGAATACACCGGCTGGCCCGGCTGGCGTTCGGAGTACCCGTAGGTCATCACCTTCGCGCGGCCCTTCTCGGTGGACAGCTCGACGACTTTGAGCCCAGACGTCCCGATGTCGACGCCGAGATACGTATGCGTTTTGTTCCCTCCAAATAGTCCCATAGTGACCACAGTATAGCACGTCTAGCTCCTCGCTCCCACATGCTCGTCGATGCACTTGTTCACAACCGCGTCGGCCTCCTTGTTGAATTCGCGGCGTACGTGCCGGAACGTAACTTTTTTAAAGTCCTGGATAAGGTTGTGCACCTCGACGAACCGCTTGGCAATCTCCGGGTTCTTTACCTTGTAAATCCCGTTCAGCTGCCGTACCGCGAGCTCGGAATCCATCACCATGTCAATTTCCGTTCCGCCGAGCGTCCGCGCGCGTTCCAACCCGATGATGATCGCCGTGTACTCCGCCTGGTTGTTCGTATCCTTCCCGAGCCATCGAGAAACGCAAACGATCGTCTTTCCGTCGGCGTGTCCGTCTATCTCCTTGATCACTGCGCCGGACGCGGCGGGTCCAGGATTGCCGCGCGATCCTCCGTCGGTATAGATGCGTAGTTTCATACCTTCAAATCCACGATTCTCATTTGCAATTCCTTGTTCCCGTTCCACTCGTTCATCCCGATCTCGAACGCCGCGCGGAACGCGTCGCCAACCTTGAGTTTCGCCGCCCACTCGCCGAATCCGAACGCGACCATTTTTGCCAGCTTACCATTCTTTGAGAGCGCCGTCAGCCGGAGGTGCTTTCCGTCCGCGCCCATCGTGGCGATCTGCGAGACGGTCAGGTCGTCCGCGACGAAAACAGGCTTCGGGTTTCCCTCGCCGCACGGAGAGAACTTGTTGAGCTCGTCGAGAAGCGCCCAGTTCGCATCGCCGACGTCGATAGCCGCGTCGATCTTCAGCGTCGGCGCGAGATCGCGTCCGGCAAGCGTCGTCTCGGCGTACGCGTTCATTGCTACGACGGCTTCCATGAACTTCTTGGGTCCCGTGACCGAGAATCCGCATGCCTGGGGATGACCACCAAATTTATCCAAGTGATTTGCTGCGGATTTGAGACATTCCGTCACGTCGAACCCCTCAACCGATCGTCCTGATCCGACATATTTTCCCTCTTCGTTCTTCCCAACGACATAGGTTGGCCGCCCATACAGGTTCACCAGCTTCCCAGCGACGAGACCCACGAGCCCCGCCGGCCAGCCGTTCCCGACTGCGACGATGAGCTTACGATCGCCGATTTCACCCACCTGCTCAAGCGCCTCCTGGTACATCGCCTCGGACGCCTTCTGCCGCGCAATGTTCGCATCGTTAAGTTCGCTTGCGAGAACGACCGCCTTCATCTCGTCCTCTTCGAGAAGGACGTTCAGCGCCGCGCTCGCGTGATTCATCCGTCCCGCCGCGTTGATGCGCGGACCGATCTGGAATCCGATCGAGAAGGTATCGAGCAGACCGAATTTTCCTCCGGCTATGTCGACGAGGGCACGCAGGCCCGGTCGTCGCGTCTTGTTGAGAACGACGAGGCCAAAGGTCTCAAGCGTGCGGTTCTCTCCGGTCAATGGCATGACGTCCGTAACTGTCGCGATCGCGACAAGATCGAGAAGCCATTTTTCGTGCGGGATAGGGTTCGGAGGGGTGAGAGGGTCGAAGGTTCGAAGAGCCTCGGTTCTTAGACCCTCCGAACCCTCGGCCTCCCTGGACACCCTTCTTTCCCGCGCTTCCTCGATCAATCCGCACGCCAGCTTGAACGCCACGCCCGTCCCGCAAAGCGACTTGTTCGGATACGTCTCGCCGGGAACCTGCGGATGGATGAGGATCGCTGCGGTTGGCAGCTCGGCGGGCATCGCGTGGTGGTCGCAAACGATCGTGTCGATGCCGATTTCCTTGGCGCGGTCGATCGCCGGCTTGTTGGAGATGCCGCAGTCGACGGTAATGATCAGGCCGGTCTTGTCGTGCTCGTGGAGATACTCGACGGTCTTCGGAGACATCCCGTACCCGTCCTTCTCCCGATCCGGAATGAACGACGTCGTCTTGGTCTCATCGAACCCGAACGCCCGGCACAAGTCCCGCAGCGTCGAAATCAGCACCGCCGACCCGCACACGCCATCGGCATCATAGTCGCCGTGGACGGTAATCACCTCGCCGTTCTCCATCGCCTTGAATACGCGGGCAACGGCCTCGGGCATGTTGCGGAACAGCGACGGCGAGTGCACGTCGCGATTCCAGTCCGGAGACAGAAAGACGTCCATCTGCTCGCGCAAACGGACGCCTCTGTTCCAGAGCAACTGCAAAACAACCGGGTGGACGTCGGCAAACTCGCGCCGAGCGTCCTCCGGGACAAGATCCGCGATCACCCAGGTCTTGTCCACACTTACCGGCTCAGCGTGAGCACGAACATGCTCAGAATGACCAGGATGCACGCGACGGCCCAAACCCTCTTGACGAGCTTCTCATGTTTTGACATAGGAGCAATTAGCTTCGCTTAAGAACTTTCAAATACGCGTCCGTCGGAATGTCCACGCTGCCGCGGCCGATGGCGGCCATCTTCTTCTTGCCCTTCTTCTGCTTGTCGAGAAGCTTGTTCTTGCGCGTCACGTCGCCGCCGTACAGCTTGGCGATAACGTCCTTGCTCTTCGCGGAAATGCGCTCCGCCGCCACGATCTTTCCTCCGAGCGCGGCCTGAAGCTTGATCACGAACCATTCCGGCGGAATCGATTCCTTCAGCGACGCGAGGACGCGACGTCCCACGCGCTCGGCCTCGTCGACGTACACGAGCATCGAAAGCGCCTCCACCGGTTCCTCGGCCACCAGGATGTCGAGCTTGGCAACGTCGGCCACGCGGTAGTCGATCAGCTCGTAGTTCATCGAGGCATACCCGGACGTCACGCTCTTCAGCTTGTCGTAGAAATCGACGATGATCATCGACAGCGGCATCTCGTAGTGGAGGATCGACTGCTGGCTCGAGAGGTATTCCGTGTCCTTGTAGACGCCGCGCCGTTCCTGCACGAACTGCATCACCCCGCCGATGTACTCGGTCGGCGCCACGATATCGACGCGCGCCCACGGCTCCTCGATGGATTCGATCGACGACGGGTCGGGCAGCTCGACCGGGCTCTTGATGGTGATCGTGTCCTTGGCGCGGACGTTCACGCGGTAGGCGACGGACGGCACGGTCACGATGAGCTCGAGGTTGAACTCGCGGTGGAGGCGTTCCTTCAGAATCTCCATGTGCAGCATCCCGAGCAGACCGCAGCGGAACCCGTAGCCAAGTGCCGGGGAATGCTCCGCCTCGTACGACAGCGCCGCGTCGTTCAGCTTCAGGCGCTCCATGGCCTCGCGCAGGTGCTCGAAGTCGTTCCCTTCCTTCGGGAACACACCGGCATACACCATCGGCTTCACCTGCTTGTATCCCGGCAGCGGCTCGCGCGTCGGAAACGCCACGGTGGTGATCGAATCTCCCACGCCGCACGCCTTGATATCCTTGAGCCCGGTGACGACGTAGCCGATCTGGCCCGTTTCGAGCTCGCCCATCGGGACGTATCCCGGAGTCAGCGATCCAAGCTCGAGGATCTCGCCCTCGGCGCGGGTGGCCATCATGATGATCTTGTCGTTCTTCTTAAACGTCCCGTCCACGACGCGGACGTAGGCGACGACGCCCTTGTAGTCGTCATACTTCGAATCGAACACGAGCGCGCGCGGAGCGGCGGTGGTCGTCCCTGTCGGACACGGGATGCGCTCGACGATGGCATCGAGCAGCGCGGGGACGCCGACGCCGGTCTTGCCAGAGACGTGCAGGATCTCCGATGGGTCGCAACCGAGAAGCTTAACGAGTTCCTCGGTTCGACGAGGAATGTCCGCGTTCGGCAGGTCGATCTTGTTAAGCACCGGGATAATCGTCAGGTCCTCTCCAAGCGCCAGGTACAGATTTCCAATCGTCTGCGCCTGTACGCCCTGCGTCGCGTCGACCAAAAGCACCGCGCCCTCGACGGCGGCGAGCGACCGGGAGACTTCATACGTGAAGTCGACGTGTCCCGGAGTATCGATCAGGTTCAGGATGAAGTCCTTGTGGTGCATCCGCGCCGGGGTGAGCTTGATGGTAATCCCCTTCTCGCGCTCCAGTTCCATCGAGTCCAGCAGCTGCTCCTTCATCTTCCGCTTTTCGACGGTATTAGTAATCTCCAAGAGACGATCCGCAAGCGTGGATTTCCCGTGGTCGATGTGCGCGATAATGCAGAAATTTCGAATGTGGGATTGGTCGGTCATAACGGGAGTATCCTATCGGAAACGGGGCCGGAAGTCGAGGGAA
>CAIMOJ010000040.1 GCA_903843045.1 Candidatus Uhrbacteria bacterium
AGCTCCTCCTCGGTCTTCGCGTACAGCGTGACGTAAAAGGCGAACTGGAAGAAATGCTCGATCCCCTGCGTGAGCGAGTCGCGGAGCCCCTCGATGTCGCGCAGCGCCGTCTCCTTGATCGGGTCGCGCGGCGCGCCCTTGTCGGCGTCGGCGTAGATGCCGGCCGTCATGATTCCCACGCGCTTCTGAAGCTGCTTCAAGACGAGGTTCGACGGGAGCGGATAGAAATACATCGCGATGTCGAGCGTCTTGTTCAGGTTGATGACCGGCGCCGACCAGCCGAGGCCGATGTGGCGCGGATACGTAATGATAAACAACGTCCTGGCATAGACGCCGGACAGGCGCAAAAACGTCGGCTTCACCTCGAACGATCCCGGCGAAATGATGTCGCGCACCGTGACGACGCCCTTTCGATAGATGCGCTCCTCCTCAAGCGCCAGCCGCTCGATCGCGATCCGCGCCGCCTCGGGCTTCTGAGCCTTGGGGGCGGATGGAGGAGGGGCCGGGGAGGTGTGGGAGAGTTGTTTGATGTCGATGGCCATAGGGCTATTCCTCCGTTCTTATCTTCCCCAGATCCCCCAGCCTCTCTTCCTCGAACAGGTCCGGGTTGTACGCGTTGTAGTACAGCTCGATCAGGCCCTGGGTATCGAGCCGCGCTGTCTGCAGGCCCATCGACAGGAGATTGCCGGAGGCCATGTTCGTGCGGCGGCTGAGCTGCTCGCGGCGGTCCTCGAGCTGCTTGTCATTGAGCTTGGCGGCGGCGGCCGGGGAAAGGACGAGCGAGAGGCGCTGGAAGAACCCGCGCTTCTTGTTGGTGAGCGGGTCGTACGGGATCACCACGTAGAAGCGCTTCTGCATGATGTGGCCGAGTTCCACGAGCTCCGTAACGAACGTGCGGTAATCGCCGATCTGCGCCCGGAGCAGCTCGTTCTGCGTCAGCTTCTCCTGCTCGCCGAGCGCCACGATGTAGTTGTCGATGTTCATCCGCCGGCTTTGGATCACCACCTGGATGGGATAGTCGAGCCCGTTCAGGAACGTGACGTACGCCGAGATGATCGCCTCCTGCTCCTGCTCCGACTTCAGCGCGAAGTTGATGCTCGACACCAAGAGCACCGATCGGACGGTCCCGTCGTTCATCAGCACCATGTCGTCGCGAATCTCGGCAATGTCGAGGTATCGCTGCGTGGCGGGGCCGGGTTTTGAGGAAGGTTGGGTGGAGGTCATAAGGGTGGGCAATTCTGGGTTGCTGGGTAGCGGGGTTGCGAATAACGAATTAGTTACTTATTACACATATGGCACGTATTGCCACGGATGTTGCGTATTCTTACAACGGAGACCGTGTCTGCCACGAACGGACGAATTCGTACTAATTCGTTCCAATACGTTGCATATGTGTAATAAGTAACTAATTCGTTATTCGCAACCCCGCTACTCCTCCGGTTTATACACCCCTCCTGTGTTAACAACCAACGTTAATTCTTGAAGCCGACTCACGTTCGCGAACGTCTTCCTCGCCCTCGTCGGCGGCGGTGGCGGGGCGACCTTCGTGAGGTGGGCGCGGACTTCGGCGTCGGTGAGGCGCTTGTCCCAGACGCGGAGCCTTGGCTTCCTGAGGGTCTGCGTGAGGTTGAGGAGAAAGAGATGGAACGGCTGACCGTTTACCTTCGCGAACGCGAGAATCGTGCCGAACGCGAAGAACGGCACGCCAATGATCGCGAACCAGACGATGGGCATGAGCTTCCACATCACGGCAAGCGTCATGAACATCACGAGGGTGATGATAAACTGGCGGCCCGTGAGAGGCCCCATGATCTTGTCCTCGTTGTCGATGAACTGCGGGACGACAAACTGTTCCATAGGTTGCGAGAAACGGGGGGGCGGGGTTGGGCAAAAACTATTATTTAATTATTTCTTTATTCGCAACCCCGTCTCGCCCATTGTATCAGAATCTCAACACCCCGTTTAACTCCACCACCGCATGAAGCTCATCATCCCGCAGAGCCTCCTCCCCCCTCGATCGTTTCTCCGCCAGCGCGTCGACGATGCTCTTCCCCGCCATCAGCGCCTCGCGGGAGACGGCGACGTACATCTGGGACAGCGGCGATTCGCGCCAGGCCTTGATGGCCGCGATGCGGTGCTCGTAGCCTTCCTGCGCGGCGAGCTCCACCTTGTCGCGGACGCGGAGAATGGCCTGCTTGGGATCGGAAGAGAGCCGCCGGAAATCCGACAGCGTCAGCATGCGCAGCTCCTCGACCGGCCCGGCCAGCTTGCGCTCGAACCGAATGTCCTCCACGATCGGCCGTCCGCTCGCGGTCGTGGAAATCGTCGCTGCGCTCATGACGGGAGTCACGACCGCGGACGGACCCTTCGTCGCCTCGATCGCCGCCTTCACCTTCGACGTGTCGATGGCCTGCGCCCGGTCCGCCACCGCCTGCGCCGCAGGAATCGCAATGGACGTTCGCGCCGGCGACGTCTCAATGTGCTCCGTGGGAGCCTTCCCCGTGATCTCCGCGTACCGCTGGCTCATCACCTGAGCTTCCTGAACCTTCTGGCCTTCGGCCTTCTCTATCCTCTCGGCCTTCTCCGTCGCGATCTTCTCCTTCAAATAGTCCATCTTGGCCCCGAGCGCCAAATGATGCATCGCGTCCATGCTCTCCACCATTTCCATCGCCGTTACGAGCGAGGCCCCGGACATCCCGACCCCGCCGGACTCCACGGACGCCTCCAGCTTCTCCCGCGTCCCGAACCCGTCCCGCACGTCCCGAAGCCGCGCGTCAATAATGTGATCGAACCGCGTCCGAACCTCGCCCGATGGAAACGAAAGCTTGGCCTCGGCGACGATCCGGTCCGAGGCGGCCTTCGTGTCCGTAATCAGCGTCGGGACCTCAAGCGCAGATTTCTTCGCCTCCGCGATCGTCGCCACCTCCGCCGCGTCGACGTCGGAGAAGTGGTCCGCCTTGGCCCCCGATTTCCCAGGGACTTCAGTCCCGCTCGCATCGTCGACGAGCTCGTTCGTAACAATTCGTTGATTCGTAGATTGGTAGCCAATTTGTAGATTCGTATCCACAGGCCCCACAAGTCCCAGCACCTTCCCCGCCTCCGCCTCCCCCATCTCCAACCCGCCCGTCTTCACCGACCGCATGAGAACCGCAATTGCCTGTTCCTTCGTCCGCACGCCGTCGCGATACGACGCCACGATGAGCTCAAGGCGGTGCTGCATGATTGGGTCCGAGAACACGGCGCCTTTGGCGGCGAGGGTTTGGTGGAGAGGGGTTGGTTCGGGAATTACAATCGGCGCCGGGACCGCGAGACATGCGATATTTTTGAACTCGGAAGGATCCGCCCCCCAGGCGGAAAGCTGCCCTTCCACGTTCAGCCCGATGAGACTGGCTATCGGCAAAACCCTGTTTGCCAACAGGTCGACCGCAGCCAATTGCGCGGTCGACGAATCAAGGCCGGTGATTTTTTCGAGCTCCCCCGGAACGTTTTCCAACGAAACGTTCCCTAGCACGATCTCGTCGACAAGGCGGAGAATCTGTGAGGTGGCTTCCGGGTTCGCCCCATACTTCTCAATCAGTCCGCCAATGAAATCCATCCCATCAAAATCACTAAGGAAGTCGAGCACATCCTTCGGGAGCGACTGGTACGTGTGAACGGACGATTCCATAGTGCGGTTATCTTATGTCCACTTTTGATTGATATGACGCTCGCGACGCTTCGTCATCTTACGAACGTCCTCCGTCAACCGGGTAATTGTCGCCGCGTTTGGTGATGGCTTGGCATTTTCCGTCGCGAGATTCGTATTCAATGTCGTGATCTGCTGGTCTAAACCGAGCACCGTCGAACCCACTGTTCCGCCATTCATTCCCTCAATTTGCGTCGTCAGATTCCTTCCGAGCTTTTTGTACTCAACAACCTCTGGCATGGAGGCCGTTCCAGAGAAGACAGACTGCTCAAGTGCCTCAAGCGCATTTTCAACGACCGTGGCATCCATGGCGATCCGCTCATCTGGAGTGGCCGCCTTATAACTGCTGAGCATCTGCTTGAGCTGATCCTTGTCGATAGAATCCGCGATGTCCTTGGCAAAAACTGCGTTTCCTTCAATGTCCGCCGTAGGAACGTTCCCGAGCATGTTGACGTCTTTTTTCAGCGCCGCCTTCAATTTGGCCGGATCGGCCGTAGGAATGCCCGTCGAACCGTAGCTGATTCCAAGCGCGGACTTCGCTGCGGCCTTGTAGGTATCGGGATTCGAAGCCAGGCGTGCTCGAACTACCGGATTTTTGCTTGCCATGGCGGCAGCGGCGGCATCTGGACGTTTTGCGATGAGGGCGGGTGTAAGATTTGCTGCCAAGCTAGCAGCGGGTACAAGCCCAAGATTCACCGCGGAAAGATTTTCGTAATATCCCGCCTTCCCGTCTGCCCATGCCTTCGTTCGTTTTCCGCCTCCATGTCCGCCTTCCAACCATTGTTTGGCATCCAATACGCCGCCTTTTCCATCGTACGTAGTACTGACGATCTTTTTATCCGCAATATTTTTCTCAAACTGAGCCTTCATTGCCGGATCACTGCTGATCGCAGCAAGCGCGGCGGGATCAATCTTTTGAAGATCCTCAAAGGAGTTGATGGATCCGATCTTGTTCGTAAGGTCCGGCCGGCCGGCCTCAAAGTCTTCGATCGCGTCGAATTCCTTCGTTCCCTTCAACTGATTTTTCAGCTCAGGAAGCTCATTCTTCACGAGCTTGCCAAGAATGCCGGAGGCTTCCATTTTCTCGCGCATCTTTCCGTCCTTCATCGCCTTTGCCAGCAAACCGCGATGCGCCTGCATCTGGCCGAGCGGAACGGTACCGTCCGCCATGCTTTGGAGCGCCGCCAATTCCGTTTCCGCCGACGCGCCCTTGAACTGTTCCTCCGTTGCCTTCTTCATATCGGCCGAAACCTCCTGCTGTCTCGAATCCGCGGCCTTGTTCAGCTTCTGAGAAAGAAGTGTGGGGACATATTTGCCCTTCGAGAGCTCGCGCATGCCCTGGGCGCGCGCTGCCTTTCCGGACGCGGTCGGTGCCATGGCTGTCCAATCGGCTTTTCCTGTCGCCATTTTCGTTCCTGCGATCGCCAATCCAGCCGCCCCGGCTCCCAATGCCAAATCTCCCGCACCGCCCACTAACGCGGCGCCTCCCGCCTTTACCTTGCCTCCCGCCCACTTGGTTCCCTTGTCGCTATACTTCCTCGCCTGTCCTCCAATGGCCTGGTTGATGAAACCTCCGCCCTTTCCGGCGGCAAGGAGGGAGCCGACTCCGCCCTTGACGCCCGAGCAGATCTTGCTTGCCGCGTCCATGCCGGCCATGAGCATGGCCATGCCGATGACGAAGCTGAGGAGGCTCTGCCACTCGAAGATCGAGGTGATCATCCCCGACGCGATGCCGACCTCGCCCTGCGGGGCGACGGCGGAGAAGCCGGAGTCCTGGGAGGCGATGAAGCCGGAGCCGGCCACCGCGAGAGTGAGCCAGAGGAAGAAGGTGAGGACCGGGCCGATGGAGCAGTAGCAGATGAAGTTCTTCCACCAGTCCGCGTAGCTTCCCTTCGCCTGATCGAACGGTACGACCTTCGTAAACCAGGCGAGCGGGGCCATCACGATGAGAATCCAAAGCATCACCACGCGGTACACGAGGACGCAGAGGAGGATCATCACCACCGCGAGCACCCACACCATCATGAACACGGCCGCGACGCCGGCGGCGAAGAGGTCGAAGGCGCTGGTTCCCGTCGCGGCGACGCCGTCGGCGGAGTTGGCGAACTGGTCTGCCTTCGCGGAAAGCGAAAAGATGTCGCCAAGTCCGAGCATCTGGATGAAGTTGCCGCCGGCGATATCCTTGAGCGCGTTCGCGAAGGTGAGCATGATGACCTGCGCGAAGTCGATCATGATGCCGCACAGCGTCTTGGAGAAGTTGATCACGATCGCCATGACCATGATCTTCGGCACCTGCTGCCTCCACTCGGTCTTCGCCACCCCGAAGATGGTCTGCATCGCGACGATGATGAGGATGACGACGAAGAACATGTTCACGACGTCGCGCACGATGGCCCAGCCCGTGTTCACCACCGGCGAGCTGGTGAACCCCTGGTACTGCATGATCGGAATCGTGATATCGAGCACGGCGACGACAAGCTTCCCGATGACCTCCGCCATGGCCATGGCGATGGCGGCGAAGATGGAAAGCAGCGTGTTGGTAAGGCTCAGCGATCCCGCCAGCGCCGGATGCGCGGCCGCCAACATCCCGCCCGAGACGAGAATGGCGAGCGCGCCGAAGCGGGCTCGCTTGGAGGTGAGGAGGGAGCGGAGACGGGTGAGGATCCGGTGCATAGTGAGGAGAGTATACCATGCGCGGTGCGGGGTTGCGAATAACGAATTAGTTACTTATTACACATATGCAACGGATTGCTACGAATGTTACAGATTTGCGCGGAAGGGACGGAGGACGCGACGAGTGACTGCCGTGTCGACGTCGAAGCGAACGAGAATTCCTAGGGGTAGGTTTCTTTGAACAAGGTACTGCGTGACCTGGTCAAAATCGGACTTCCGAAAATGGCTTCCCGCCTTAAGTTCCAAGATTATCTGACCGTTTACGAGAAAATCCAGAATGTATCTGCCAATTACCGAGCCGTCGCAAACGAGTGGCACATGAACCTGCTCCTGAAACTTAATCCCCCGCTTGTCCAAATGAATTGCCACGGCCTTCTGATAATATTTCTCCCTCTGCCCTCCCCCAATCTCATTGTGAGCATCATAACAAGCCCCAACGATCTGATAACTCAACTCCGGCAACACCAGCTTCCCCTCTCTTCCGATCCCCATATTCGTAGCAATCCGTTGCATATGTGTAATAAGTAACTAATTCGTTATTCGCAACCCCGCTAACCCCGCATAAAAAAACGACCCAGGTCACGAGGGACCCAGGTCAGAACGCAAGCCTCCGTGCCACTACGCCCCATCCCCGTTGGCGAACAGCCCCGACGTCGTCTTTGAGAAGCCGACGAGGTAGTCCCACCCGCCCTGCGAGACGCAGAAGTCGCTTGCGACGGCGTCGGTGGCATCCGTGCAGAACGCGTAGTTGTCCCACCAGTCGCCCGTGTCCGAGTACGTCGTCGCTTCGGTTCCATCAGACTGGATGGAGGAGAGCAACGTGAGCTCGTAGTCGTCGTAGGCCCAGTCGGTCGTGTCGACGCAGACGTAGCCGGAGGCGACGCCGTCGGGGCTCGCGAGCATGGATGCCTGGAGCGTCCAGTCGAGAGAGTCCCCGTAGCCGACCGCGTAGGCGTCGGCGTTGTCGTAGGGGGAGCGAAAGCCGGTCGACGAGAAGCAGATGAACGGGTCGTCGAGGTAGACGTAATCGCCGGAGCTCGACGTCGAGGACGAGGAGCTGTCCGAGGAGTCGGTCGTCGACTCGGCAGACGCGCTGTCTTCCGTGGTGTCGGCCGACGCGGTATCGGAGGCGTCAGCCGCAGACCCCGAGCTCGTCGAAGGGTCGCACGCGTCGCCCTCCCCGTCGCCGTCGGCGTCCGACTGGTCGGCGTTGTCGTGGAGCGGGCAGTTGTCGGCGTCGTCGGCGATGCCGTCGCCGTCCGTGTCCGTGGCGGACGCGGGGCACGGCTCGTCCGTGCCCGAGCAGTCCTCGTCCACGCCGTTGCCGCAGACCTCGATCTCGCCTGGGTTCACGGCCGCGGCATGGTCGGAACAGTCCGAGCCGCCGGTCGATTCGGAGCACCACCCATCGGAGTCGGCGTCGGCGCAGGCGTCGGAGGCCGTGTCGTCCGTTGTTTCCGTCGAAGGACCGCTCTCCGTCGAGCCGCCCGTGTCGATCTCCTCCCCGCCCGCCTCGGCGCCCGACCCGAGGTCGAGGCCGCCGCCGCAGGTGGTGATCGCCTCCGCGTCCAGGCACCAGATGCCGGCGGAGCACGACCCGACGTCGTTCCCCATGACGTCCGACACTTCCCCATCGCTCACGGTGAGAATCGACCGGTTGGCGAACCCCATGAGAAGGTACGCGTCCCAGTCCTTCACGGGGAGCGCGATGCCGTCGGAGACGACGTACACGTCGGACGCGGTCTGTTCCCTGACGATCGAGCCGTCGCGGAACGGGGCCGTCCCCGAGCGCGTGGCGTGGTCGTCGAGCGTGGACTGCGAGATCGTCGCGTCCATCCCAAGGTCGCCCGAGAGTCCCCACGTCTCCATCACGTCCTGCTCGGCGCCGCCCGGGAGCCGCTGCTTCCAGCTTGAGCCGTCGGTGTCGCTCACGACCAGCCAGGCGTTGCCGTCCTCGCCGTATCCCGCCTCGACGGATCCGGACGACGCGATGTCGGCGCCGGATCCGAGGCACGACAGCTCCTCGTCGGAGATGAGCGCGATGTCGTCGAAGTCGAGCGAATAGCTCCAGAACGTCGTCTCGTCGACGACGTGCCGCGCCTTCCCGTCCTGCACGAGATAGACGCTCGGTCCGCTCGGGACCTTCACGAGCGAGCCGTCGGGGTGCCACTCGGGAACCGGGAGGGCCGACTCGTACACGTGGCCGTCGGACGTTCCGCAGACGAAGTCCTGCGCGTCGATCGTGCCGAACGCGGCGCCGTCGACGCTCGTGTCCATCGCGTAGAAGCTGTCGTCGACGGACGTCCCGTACTGCGCCATCTCGGACGCGTCGCCTTCCATGAGGCCGACGTGCGAGTGGTCGCCCGAGCACGCGCCGGTGCAGCCGTCGTAGGCGATGAGCTCGCCGGCCGTCACCTCCTCGCCGTCCGTCACGAAGATCTCGGAGTTGTGGCCGAGCACGACGTAGTATCCGCTGCCGACGTCGATGTTCACCGCGTAGCCGAAGTTCGACGTCGCGCTTTCCTCGTGGACGTGCGCGATGCCGGACACCGGCGCGTAGATCTCGACCGCCTCGTCGTTCGGCGTGTCGTAGTCGATCCCGTACAGCGTCGAGTTGTACCGGTGGCTGTACGATCCGTTCGTTCCCTGCGTGCAGCGCCAGCTCGTGCCAGCCGCGAACGGCAGCTGGAGCACGGTCGCGTCTCCCCCACCCTGGTCGCCGACGAGCGAGGTGTCGGACGTGTCGCCGGAGTCGGCGGAAACCGTCGGACTCGCGCAAACGTACCGGTGGGTGTACGGGTCTACGCAGATGTCGCGCGAGCACCCCGTGAGCGCGAGGAGGGAGATACAGAAGGAGAGAAGGACGCCCGTGAGGAGGAGCGTCCCGAATCGATTTGCCTGCATGGTTGCACCTGTCGCTGAAAAAGCCCAGAGAGCCGGTAGCCCGGAATTGGTCCACCGTCTCGCGAGAACGGTCGACTGTTTCGTCCCCCTCTCCTTTAAAAGGAGAGGGCCGGGGTGAGGTCATCGGTCGGGGTGAGGTCTACGGTCCTGTTGGACGGCGGGCATGAAGTCCCCACACACCGCCGTCCGAATCCTGCCGGGAAATTCCTTGAATCGCCGCATGTCTCGCCTTGCGTCCCACATGGCCGGATCGTTGGACGTCGTCCTCAGTCTCCCGTGTCCGTTGACTCGTTCCAGGCAGCTGCCGCCTTGGCGATCGATTCGTTGTGCGATCTGATACCAGCATGCCACGGAAACGGCCAAAAGTCAACCATTTTTAGGCTAATATTAGCCATTATTTCTGTCCTGTTTTTCTGACAGGACAATCAAAAACGCGCGGAAAATCCGCGCGTTCATTCGTCGATTCGACTGTCGGCTTCTCCGGGACAATCCGCTGTGGGTAACGCTAGTCGCGCGGCACGATCCTGTCCTTTCCCATGTACGGGATGAGTGCCTCCGGAACCGTCACCGTGCCATCCTCCTGCTGGTAGTTCTCGAGGATCGCAATGATCGTCCTCCCCACCGCGAACGCCGTGGCGTCGTTGGTGTGGACGAACTGCGTCGTTCCGTCCGCGCGCTTCACCTTCGTGGCAAGCCGGCGCGTCTGGTAGTCGGTCATGTAATCCGACGAGTGCGTCTCGCGGTACTGCGACTGTCCCGGCATCCACGACTCAAGGTCGAGGTGCCGCGCGTCCGGGTCGCCCTGGTCGCCGGTGCAGGTCATCACGATCTGGTACGGGATGCGGAGCGCCTGCATGAGGTGCTCCTGGATCGCCACGAACAGGTCCTGCTCGGCCTGGCCGTCCTCGGGCGCGGTGAACGATTCCATCTCTACCTTCTCGAACTGGTGAACGCGCAGGATTCCCTTCGTGTCCCTCCCGTAGCTTCCCGCCTCGCGACGGAACGCCGGGGTGAACGCGACATAGCGCGCCGGGAGCTGCGCCTCCTTCAGCGTCTCGCCCATGTGGATCGGGCCGAGGGTGTGCTCCGCGCTTCCGATGAGGAACAGGTCATCGGCCGGAAGGTAGTAGCGCTCGTCCTTCGGCTCGAGGCGCGCCATCTTGAGGAACACCTCGGGGCGGATCATGAGCGGCGGCGCGACGGGAACGAACGGCCTCGACGAGACGGAGAGTCCGGCGCGCTCGATGATCGTCTTCAGCGTTCCCTCGTGCGTCACGACGGAAAAGGCCAGCTGCTGGAGCGCGTACTGCATGAGCACGAGGTCGCCCATCAGGTACGCGAACCGCGTCCCCGCGACCTCGGTCGCCTTCTCCGTGTCGATGATCCCGAGCGCCTCGCCGATCGCCATGTGGTCCTTCGGCGCGAATCCGAAATCGGGCTTCGTTCCCCACTGGCGCAGCACGACGTTCTCGGAGTCGTCCTTGCCGACCGGGGTGTCCGAGCTCGGCAGGTTCGGAACGGACAGCACGAGCGGACGGAATTCCTCCTCGATGCGCGCCGTCTCGGCCTCAAGCAACGCCGCCGCGTCCTTCAGCGCCTTCCCCTTCTCGATATCGCGGTTCTTCCCCGCCTCTTTCCGCTCGGCGTTCACCCCATCGAGCTCCTGCTGAACGCGCCGACGCTCGGAATCAAGAAAAATCACCCGGTCAATGTCGACCTTGGAGTTCTTGGACAGGCAGGCGGCCTTGAAGAGGTCCGGGTTTTCGCGAAGAAGGTTGATATCGATCATACGGGGACAGTTTGCCGGAAATGGAACGGATTGGCAAACCAAAACCCCGTCGATTGCTCGACGGGGTCCCGTTGGTCCCGGCATCGGGCGTTTCCGCCCTGGTGGACCGAGCGGGAATCGAACCCGCAACTGAGGGTGGCAAACACTCTGAGGTTACCATTACCTCCATCGGCCCACGGCCATGCCGGGAAAAAATAAATCCCCATACGCACAAAAATGCGTTTGGGGACTTACTTTGCCACCCTCAATGTCCGATGAAGGACCTCAGAGCTTGTCTTTATACTACACGGAATTCGCATTTTTGTCAACGTGAGTTTGGGATATTTGATTCCGTTCACAATGAGACTAAATGCCCGACGGCATCTTCCGGAGGTTGGCGTCGGAAATCCCGAGGCTCAGCAGGCGCATGATGGAATAGGCTGCCTCGCCGTCGGCCATGTAGACGCGCTGGCAGGTGTCCGGATGCACGTACCAAGCCTCGCCGTGCGACTCGACCTGGAGCAGGATCTTTCCGCGCAGCTGGCTCGCGAGCGCATTCGTCGCGCAGACGCTCGGAGCGGTGAGCATCGCGTCGGCGGACGTGACCGACGGGATGGCGGCGAGGTTCGCATCGCTGATTCCAAGGCTCATCTCGCGCATCACCTGGTATGCCGAGGCGCCGTCGGGCATGTAATGGCGGAGCTTGTCCGCGGGGCTCACGTACCACGCCTCGCCGTGCGACTCAACCTGCAGGAGGATGCGGCCAAGCATGCGGTCCTGGAGCGACGCGTCGAACTCCGCCGGAACGTACGCTCCGGCCGGCTGGTCCGGTGCCATCAGGGCGTAGTCCAGCGCCGCGCCCGTTGCCCGATCCACCAGCGACCCGTCGTTCGGTGTCAGATGGTAGCAGGCGTCGGAAATGCACAGGATGCTGTCCTTCGTGTGGACGGATGACTCGTCGCGGACGAAAAGTTCCGGGCCAAGAATGTCCTCGTACACCGCATTCAGTCCCTGGATGACACTGGCGGCATCCGATTCGTCCGTCGACTTCCGAGCAAGGATACCGACCCGATTCCCAACGGGATCGAACGCGACGCCGTCCATGGCGCCATATGCCCCGTCGACGTCGATCAGGTCGGATCCGTCGAATCCGACGACGGTACCGGTTGCGACGGTCAGCGCCTCGCCCGCGTTCGCGTATCCCAGTAGGCTGACGCGATCGCCAAGCAGGATCGCGTCGGAATTCGCGAGAAGAATCGTGCTCGGGAGCGAGACGGGCTCAGCCGAGTCGATGTCGAATGCCTGCGCGAGGACGTAGTCGAACGAACTCGCATGCCTCGTCGTCGGCGACATGACGCGGAATCGCATCTTCGGCGCGACGTCGGCGGCCGACGACGTTCCACCGAGACAATATTCGTACGCGCGTCCGTCGAAATCGTAAACCGCGCTCGAATTCGCCAGGATCAGATTATCGCCATACGCGAGCCCGGTTCCGAACGCGACGGGAACGAATTCCCCGTCGACGTTGCTCCCGCACTCGATGGCCACGACGCTCGAGACGTCCGCGACGACGTCCGTCGCCGCGAAGGACGAGAGCGGAACAAGCGAGAATAACAGTCCGATTGCCGCGACCATTTTTCGCCTTGAGGTTCTCATAGCTCTCAAGAAATCTTGAATGAGTCGATCTGCGTCCTTAGAATGTCGACCGTTGCCGCCGTCCGATAGAAGTCGTGGGAACGAATTTTTCTCTTCGTGTCATACCTGAGATAAAGACACCGCAGGAACCAGTCGCCCAGAACGAAACGGAACGGGTTGGAATTCAGCAGGGTCAGGTCGCGAATCCAGACGTTCAGGAACGTGTCGAAGTTCGTGTTCGTCCAGACGTATCCGTTCGAATCAATCGAGCCCGGCGTGATCCAAATGACGGGATATTCCCCGTTCGACATTGTCTTGCCCGTATAAAACGCCCACAGCTCGGCATCCACGCCAGTTCCGCCGAAGACAATCAGGTCCTTCAAGGGACAATACGACCGCCCGCGAACCTCCTTGGTGATGGCGACCGTGTCCTCCAACGAAGACAGACGCAGAGAGTTGCCTGCCGACAATTCGAAGCCATCGCCGTGCGCAAGGAACCAACGCCGATACGACGGCGGCAACGGACACCCAAGGTCGGCCTCGGCCCTTGCCAGCCGTTCCTTGGTCACGGCCGGACCCATGACAGCGCGTTCGTTCGTGAGAATTTTTATGAGATTGTCCTTCATGCGCCAATTTCGTTCTCATTGATTCGAAACCGGTCGCCCTCGTCGAATCCGACGAACGCCTCAACGCCCGAGATCCCGGCCGTCTTCGCGAGCGACCGTCCGACGAGAAGCGCATATCCGAGGATGAGCGTGAACTCCGCGTCGAGGCGGGCGACCTCCGGCCATGTCGCGAGCGAGCCGCTGATCGACGCAAGGACGGCGGATTCCGCGTACCGCCCGTTCGGCCACCACTCCGGCGCGGGGCCGGGTTCCCTGCCGGCGACGTAGCCGCACGCGTAGATCGCCCACAGATGATCCTGCGTCCCGGCCGGCCTCATTTCGACGAGGCCGAAGTAGAGCGTGGCGACGTCAAGGGACGGTGGTTCGACAGCGAGAAGCCGGCGGAACCATTCCTCGAGTCGCGCCGCGTCAGCCGCGATGTCACGTGCGCGGAGCGAGGCAAGCTCGCAGCCAGGCCTCGCCGCGGCAAACCGGTCGAGAAGGGCCGCGAAGCCCGCCTCGACCGACTCCGACGAGGCAGAGATTCGTTCGGTGTCGCGAACCAGCTCAAGATCCATACCGACTCATCATACTAGAAAATTCCCATTCGCGTTATACTGTCCCCCATATGGACCACCTCACCCTCGAGCTCACGAACCTCGGGCTTTCCGAGAAGGAGGCCACCGTCTACCTCGCGCTGCTGGAACTTTCTCCCGCGGCGGTGCAGGACGTGGCGCTCAAGGCCGGGGTGAACCGAACGACGACGTATCTGCTCGTGGACACGCTCATGAAGCGCGGGATCGTGAGCGTGACGACGCACGGGAAGAAGCAGCTGTTCGTGGCCGAGCCGCCGGAGCGGTTGCTCACCGTCCTGCGACTGCAGCGGCGGGAGCTGGAGGAAAAGGAACGTGAGCTGATGGCGGCGATCCCGCTATTGAACGCGATATATAACGCGAAGAACGAGAAGCCGCAGATCCGATACTTCGAGGGGGCGGAAGGGGTGAGGACGGTGCGCGACCTCCTGGCGGAAGAGACGGGCGAGTGCGTGCAGATCGTGCCGATGGACAGCTCGGAGGCCACGCCGACGATCGTAGACGGGAGGGCGGATTACTTCGACGGACTGCGCGCGGACGGAGTCTCCTTCCGCACGCTCGTCGTCATGGAATCCCCCGACCCGGACCGCGTTCCGCGCCTCCCGAACGCCCAGATGCGCGTCATTTCCGCAAAGGAGTTCCCCGTCCATGCCGAGATGACCGTGCGCGGCAGCACGGTCCTGCTTTTTTCCTACAAGTCGAATCTCCTGTCCGTCGTCGTAAAGAGCGAGGAATTTGCGGAGACCCTCCGCGCGCTGTTCAACCTCGCGTGGAAGGGCACGGCCGACGTCCCGACGCTCGTGACGTAAAAAAAATAGGCGGCCGAGGCGATCGGCTGCCAGATAGGGGGAGGCCGTCAGCCGACCGTTGGGACGAATCCCAGCGTTCGGGCTGCCGGTTGACTCTATGCCTCGGCGACTTCCGGGTTGCCCCATGGCCGTCGAGCCGGCGGGTTCTCGCGCCCCTCGCGCCGGGATTTCTCCCAGAGTTCGGGGTACGCCGTCGGGAAAAGCATCGGAAGCGGCAGATCTCGCGATCTTAGACCTCCGGCGCCAAACGCATAGCCAGTCTTCTGTTCCCGCGATTGTCCGTTGATCATGTGCTTGCCTCTAAGGCAGAATCCCCTGCGCGAGGACGGGGACCCAGGCCGCAATGGCAGCGCCGGCCCAGAGAGGAACTGCGCACATAACCTCCGACGGTACCACCCTAGGGCGACGCCACCGGATCTCACACCGAACGCGGAAACATTCGACGGTTCGGGGGCATTATTACCCGCAATCGTTGTTTATTGCAAGCGAGAATGGCTCACAAGATTTATCCACCGTGGGAGGAGATACCCCATGACAAGACAAAAAAAATCCCGCCGGGAACCTGGCGAGATTTCATTTTTTGATTATATCTTCGCTAACGTTAGCCACTCGCATTGACAAAAGGGCAAAAATGAGCCTAAGATGGCGGTACATTCTGCCATGCGGTTTTGTTGCCCGGATGGTCCGGGCGGCAAGGCGTTGGCAGACAAACATCAAAAAGGAAGGCACAAGATGCTCACGATCACCCTGCTGGTTCTCCTCGGCTGCACCGGCACCCAGGACACGGACTCGACGTCGACCGGCGACGCGGA
>CAIMOJ010000041.1 GCA_903843045.1 Candidatus Uhrbacteria bacterium
GAAAACAAGAATGTCGACGATCTTGCCGGCAAGCTCGGAGAGCTGATCGCGCATCCGGAGACCGTCGCGGAGGCGGCGAAGAGCACGCAGGAGGTCGTGCGCAAGCACTTCAACTGGGAGATCATCGCGGTTCATACGGAGGCGGTTTATTTGAGCATCCGGGGCGGGGGATAGGGGTCCAGGGTGTCCGAGGGTCGAAGGTTCCAAGAATCTCGACGTTTAAACCCGTGGCTCTTCGAACCTCCGAACCCTCCTCATCCCTCCGAACCCTTCTCCTATGACCCAACCCACGGACTGGCACGCGCTTCCCGCCGACGAGGTTCTTTCCATTTTGCATTCGGGCGAGAACGGGCTGTCCGCGGAGAAGGCGAGCAAGCGGCTGGCGAAGCACGGGCCGAACGCGCTGGCCCGCGAGCGGGCGAAGCGGTGGTGGGGCGTCCTGCTCGACCAGTTTCGCAGCCCGCTGATGGCGGTACTGCTCGGGGCCGCGGGGGTGAGCCTCGCGCTTGGCGACGTCGTGGACGCGTCCGTGATCGCGGTCGCGGTCGCGCTGAACGGCATCCTCGGGTTCGTTCAGGAATATCATGCGAACAAGGCGATGGAACGGCTGCGATCGCTCGTGCGCGCGACGGTCGTGGTTCGGCGCGACGGAATCGAGGCGACAATCCCCGCCGAGGAAATCGTCGCGGGCGACATTGTCGTCGTGACCGCGGGAGACAGGATCGCGGCGGACATGCGCGTGATCGAGAGCGTCGCGTGCGAGGCGAACGAGGCGTCGCTTACGGGCGAGTCGGCGTCGATTGCGAAGGGGACCGGCCCGCTCATGCCGGGCGCCGCGATGGCGGATCGGTCGAACATGCTGTTCGCGGGAACGTCCGTGGTCGCGGGACGCGGCGTCGGCGTCGTGGTCGCGACGGGAGCTCGTACCGAGCTTGGCGGGATCGCGCGGCTCGTGGCGGAGACGGAGGAGCGGGACACTCCGCTGCAGATCGAGCTGAAGCGCCTGGCGAAGTGGCTGTCGGTCGCGGTCATCGTTCTCGTCGTCCTGATGTTCGGCGTCGGCGTCCTGTTCGGGCGCGGGTCGCTTGAGATGTTCCAGACGTCGGTGGCGCTCGCGGTGGCGGCGATTCCCGAGGGGCTTGGGATTTCCGTGACGATCGTGCTCGCGATCGGGATGCGCCGCATGTCGCGCCACAACGCGCTCACCCGGCGCCTAATCGCCGCGGAGACGCTCGGGTCTGTCTCTGTGATCTGTACCGACAAGACTGGCACGATTACGGAGGGCGAGATGCGCGTCGATGAGATCACAGGAGACCGCGAGAAGATGCTCGAGGCGATGCTGCTGTGCAATGACGCGGTCGCCGAAGGCGGCAAGGCGCGCGGGACGCCGACGGAGCGGGCGCTGCTCGACGCGGCGCTGCAGGCGGGCCTGCATTCCGGCGAATTGTCGAAGCGCTTTCCGCGACTCGCCGAGCGCCCGTTCGACTCGGTTCGCAAGTACATGGCCACGGTTCACGCGACGGACTCGCGCGCGATGATGATCGTGAAGGGCGC
>CAIMOJ010000042.1 GCA_903843045.1 Candidatus Uhrbacteria bacterium
ATGGCGACGAGGAAGAGGAGAACGCGGGATATCAACGGGATATCCACAAGGGTCGCGTGGGTGGGGATGAACGGGATGATGTGCGCCTCGGTGCAGGAACCGCCTTCGTTCGACGTTGGGAAGAGCAAGGAATCACAACCGGAAACAACGGCGACGAAGATTCCCGTCGCGACCAGCGTGCCGATGAGGAGGCGCGTGACCCAGTCCATAGCTGCGCCATGGTAACACAGGTATACTGTGGATGCTATGTCCTCTTTCGACAAACTCATCACCGACTTTTTGGAATATCTCGAGGTCGACCGCGGGCGCTCCCCGCGGACGATTCGGAACTATGATTTTTATCTGCGCCGCTTCTCGGAATGGGCCAAGCACCCGAAGCCGGCGGACGTGACGCGTGAGATGATCCACAAGTACCGCCTGTACCTGAACCGCGAGGTGCCGGGACGCGACGAGGAGCTCATCAAGAAGTCCACGCAGAACTATCACCTCATCGCGCTCAGGTCGTTCCTCAAGTACCTGTCGCGACACGACATCAAGTCGCTTCCTGCCGACCATATCGAGCTCATGAAGGCATCGTCGCGCATCGTCTCCTTCCTTGAGCCCGACGAGCTCGCGCGGATCCTCGCCGTCCCGGGCCGTGAGAGTACCGGAATGATCGCGCTGCGAGACACGGCGATCCTCGAGCTGCTGTTCGCTACCGGGATGCGCGTCTCCGAGCTTGCGAACCTCCGCATCGACGGGATCGCGCTCAAGCGCGACGAGTTTACAGTTCGAGGAAAAGGCGACAAGGCGCGCGTGGTGTTCCTGTCCGACGCGGCAAAGGTCGCCATCAAGGCGTATCTTGCGAAACGACGGGACGCGTCGCCGTTCCTGTTCGTCTCCCACGACCGCGCCAAGGCGGGACGCGAAGAGACGGGGCCGCTCACGCCGCGATCGATCCAGCGGATGGTCGAGCGGTACGCGCGATCGGCCGGAATCACCAAGCGCATCACGCCGCATACGCTACGACATACGTTCGCGACGGACTTGCTGATGAACGGTGCGGACATCCGCAGCGTCCAATCGATGCTCGGCCACGCGTCGATTACGACGACGCAGATCTACACGCACGTGACGAACGAGCATTTGAAGGACGTGCACAAGCGGTTTCATGACAAAAAAGAGAAGGAGGAAACGAAGGCCGACGGTTGACAAACCGTCGGTTTTCGTCTATCCTTTCGCGAGCGTCAATCCGACGCGAGGAGATCATCTTGGTACCCACCCCGCCCCCCGCCAACGTCCTGCCCTTTCCCCTCCCTCCCTGCAGACTCGCCGAGCGCGAGATCCTGATCTCGTCGCCTGCGCGCGAGTCGAACCCGTCGGTCCTGCTCCCGCTTTATGCGGCGGCGGTCGCCCCGTGTGCGCTCCGCGAGGATGAGCACCCGGAGTTCGCGGCGCTGTTTCGCGGCGAGCGCACTGTGCGGCGCGTGGCGATGGCACAGCGCTTCCACAACCTTCACGGCTTCGCCCTCGCCGCGCCGGTCGCGACCGACCAGGAGTTCGCGAACGCGCTCCGCGTGAACCGAGTTCCTTCGCACGCGAAGACGGCGATCGAGCGGGGCGAGGCATGGATCCTCGTCGTCTCGGTCGATCCTAAGTCCGAGAACAAGGGGGTCGGACGCGCCCTCGCCAACCAGGCGATGGTCGCCATGTACGGCGCCGGCGCCAAGCACGTCTTCGTGGCCGTGCGCTCCGCGGAGAGTCGTTTCCTGGTCTTCCTGTCGCAGAAGGGCTTCGTCCCGGGCGGCACGAATACCGACGACACGCGCACGATCCTCTCGCGCACCACGTCCTTCACCTTCTGAGCGTCCCTCGCGGCGCTCTTTTTTCTTTCGCCATTGAAACTACGTCCCGTTTCCGCTAGGATTGAGCGGAACGATCGTCACGTCGTGCTCCTGTAGCTCAATTGGATAGAGCGAGAGCGTTCTAAGCTCCAGGTTGCAGGTTCGAGTCCTGCCGGGAGCACCACGATTCGATCGTTCGAAACATTTCTATGAATGACATCAAGCGCACCGGCCTTATCGTCCTCTCCGCCCTCGCGGCGGTCAGCGTCCTTTCCGTCGTCGTCTTCGCGGCGCGGAACTGGTCGAGTCCACCGTACGCGACGGGTGGCGCCAACGTTCCTGCGAACGAGGTCCTTCCGTTCTCAATCGTCGCTCCCGCCAACTGGAAAACGACGGTTTCGGCCGACGCGACGCGCGACGAGAAGGGCTTGCGGACGTATGAGTTCCTGACGAGTCCGAACGCGAACGGCGTGAACGTGACGGTGCGGGACGTGACAAAGGATGGAAAGACCTTTGAGGAAATCTCGAATGGGTTTGTCTGGACGAACGACGACGTCGCAAAGATCGTCGCGTTCATGAAGGACGAGACGGGCGACCTGTACAAGGATTTTTCCGAGAGGGACGTCCTGATTTCCGAAGCGCCCGACACGGTCAACGGCGCGAAGGCGGTGCGCGCGATCCAGCAGTGCCTGAAGCCGTGCTACGTGGAAGGCGGCGCCGCCACGACCGTCCGGTATATCGTCGACGCGACGGCCCGCGTGTACGTGATCGAGGTCACGACCGGGACGGGTCCGAAGACGGCCGATCTGCTGAACGAGGCCGACGCGGTGGTGAGGACGTTCAAGGCGCAGTAGGACGGATCGAAACGACAAGCGGGACTAAAGTCCCTGGGAACTCGCTGATTTCCCAGGGACTTTAGTCCCGCTTGTTTTGTCGTCTCGTCAGAATTGCTCCGCCTGTTCCCACAGCAGGTTGAAATGCTCGATGTATGCCTGCGCGATTGCCCTGTTGCGAATCTGGATGACCGTCACGTCGTTGCCCGCGACGTAAATTTCCGTCGAGACCATTTCGGGAGTCATGCGCGTATACGTCGGCGCGGAGAGGCCGACATTGAGGTAGCGCAGCTGGTTGCCGAATTCTTCCGCGAACTTTTCCTTGAATTCGTCCGACTGCTTCGGCGCGATGAGCTTCTTGATGACGCCGGATTTTTTCGCGAGCGCGACGTACTCGGGATACCAGGTTCCGAGAAGCGCGTACACGTCGGTGTCGTTCGCACCGCCGATGATGCGCATGATGCCATCGCATCGCTCGGCGGACGCGACGAGGTCGCGCAGGTTCGCGATGAACCCTTCCCTCCCGTACAGCGTGCGGACCTCGACGGAATCGGCCGAGCGCGATTGGAGCTTCAGCAGCTCCGGGAGAATCTCCTTCGCCGCGCTCATCGTCTCCTCGACGCGCTTCACGATGGCGTCCGGCGACACGGCCTGGAAGTGCTTGCGGTCGCCCTTCGTCACGGACAGGACGTATCCCTTTTTTTCGAGCGTCTCAAGCGCCTGGTAAATGATCTGCCGGTGCAGCCCGGTCTTTTTGACGATCGGTCCGACGTTCGTCATTCCAAGTTCGAGAAGCGCGACGTATACCGTGGACTCGTTTTTCGAGAAGTCGAATCGTTCCAATGTCTTGGCGTAATCCATACGGTGACTATCAAGAAATGATGACAGGATTTAGAAAATGGCGATTATTCCAGGATGGAGGGCCGGTTTGTTTCTACTATAGTGTCAACAAATTGATGACAGATGTCAAGTCGTGACAAGAAATCTGCTAAAACTAGCTAAAAAGTCTTGACTTTACGCTCAATTTATGATATTCTATATTGTCGTCATGAAGTTGACGACGCAACCACTGGAGATCAAATGAAGTCCACGCAAAAACTCTACGCAACGTCCATCCGCACTGCCCCGTTCGCGCCGCTGCACTGGCCGTTGCAGATGATGCTTTCCGAGCTTGGGTTCGATTGGAAGGAACGGCTGGTCCTGCCGCAAGCGATCGCCGAGATCTTTCGGAGCGAGGCCGACGAGTCCGTCGCGGCGCGCAAGATCTGGGATCTGCTCGGTCCGAAGGAGGGTCGCGTCCGGGAGAAGATCGCCGGGCGCTCGTCGCAGATCGCGTCGCAGGTCCTTCCGTGTCTCGACGGCGAATCCGTGCTCGACTTCGGGTGCGGGAACGGTCGCGTCGGCGCGATCATCGCGTCGTCCGGGTTTCACGTCGTCTCGTACGACGTCGCTGACTATCGCGATCCGGAGCTTCGTTCCGGCGCGTTCGACGGCGACTGGTTCCGTCGCAAAAACGGATTCGACGCGGCGCTTGTCGTGACGGTGTTGCATCACTGCGACGAGCCGTCGGTCGAGCTGAATCGCCTGCGCAACGTCGCGCGTCGGCTCGTCGTCATCGAGTCCGTCGTAAACGCGAACCTGTCGTTCGCGAGCCAGGCGGTCATCGATTGGCTGTACAACCGAGGCATGCATCCGCGCGCCTCGATCCCCGTCCCCGGTCGGTTCAAGACCGTCGAGGACTGGCGCGCGACCTTTGCCAAACACGGCTGGCGCGTCGTCCACGAGGACGATCTGGGAATTGACCTCCCCGTCGTTCCCGAGCATCACCGCCTGTTCGTCTGCGAACGGGCGTAGCTCTCGCAGGCCGGTTTTCGAACCGGCCGTTTTCCCTGGAGTCACTCGCCGTGACGACAGAGACAACGTATGCAAATGACACAACTCACAATTGACACGACGAATCGCCGCGCGTGCGTCGACGTGACGCCGATGGTCGCGCGCTGGATCGAATCGATCGGCGCGAAGGACGGGATCGTCCTCGTCCGAACGCTTCACACGACGACAAGCATCGTCATGAACGAGCACGAGGCAGGATTTCTCGACGATCTCCTTGATCGCGTCCGTCGTCTCGCGCCGGAGGACGGACAGTATGTCCACGACGATTTCTCGCGCCGTCCGAACGTCGACGCGGACGAGCGCGTCAACGGATTCGCCCACGTCCAGGCAAGCCTCCTCGGCTCCCAGGTCCTCGTTCCGGTCCGCGACGGAAAGCTCGCGCTCGGCCGATGGCAGTCCGTCATCTTCGTCGAGCTCGACGGGCCGAGAATCGCGCGCACGATCGAATGTTCCCTCATCGCATCCCTATGAAAAAATTGCATTTCGACGAGTTGGAATGGCAGAACCGGTTCACGTATCGCAAGAACGTCGTGTTCGACGAGATGACGCTTCGACAGCCTGGCGCGAAGTTTCAGATCGTGAAGTTTGCACCAAAGACGAACGTCGCCGCGCACTCGCATCGCGACGTCGTCGAGATCTTCTACGTTCTCCAAGGCCGCGGCACGTTCACCTTCAACGGCATCGCCAACGCGGCCGAACCCGGGGCGATCTTTCTCTGCGAACCCGGCGACTCGCACGCGATTGCGAACGATGGCGACGACGAGCTCGTGATTTTGATTTTCAAGACGAACGAGGATCCGGAGGACATTCGGTGGATGAAATAAAAAAGGGCGATCCGACAGGGTCGGATCGCCAGAGCGGCTAGGTGGCCGCGTCCACTTCGGTGGGCTCGTCGTCCTTGCCGTAGACGAGCATTCCGAGCGGGACCCATGCGCCGATGTTCTGGCATGGGATCCACTCGCCTTCGTGGAATGACTGGCTGCGGTCGGGCAGACGGAGCACCGTGCTGTCGTCGTTGCAGTCGAGCACCGTGTGCAGCACGGGCTTGCCGCTCGCTACGTGCCGGCCGACGACGTGGATTCTGCCCTCGTCGTAGTCGAACGCGTTGAGAAGTCGGAACTTCCCAAGCGGGACCGCCGCCCAGTAGTAGCGCGACTCGCTGCCGTTCGTGGTGTCCACGCACAGGATGAGCAGCCCGTAGAAATCGGGCATCCTGTCCGGGATCGACTCCGCGAACTCGACCGGGACGACGATGTCGCCGGGGAGCACGGCGTCGTACTCCACCTGCTTCGCGGTGTCCGCGAGCAGCGCGGCGAGCGCATCCTCGCGCGTCGTTCCGCCGCC
>CAIMOJ010000043.1 GCA_903843045.1 Candidatus Uhrbacteria bacterium
CGTTCCGCCGCGGCCTTTTGGTTCTCGTCGTGGTAGAAGATCACGCTGCGGTACTGGGTCCCGACGTCCGGGCCCTGGCGGTTCATCGTCGTTGGATTGTGGTTGCTCCAGAACACGTCGAGCAGCGCGTCGTACCCGACGACCGCCGGATCATATTCGATCTGAACGACTTCCGCGTGTCCGGACTCGTTCGAGCAAACGTCCTCGTACGTCGGGCTCAGCGTGTCGCCGCCGGTATAGCCGACCATGGTTTTTGTCACTCCCGGGAGCTGACGGAACGTCTCCTCCACGCCCCAGAAGCATCCCGCGCCGAACGTTGCCGTGCTCATATGGTATAATGGGTTCATGAAGAGCATATCAAAATCATCGAAGGTTGAAAATCGGTCCCTCCCGGAATTCCGGCACGCCTTTGCCGGACTTGCCGCTGTTCTTTCCGCGGATGTGATCAGCCTTGGCTTTCATGTCTACGAGCGGTTCCCGGACATCGACGTCCCGATGCACGTGGCCGGGGGATTCTTCGTCGGTCTCTTCGCGATCTGCATCCGCAACGAGCTGCTTCGCCGCAGACGCATTGCGCGGGCTCCCTGGTGGTACGACCTGATCTTCGCGGTCGGCTTCGTCGCGGTCGTCGCGATCTTTTGGGAGCTGTACGAGTTTGTCCTCGACGCAACGTACGTGGCCAGCCATCATCTGATGAAGAGCCAGATCTCCGTCGCGGACACGGTCGACGACCTGATGAACGGAATAATCGGCGCCACATTCGCGTTCTGGGTGCACGGAAGCGCAAAGAAATAGGCACCCCTTGACAGCTGCATTGACAGTTTCACGGAGGTGTGCTATTATACCCGCAGCAATACAGCCGTCGTGAGGAAGTGAGGTCGGATTTCCCCCAAAGGCAAATGGTTGCGGTCTACTCACATTATATCAATCCTATGAACGGTAAGATTAAAACCCTTACAGAAAAAGGATTCGGTTTCATCACCCCGGACGGTGGCGACAAGGACGTGTTTTTCCACTCCTCGGCGCTCGTCGGCTGTGACTTCAACGAGCTCCAGGTCGGAGACGCTGTGTCTTTCGAGACGGAGCAGTCCGACAAGGGACCCCGCGCGGTCAACGTGCAGCGCGCCTAATAGGCGTACTCACTCGAAACGCTCTCGCCTCGGCGAGGGCGTTTTGCTTTTGTGCTATACTGTCGGCGTATGAATGACGATGCCTGGAAGGAAACGCTGACTCCCGAGCAGTACGCCGTCTTGCGGCAGTGCGGCACGGAACCTCCGTTTGAGAACGCGTATTGGAACCATCACGAGGACGGGACATACCGGTGCGTGGCATGCGACGCGACCCTATTTTCTTCCGAGACCAAATTTGACTCCGGCACCGGCTGGCCAAGCTTTTCGGACGTGTCGACGAGCGAGGCGATCGACCTCATTGAGGACCGATCGCATGGGATGTCTCGGACGGAGGTGAGGTGCCGGAAGTGCGGAGGACACCTTGGACATCTGTTTAACGATGGCCCGACGCTGACCGGGAAACGATTCTGCATCAACTCGGCGGCGCTCAATTTTGCAAAGAAATCCGTATGACAAAGCTTCGTCGCGATTCTCTCGCCGTCCTCAAGACCGGCCTGGCCGCCATCAAGACCCGCGAAGCCGTTCGACGCCAGTGCGTCCTGAAGGGATCTGTGCTGACAGTCGCTGGCAACTCCTTCGATTTGAAGACGTTCAACCGCCTGTACGTCATTGGATTCGGGAAGGCATCCTTGGAGACGGCGGAAGAGCTTGAAAAGATCCTTGGAGACCGGATTACGGACGGGATCGTCCTCGACGTCAAGAAGGCGAATCTGACACGTATCAAGAGCATCAAGGGAACGCACCCGTTTCCAAGCGAGGGGAATCGAATCGCGACCGGCAAAATCATGGAGATCGTGCGCCAGGCCGACAGCCGGGACCTGATCATAACGATCGTCTCCGGGGGAGGCTCCGCGCTGCTGTGCATGCCGCACAAGCTGTCCTGCGACGACCTGACCATTCTGACGCGGGCGCTGATGAGCCAGGGGGCGACGATCGAGGAGACGAACACGGTCCGAAAGCACCTTTCCGAGATTCAAGGAGGGCAGTTCGCTCGTCTCGCCTATCCGGCGACGCTGCTCGGGCTGATCTTCTCCGACGTTCCCGGCAACGACATCCATGTGATTTCCTCCGGGCCGACCGTCATGGATACGACGACCGTGGCCGACGCGCGTCGGATCATGAAGCGCTACGATCTGCTGAAGGTGTGCCAGCTTCCAAGCTGCGAGCTGCGCGAGACGCCGAAGGACCCCGTATTCTTCCAGAAGGTGACGAACGTCTTCCTGATGAACAACACGTTCGCCATCGCCGCGATGGAGGTCGAGGCAAGGCGTCGCGGATACGGGACCCGGGTCTATTCGACGGGTCTGACCGGTGAGGCAAGGGAAGTCGGCCGTCTCCTCGCGGGTCTTCCGCGTTCCGGTGAGATGGTATTCGCGGCAGGCGAGACGACCGTGACGATCCGCGGCAACGGCAAGGGCGGGCGCAACCAGGAGGTCGCGCTCGGCGCCCTCGGGACGGTCGACGACGACGCGCTCGTCATCTCCTGCGCCTCGGACGGAATCGACAATACGCCGGCCGCCGGCGCGATCGCGGACAAGGAAACGAAGTCGCATGTAAAATCCCTTCGCATGAACGTCGACCTCGCGCTCGCCAAAAATGCCTCCTACGCTTTCTTCAAAAAAACCGGCGACCACATCGTGACCGGGGTGACCGGCGCGAACGTCTCCGACCTATTCATTGCCGCGCGCAAATAATATGAACTATCTTTCCATGCTGCTCGTCATCGCCGGTCTTGCCGTCTTCGAGACCGTCTCAAGCATCGACAATGCCATCATCAACGCGGAAGTGCTCCATGGGATGGGCAAGAAGGCCCGCCAATGGTTTCTTGTCTGGGGCCTCTTCTTCGCCGTCTTCGTGGTTCGCGGACTGCTCCCGTGGCTGATCGTCTATTTCGTGAACCCGTCGCTCGGACTCATGGGGTCCCTGACCGCCACGTTCTCGAACGACCCGCGCGTCCTTGAGGCCGTCGAGGCATCCGCCCCGATCCTTCTCGCCGGCGGCGGAGTCTTCCTTGTTTTCCTGTTCTTTCACTGGTTGTTCCTTGAGACAAAGAACTTCGGGATTGTCGGCGAGAAATTCTTTTTCAATCAAGGGGTCTGGTTCTATGCCGTCGTGTCCGTCATTCTCGCGACCGTCGTCTGGTTCGCGCTGAAGATCAATCCCGTGATGGCATTCGGCGCGGTGATCGGATCGACGGCGTTCTTCATCACCCACGGCTTCAAGCAGAACGCGGAGCTCGCGGAAAAGCAGATGATGGGCGGAAACTCCGGAATGAGCGACATCGCGAAGATCATGTACCTTGAGATCATCGACATGACTTTTTCCATCGACGGGGTTCTGGGGGCGTTCGCGTTCACGCTTTCCGTCCCGCTCATCCTCATTGGGAACGGGTTTGGCGCCGTCATCGTGCGACAGCTGACGATCGGGAACATCGACCGCATCAAGAAGCTCGTCTTCCTGAAGAATGGCGCGATGTACTCGATCCTCTTCCTTGGCACGATCATGCTCGCCGATGCGTTCGGAATTCACGTGCCGCAGTGGCTCTCGCCGCTCATGACGTTCTCGGTCGTCGGATTCTTTTGGTGGAAGTCGGTGAGTCATGCTAAGATGAACGGGATCCGTTAAAAAAATGAGACCCGATCTTTATGGCCACGCAACAACCGTCCCTTTTTCCAACCTGGCAGGAGAATAAGCCGCTTGCGCTCGCACTGTTGCTTACGTTCGCGTTTCTCATTGCCTTTCTCATGGCGAAGACGACTCAGACGCTCGCGCAGACGCGCCACATCTCAAAGCCTGTTCCCGTCGAGCACCAGATTACGATCGAGGGAGCCGGCAAGGTTACCGGCGTTCCCGACATCGCGTCGATCAGCATGGGAATCGAGTCAAAGGGCGACGCCGTTGCCGTCGCGCAGCAGGCCAACACCGACGGGGTGAACGAGCTCATCAACCGGATCGTGGCGCTCGGCATTGCGAAGGACGACCTGCAGACGGCGAATTACAGCGTCTACCAGAACACGACGTACGATCCGGACACGGGCATTTCCACGCCGGCCGGATGGACGGTCAGCCAGCAGCTCACCGTGAAGGTACGCGACACGGCCAAGATCTCCACGGTGCTCGACACGGCTGGAAAAAACGGCGCGACGAACATCAGCGGCCCGAACTTCACGGTCGACGACCCGAGCGCTCTCAAGGCCCAGGCGCGCGAAAAGGCGCTCGCCGATGCCACCGAGAAGGCCGCGGCGCTCGCGAAGACGCTCGGGCTGCGACTCGAGGAGGTGATTGGCTACAGCGAGTACGTCGACAACGGCCCGGTTCCGTATTTCAGCAACGTCATGATGGACAAGTCGGTCGGAGCCGCGCCGGAGATCCTGGCGGGAACGAACGACGTTTCGCTGAACGTGTCGGTGACATACAGGCTCGCGGAATAAAAAATCCGTCCCACGTTGGAACGGAAGAGATTTCTTACAGCGTCGCCTCGACGCTGTTTTGAATTGAGACGAGCTCGTTGTACAGGCCGTTCTTGCGACGAAGCTGCTCGTCGGTTCCAACCTCCTTTACGCGGCCTTCCTCCAGCACGACGATGACGTCCGCGGACTGGATCGTCGAAAGCCTGTGGGCGATGACAACGAACGTGCGGCCGGCCTTGTGTTTGGCCATGAACCCCTGGATCTTGGCCTCGGCGATGGAATCGACGCTCGAGGTCGCCTCGTCGAGGATGACGATGGGCGGGTCGAGAAGCCATGCCCGCGCAATCCCAAGCCGTTGGCGCTGTCCGCCCGAGAGTCGAAACCCGCGGTCGCCGACCTTCGTGTCGTATCCGTTCTCGAGCTCGCCGATGAACCCGTGCGCGTCGGCGATGTGCGCGGCAAGCTCGATCTCTTCGCGCGTGGCGTCCGGACGGCCGTAGGCGATGTTCTCGGCCACGGTCATGTCGTAGATCTGCACGTCCTGGAGCACGTACCCGATCTGCCGGCGGAACTGGCGCTTGGCATACGCCCGCAGGTCGACTCCGTCCAGCAGGATCTGTCCTGCCGTCGGGTCGTCGCACCGCATGATCAGCTTTGCGAGCGTGCTTTTGCCGCTGCCGGACTTTCCGACGATCGCGACCATCCTGCCTGCGGGAAACGTGAGGTTGATTCCCGTGAGCGCAAGCTTCGACGCATGGTATTCCTTGCCTTCGCGGCGGCTGCGGTAGGCATAGTCGACGCCGCGGAACTCGATTCCTCCGACGAGGCGGTTCGGAACCGCGACGGGTTCGGTCGGATCGGGAACCGTGTCGACCTCGGCAAGGATCACGTTGATCTCGCGCACCGCGTCGATTGCCTCCATGGCGGTCTCGAAGATGGCGCCGATCCGGTAGCAGCCGATGAACACCTTCTCCGCGAGCGTAATGACGAATACGAGCATTCCCACGGAAAGGGAGCCGTCGAGGACGGACGTCGCGCACACGTAGATGACGCCGACACGCCCGGCACTCACGAGCGTATTGCGCGTGAAGTCTGAAATGTCGTACGCGCGAAACTCGGGCTTCATGAGCCGGACGATCTCGTCGCGGATCATCTTCACGCGGGCCATCTCCCAGATCTCCTGCGCGAACGCCTGGGTGGTCATCACGTTCGTGATCGCCTGGCCGAGCACCTCGTCGGCGTCGGCGAACTTGCGGTGGCGCGCCATGCGGTAGGCGGCCCATTTCGTCTTGACGGCCGAGGTGATCGCGACGAACGTCACGAATACCGCCGCGAAGATGAGGGCCGACTCGGGGCTGTAGTAGGCGAGCAGCGCGCCGGTCGCGAGCGTCTGAATGAGCAGCGGAAAGATGTCGAACAGGAAGGTGCCCATGATCTGGCCGCACTTGTATACGCCGCGCACGATCTTGCCGATGAGCAGGCCCGTATTTTCCGTCTGGTGGAACACGTACGGGAGCTCCAGCAGCTTTGTTCCCGCGATGAGCGGGAGGTCGTGCTCGATGGTGGTCCACGCGTCGCGGATCGTCACGGTCTTTCGCATGTTCACGATTCCGATGACCGTGAGGATACCGAGCATAAACAGGCAGAGCGGCCCGATTTCCGTGACGGCCTTCTGACCGGATCCCATGATCAGGTTCACGACCCGCATCACCATGTACGGCTCGAAGAGCGCGAGGACCTGCACGACGCTTACCCAGACCGCCGCGCGCCTGATTTTCGACGCGAACGGACGTACCAGCTTCGCGTAATCCCTGACGAATGAAAGGAACAAGACTGCCTCCAGGAAACGGTGGAAACCCAACCGGGATGGTCGGGCCTGTGCTGATCTCGACCGCCGTTATCGAGCGGTCAAACGCAGAGAAAACCCGGCCATGAAATCACAACCATCGCAAACGCCAGCCATTGCGGCGGGAGTCCGCGGAATCTCGAAATTGTATGCGAGGTTGGACATAGGGGTTTGTTAAGAGTGTCACCATACGGGAAAATAGAGCCCGCGTCAAGGGAGGAGGGGGATTGACAAGAGAAAATTGGCTACGTGCATAGGAAAAATTGACGCCGCCGTTCTTGCGTTTGTAAGTGTTGACAATACACAAACTAAGGATTACGATGGGGATAAGTTAACGTCATTAATACAATAACTATGAAACGCCCTCTCGCCGTCCTGTCTGTCGCCTCCGCCGTCCTTCTTTTCGGATCCGCCACCGGCGCGTTCCCGATCGACCTCGTGGAGGCGCTCGGATTCGTTACCGGAGGCCTCACCGTCTGGCTGACCGTGAAGGAAAACGTGTGGTGCTGGCCGATCGGCATCGCCAACAACGTCTTTTTCGTCGTCTTGTTCTGGAATGCGCATCTGTTCGCGGACATGGGACTGCAGGTGGTGTACATTGTCCTGTCCGTTCTTGGCTGGTACTGGTGGGTTCGGGGCGGGACGCATCACGACGCGTTGCGGGTTTCGCGAACGCCGGCTCGCGAATGGCTGGCGTTGGTCCCGCTGGCGATCGTCGCGACGGCCCTCATGCAGCGGTATCTCGCGTCCGTCGGAGATGCGGCCCCGTTTCTCGACGCGTTGACGACCGTTGCCAGCCTGGTCGCCCAATATCTCCTGACGCGAAAGTATCTGGAGAACTGGTATGTCTGGATGGCCGCGGACGTCGTGTACGTGGGCCTGTACGCCCAGAGGGGCCTTCCGCTCACGGCCGTTCTGTACGCCATCTTCTTCTGCCTGTGCGTTTCCGGCCTTCGCGCCTGGAAGCGCACGGCCACTTCACCCTAGCGTCCAAAGGAGGATGCCATGCATGCGACCGGTCTCGTGATTGGAAAGTTCTACCCGCCGCACCGCGGCCATAAGTATCTCATCGACACCGCTATGAAAAACGCGTCCCAGGTCATCGTGCTCGTCTGCGACAATCCGGCCCAGGCCATTCCCGCGGCCCTGCGCGCGGAGTGGATTCGCAAGATCCACCCGGGCGCGGACGTTCGCGTCATTCCGGACGCCGTCGCGGATGACGATTCCGAGGGGTGGGCGAACTACGTCCGCGCGACGATCGGGTTCGCGCCGGACGCGGTGTTCACCTCCGAGGATTATGGCGACCCGTTCGCGCGTTTCCTCGGATGCGCGCATGTCTGCGTGGACAAGAAGCGCGCGACTGTTCCGATCTCCGGAACGGCCGTGCGCCAGGACCCACTGGCGAACCTGGACTACCTCGAGCCCTGCGTGCGCGACTACTTCCTTCCGCGCGTCTGCGTCCTCGGCGCCGAGTCGACGGGAACGACGACCTTGTCCCGGGCCCTCGCGGAGCATTATCGCACCGCGTGGGTACCGGAATACGGGCGGACATACTGCGAGGGCAAGTTCTCGTCCTCGAAGTCCGCGGACTGGAACACGGGCGAGTTCGTTCACATTGCCCGCACCCAGTGCGCGATGGAAGACGCCCTGGCCGCCACCGCGGACCGCCTGCTCGTGTGCGATACGAACGCGTTCGCGACCGGGCTCTGGCACGAGCGCTACCTGGAAACGCGCTCCGCCGAGGTGGAGGCCGTCCACTCGGGACGCCGCTACGCGCTGTATATTCTCACGGGCGACGAGATTCCGTTCGTCCAGGACGGGATCCGCGACGGCGAGCACATCCGCCACGCGATGCAACGGCGCTTCGTCGAGCGGCTCGACGAGGAGGGGTTTCCATACGTCGTCGTGACGGGGTCTCCGGAGGAGCGCCTCGCGACGGCGATCGCGGAGATCGAACGGAGAATCCCGTCTTGATACTGCGGGGCCGAATGTCGGCCCCGCGATTTTTTTTAAAAAAATCAGATCGAAGGCTCGATCTGACGAAAGGGTCCGTGCCTCGCGATGTACGCGGCAACCTGCGGCTGGAGCTGGCGTTCGGCCTCCTCGACGTTGCCGTCGGCATACGCCTCCCGCACCGAGGTCGAGGAGGCGTCGAGCGGACAGACGAGCACGGGGCCGTCATGACGGGGAGGAAGGTCTTCCGGACGACACTCGTCCTGTCGGGTGACGACGCGAAACCTTGCCTCGTTCCAAAGCCGCTTTCCGTCCTTCCACTTGCCTTGGATGTCCGAGCTCCCGCACTCACCGTTCAGGACATAGCCGGATCCGACCACGATGATCGGGGAGATTCCGGAGGCGAGCAGCCGTGCGTGCAGTTCGGCCGGCGGCATGAACGAACGGTTCAGATCGGAGAAGTCAAACGCGATCCGAGCGTCATCGATCCCCTCGAAGGCCAGGCGCACGATCTCCTTGCGCTGCCAGGCATGCATCGATCCAAACTCATCCGGCGCGTACCATCCGCGCGGACGGACCAATACGTTGGCGTATTGCGCCGCGAGCTCCCTCGCGATCCATGCGTGCGCCAGCGTTGGCGGGAAGAAGCTGCGGGAAAGTACGGCAAGTTCCATGGTGTCTCCGTGGTCTGAGGAAAGTTTTCTCCTAAACGGCATTCTTGTCAATGGCCGCGGTCAGCACGATCAGCTGTCCGCACGCGGCGGCGATGTCATCGCCCATCGTCTTGCGCTTCATTGCCGTGATCCCCGCCTGGCCGAGGATGGCGAGAAAGCGCGAGATCTGGTTCTCCTCGCTGCATTCGAACTCGCAGTCGGTGAGGTTGTAGGGGATCAGGTTGCAGCGGACGTTCCCGATCGAGCGGACGAACGAGGCCAGGGCGTGCGCCTGTTCGTTCGTGTCGTTCACGCCCTTGAGCATCACGTACTCGAAGGTGAGGTGATGGCGTCGGTTGCCGAGGACGTCAAGATATCGCCGCGCCCAGTCCGCGAGCTTCGGGAGGAAATCGTCGTACGAGGTCGGCACGATCTGCTTGCGCGTGGCTGCCACGGCGCTGTGCAGCGAGACGGCGAGGCGCACGTGCGGCCAGTCCTTGTCGGTAAGAACCTGCTCGAGCCGCGGAAGGACTCCGACGGTCGAGACGGTGATGCGCGTCTTGCCGAGGTCGGTGTGGGCAAGGAGGACGTTCAGCGTCTCCTTCACGTTCTCGTAGTTCGCCAGCGGCTCGCCCATGCCCATGAAGACGACGTTGGAGATACGGGAAGGGTTGGAGGGAAGCGATGGCCGCTGGTTCGTCAGGTATGTCTGCCAGAAGCGATACTGGTCAACGATCTCGTCGGAAGTAAGCGAGCGCTTCAGCCCCATCTTTCCCGTCGCGCAAAAACCGCATCGCATGGCGCATCCGACCTGCGACGAGACGCAGATGGTCCAGTCGCCGCGCACGTTCTCCATCAGCACGGACTCGATCACCTGGCCGTCGGCAAGATTGAGCAGTGCCTTGTGCGTGTCCCGTTTCTTTCCGACCATGACGGTATTCGTCGAGACGGACATCCACGGAAGATCGACGAGCTTTGCGCGCATCTCCTTTGAGAGGGAAGTCACGCCGTCCCAGCCGGCGATCGAGGAAACGAAAAACGCCTGCTCAATCTGTTTCCAGCGAAAGGCAGGCGTATTCGGGAACAGAAGGTTGAACTGTTCCTTTCGGTTCATGCTAGACGGCCGCGGCAGCCTTGGCGGCGGCCTTGACGAAGCGGATCGCCTTGGCGCGGCGCTGGTCGGCGAGGTTGACCTTGCGTTCGGCTTTCCACATGTTTCGAATCTTTTTGCGCATTCCCATAGTAGTGTTGAAAGTCCGAAGATCGAGACTCGAAATTCGAAGGGTTACGAATGGTTACGGATTTGCCAGAATAATAGCGGAATGGTTGGGATTGGTCAAGTATGATAGAATAATCCCGTATGATTTCGCTAGATCCTACCACAATCCTCCTTGGAATCGCCATGATCTTGCTCACGGCGTCCGCCACCGTCGCCCTGCTTGTCCACAAGCATCCGCCCGCCGTCCGCGTGCTCATCGGGACGCTCGCCGTGTCGTTTCTGGCCCTGGCCGGAGTCGTCCTGGTCGACCTGTTCGGCGCGGGAGTCGCGTCCGTCGTCACCGACCAGACCCAGCTCCTCTCGCTCGTGGTCGCGACGCACCGGCGCCTGCTCGTCATCCTCCCGCTTCTCCTGACGGGATCGTCTCTCGTCATCCTGACCGTCTACCACGAGCGCATCGCCGAGAAGCATGCGATCGACTACCGCAACGCCATCGCGTTCTCGACCGGAGCCTCCCTCGTCGCGACGATCGTCATCGCGATCGAATCAATGATCTAGCCTATGCTCTCCTGGTTCAAATCCCGCGTCCACGAATCCCTCGCCGTCGCCGCGCTCTTTGCCGCGGGCGTCTCGCTCCAGGCCGCCTGGATCACGAACCTCGTCTGGTTCCGAACGTCGCGCGTCGACGCGCTCGGCTCGCTCTACCTGTTCGTCGCGACCGTCTACGCGATCATCTTCGCTCTCACCGTCGCCTGGTGCCGCGGCAGAGACTGCTCCGATTTCCGAGACCGCGCCTACCATTTCTTTTTCATCTCCATCCTGATCTTCGCGGCGATGACGCTGCCGATCGTCTATGGATTCACCGTCTAACCGCATTATGACCATCACCGTTCGAAAAGGAAACCTCATCGACGAAAAGGCAGACCTGCTCGTTCTCAATCTGTTTGCCGGAGAAAAGCTTGGCGGCGCGGTGGAGGCGGTCAACGCGAAGCTCGACGGACTTGTCGACACCATCGCGAAGGAAGACCAGTTCAAGGCCGCGCTCGGGACGACGCTTTCGATTCGGACCGGCGGCGCGATCCCGGCGAAGCGCCTGTTGATCGTCGGACTCGGCGACAAGAAGAAGTTCTCGGAAGAAACCGTGCGCGTCGCGGCGGCGGCCTCGCTGAACGTCGCGAAGTCGATCGGCGCGAAGACGGTCGTATCCGTCCTGCACGGCGCGGGAGGCGGGGAATACGCGGCACGGCTTTGCGGCAAGGCGATCGCCGAGGGCGTGTTGCTCGCGGACTATGAGTATGGCCGGTACAAGAAGGAATCCCCCAAGAAGTCGCCGACGAGCTTCGCGATCGTGACGACGGACGGGAAGAAGGCACGGTTTGCGGCGGAGGGCGCGAAGCTCGGAGAGACGTATGCGCAGGCGACGATTTTGGCCCGTGATCTCGTAAACACGCCGCCGTCGCACATGGTTCCCGCCGATCTTGTCGAGGCCGCGAAGGCCGTCGCGAAGGCGAGTCCCGGAATGAAGATCAAGGTGTTCAACCGCGCGCAGCTCGCAAAGATGGGCGCGGGCGGATTGCTCGGCATCGCGAAGGGAAGCGAGCACGAGCCATTCCTGGTCCACATGACCTATTCCCCTAAGGTCCTCGCGACCGCTCGGCCTAAAACCCTCAAGTCCATCGCCCTCGTCGGTAAAGCCGTGACGTTCGACTCGGGCGGCCTTTCGCTGAAGCCCGCGAACTCGATGGAGACGATGAAGTGCGATATGGCCGGGGCGGCCGCGGTGATTGGCGCGTTCTCCGTGATCGCGGAGCTGGCGCCGAACGCGGAGGTGCACGGAATCTTCGGCGCGGTCGAGAACATGCCGTCGGGAACGGCCGTTCGTCCCGGCGACGTGCTCACGATCATGAACGGCAAGACGATGGAAATCAAGAACACCGACGCCGAGGGCCGCGTGACGCTTGCCGATACGCTGACGTACGC
>CAIMOJ010000044.1 GCA_903843045.1 Candidatus Uhrbacteria bacterium
CGACGCCATGGAGCTCGGGGCCGTCATGACCGAGGACCCGTTCCTCGACGCGACCCTCGCGATTCGATACGACCCCAGGGAGAACGCGGCGATGCCGTGCCTGGTGTGCTGCGTCTCGCGCGAGCAGGCCCGCGCCGTGCACGATCGCCTCGAGGTCGGCCGTCCGAAGGGGACGCCCGCGCCCGGGCTGATCCTTGGCGACACGCCGCCCGGCGATCGCGAGAACCTGCTCGGCATGTTCGAGAAGGGAGAGATCGACACGATCGTGACCGTCCGCGTCCTCGTGGAAGGCTGGGACAGTCCGCGGTGCAAGCTGCTGATCGACCTTGCGCCCACCGTGTCGCAGGTGCTCTCGAAGCAGAAGTTCTTTCGCGTCATGACGAAGCTTGGCGACTTGGTGGCCCGCATCTTCATGCTGCTGCCCGAGGGTCTTTCCAAGGCCCCGATCTTCCCGCAGGAACTGTTCGGGAAGTCCGTCGAGACGGAAGGGTATGACACGTGGTTTGCCAAGCGGACGGCGCCAAAAAAGGACGCGGTGGCAAAGCCGACCCGCGGCCCGAAGGCCAAGTCGCGGCCGGCATTCGAGCCGACCCGCGCGTTCGACAGCGCGGACCTTCGGCTGAACCCGAACGACCGCGAGGAAATCGCCGAGGTAATCCTCGGCACGTTCAAGGGCATGCGAAAGCTGCCGTCGCTCGCCCAGTTCTGCGAGACACACTTTGCCAGCGAGCTGTTCGACGGGACGGGAACGAGCCTGCTCCGCTACTGCGGCATCCGGGTACGGCGCGCGTCGTACCTTCGGTTCATGGGCCGGATCTTTTCCGACCTTGCCGCGAACCGCCTGCTCGAGAATGCCGGATTCTTCTCGGAAGGGGAGCTTCCAAGCTGCGAGGAAGACGCGGCACTCGTTCGTTCGTCGGTTCAAAACGGACAGGAGTGCGAGATTGCCTGGCGGGCGCTGTTCGGACCGGACGAGACGTCGGTCGAGGAGATAGACGACGCGGTCGATGAACGGCTGTTCATGGAGCGGATCGCGTTCCTGCGTGCCGACGGGGAAACGCTGACGAAGGAGATGGAAGAGGTTCTCTCCCAGCGGTTCCCCCTGGACGAGCGGGGCGACGAGGAGCTCACGCTGCGGAAGGTCGGCGAACGTACGGGGATCCCATACTCGCGGGTACTCAGCCTTGAGTGTGGGGCGCTCAGCCAGCTTCGCGAATCCCTGCGCCGAAGCACTGGCCGAGAGGAAAAGAACGTCCTCGACGAGATTGATCCGGAACGGAAGAGCTATCGCGTTACGAATCGCGTCTTCTACTATGCCGGCCATTCCGTGTGGGTGATGGTAACAAGGAACGGCCGCATGCGGTTCTCATGGAACGGTCACATTTGGGCAATGCCAAAGGGCCAGCGTACCGGGGTTATCGTCAAGCTGAAAACCGGCGAGCTGGCGATCCAAAGCTTCGTCGGAGGCGGGCGCGTGGCCACGCGCGTTGTCGCAACGCTCGACGACGCCTGGTCGTCGTCGTAAACCAAAAGGCCTCGCACTGCTGCGAGGCCTCTTTTTTATGCCGTAACCGCGGCGATCTTTTTCTTGAGCGCGTCCTTCAGTGCCTTTCCCGCCTTAAACTTCGGGACCGTGACCGACGGGATCTGGATCTTCTCCGTCGGTCTCTGCGGGTTCACTCCCATGCGGCCCTGGCGGACGCGGGCGGAGAAGGTGCCGAAGCCGGCGATGGTGACTTCCTGGGCGTTGACAAGCGCGGCGGTGACGATGTCCTCGAACGACTCGATGATGTCCTCGCCGACCTTCTTGGACAGGCCAAGGCGTTCGGCGATGCGGGATGCGAGCTCAGCTTTGTTCATATGGCCATAGCATAGCCAAAATTTTAGACCAAGGCAAGTGCTTAGTAGGTGATCGTCCCTCCCGTGACGGGGAGAACCTGGAGGAGGGAGGCGTTGACGTTCGTTGCCTCGGTGTCGTCGTTCCAGAGGACGGCGCTGTGGCTGATTGCGCGTGCGTCGCTTTCGTTCACGAGGTCGAAGCGGACCGTGTCGTTGCCAGTCGCGCTTGCGCCCGTGGTGTCGGCCTTGAGGACGAGGGTCATCGTGTCGCCGGCGGCGATCTCGAGCGCTCCTGTCGTGGCGTCCGCGCCGAGGTTGAGCACCGCGAACGTCACCGGGGAAGCGGATTGTCCGCATGCGGAGCCGTCCGCCTTGAGAAGCGACCAGTCGCCCTCGTCGCTGAGCGGGGTCGAGAGATCGTTCGCGTCGTACAAGTTCCAGAGCGAGTTGGCTCCAAAGCGCTTCGTCGATGCGCCGTCGCCGCAGTTATTCCAACCGGTCGCGGCCAGGTCGGTGCTGGTGACGCGGAACATGAGCTGGTTCGCGGCAACGAATCCGGTCGAGGCGGCGGCGACGTTGAAGCGGAGAACTTCATTGTTGCCCGTGGTTCCCGCGCCCGACGGGGAACCGGACGCGAGGGCGAACGTCGGCTTGGTCTTGCGAAGGGTCATCTGGCGCGCGGAGACGCTCGCGGCCACGTCCGTCTCGTCGTTGACGCTGCCGGACGACATTCCGACCGCGGTGAGCGTTCCCGCGTCGGTGGCATTCAGGACGAATCGGAATCCCGAGCCGGACGGAGCGCCCGTCGAGCTGACCGCGTTCGTGTCCACGGAGAGCGTGATCGGGGCCGGCGTTCCGGCGGGGGCGTAGCAGTTGGCGCTTGAGAATGCGGCACGCCCGGAAGAGACGAAGGCTCGGTGGCTGACCGTCGAGCCGTCCTGCGCGGCGCAGGTCAGCGACGCGCTCGCGATGTCCGCGTCGGTTCCCACGTTCGAAAACGTCAGCGTGCTGACCGTGATCGCCTCGTTGGACGCCAGGAGTTCCCAATGCCCGACGTCCGCGCCCGACGTCGATCCGAGGACGATCGCGCTTGCCGGAGTGTCGGAGGCGAGGCGAATCGCGAGGCGCCCGTCGTCGATCACGCGGACGGAGACGGCGCCCGTGTCATTCAGCGTGTCCGTCGTTGTCCCGCCGATGACGAGCGACGATCCGGA
>CAIMOJ010000045.1 GCA_903843045.1 Candidatus Uhrbacteria bacterium
GACGCGGTGCGCTCCGCCGTCCGCCGCGTGCGGGGAACGTTCGGCCTTGCGGTCGTTTCCGCGGATTATCCCAATGAAATCGTTGTCGCGCGGCTCGGAAGCCCGATCGTCATCGGCGTCGGTGACAACGAGTATCTCGTCGCGTCGGACGCGAATGCGATTATTGGACATACGCGCAGCATGATCTTTTTGGACGACGGCGAGATGGCGGTGCTCGATCGCGACGGATACCGCGTCGTGTCGCTCGACAACCTTCCCGTGGCGAAACTGCCGGAGGAAATCGATTGGAGCGCCGAGGACGCGCAGAAAAACGGGCACGCGCACTTCATGATGAAGGAAATGACGGAGCAGCCGGAGGTTCTGCGCAACACGATGCGGGGACGGATCGACTTCGACGCGGGGAACGCGGTCCTCGGCGGTTTGCGGGACGTCGCGGAACGGACGCGCGAGATCGATCGGCTCATCATCGTCGGCTGCGGAAGCGCGTATTACGCGGCGCAGGTTGGGGAATATATGCTCGAGGAGTACGCGGGAATTCCCGTGGAAGTGGAGCTGGCAAGCGAATTCCGTTATCGCAAGCCGATCATCACGCCGCGCACCGCCGTGCTCGCCGTATCGCAGAGCGGCGAGACCGCGGACACGCTCGCGGCGATTCGCGAGGCCAAGATGAAGGGCGCGCTCGCGCTCGGCATCGTCAACGCGGTTGGCTCGACGATCGCCCGCGAGACCGACGCAGGTATTTACAATCACGCGGGCCCGGAGATCGGCGTCGCGTCGACGAAGGCGTTCCTGTCGCAGGCGACCGTGTTCGCGCTCCTCACGCTGTTTCTCGGCCGTCAGCGCCAGATGTCCGTGACAACGGGTCGGCGCATCAGCGAGGAACTCGCGCGCATTCCGGACCTGGTCGCATCGCTCTTGTCGCGACAGGACGAGTACCGCGCAATCGCCGAGAAGTACGCGTGGGCCAATGATTTTCTGTATCTCGGACGAAAATACTGTGCTCCGCTCGCTTACGAGGGCGCGCTCAAGCTCAAGGAAGTGAGCTATGTCCACGCCGAAGGATACGCCGCAGGAGAGATGAAGCACGGCCCCATCGCGCTCGTCGACGAGACCATGCCGTCGATCGTCATCTGTCCCGTCGACTCGGTCTATGAGAAGACCAAGTCGTGCATCGAGGAGCTCCGTGCGCGCCGCGGGAAGGTGATTGCGATTACGACCGAGGGGAACCATGAACTCGGCGGATTGGCCGACGACGTGATCTTCATCCCGAAGACGCTCGAGATGCTCACGCCAATCCTTGCCGCGATTCCGCTTCAGGCATTCGCCTATCACGCGGCGGTGCGCCGAGGGTTTGATCCGGACATGCCAAGGAATCTGGCGAAAAGCGTGACGGTGGAGTAGGTGATGCGCCAAGCAGGATTGATCAAAAATCAAACCGTTCCGTTCATAACAAACATCCGGAGATACCATGAACCGACTGATGAAACCTCGCCTCTTTTGGGATCTAGACGAGACTCTGCTCAACACTTCGGCGCTGCTGCTGCCCGTTCTCGAAAACCTTGCGTCTGCCGTTGGGCGAACGCCGGAAGAGATTCGCCGCGATATCGCGACGCTTGATGCCGGTGGGTTCACCTGGGAACGGCTGTTCCAACGCATCGGGCTGCCCGCCAGTGAATTCGACCGACGTGCCGCATTCTGCGCAACGCAGTACGCCTGCGCCGAGCAGTATTTGTTTCCTGGCGCACGCGAGGCGGTCGAGGAGCTCTCGGGACTGACGGAGCAGATTCTCGTCACGTTCGGCGACCGCGTTTTCCAGCGTCGCAAGTGGTCGGCGCTTCGGTCTCTTCACCCGTTCTTTCACGCCGCGCACTTCGTGGACGGCGAGACCATCGGCAAGGGCCCGCTCATTGCGAGTTACGACTCGACGAACCGATTCTCCCTCTTCGCGGACGACTCCCGGCGCTGGCTCGACGACTGTGCCGGCCATGCGCCGCATGTCATTTGCGTTCGAATGGCGCACGCTCCGGGCGAGCCGTTTCTCGACGGCGGAACCATCGCAAATGAAAAAGTCGCGCATTCGCACGACCAGGTCGTCTCGCTCATCCGCCGCCTGGCCGGGTGAGTTTTTTGATGACCGGTACGACTCGCTCGAAGGATTCGCCTGCCACACGGCGGTGCGCCGGGGGTTCGATTCCGATATGCCAAGGAATCTTGCGAAAAGCGTGACTGTGGAATAGGAGCTGCGCGGTGGTTGGTGCTATCATTGGGCGGTATGAATTTGAAAGAGCGAGACGCGGCGAGGCGGGAGGCGGCACGTTTTGCCGCGGCGGAACGAGCGGAAAAAATGGAACGGGCCTTTTTGTCCGATGAGAACCAATCGTCGATTCGTGCGTTGCGCGAAAGTGAGCGCTATGGTCGTTTCGTGACAGGCGCCCCTGATCGCGGCATTGGGATGAATGCCAAAGAGATCGAAACGGCCCTGGATCGCGCGTTCGAGGAGATCGACGGCCGACCGGACGCGACGGTGCAGTTCGAGCAGGTTCTCGTCGCTGGGAATCCCGAGGCGCTCAGGGAGAATGGAAACAGACAGGCGGAAAAGATGCGTGCGGCGTGGGAACGCGACCAGGAATCGGACCCATCGGCACCGGAACGGCTGGCACAGTTTCGGGGATTTGTCGCGGGCCTGGCGCCGATTCGCGGGGACCGTCCGAATCTTGCCTATGACGAGTTCGTCAGTCCCCGGATCAGCGGAAGCATCTCGTCGTTCGGCCCGTCGGACGTCCTGGTCCAGGCGGACCGGTACGTGTACGGCTCGTTCGACGGAATCGCCCATGCCATGTCCGGCCGTCCCGAGGGCGCGTACCGGCTCGACGAGAATGACCTTCGCGACCGCGCGCAGATCGTGATGCAGGACATCGCGAACGTCATTCCGCGGGCCGTGAACGCGCCCATCGGAAAGTACCTCGACAACGTCTTCGATTATCAGAACGGAAAGGAAATCATCGCGCGGTACCTGTCGATGGTCTTTGAAACGCCCGACGAAGCCAGGTCGTTCCTTCGAAGCAACAACCAGATGCAACAGGCTCAGCTGTGGGACCGCGGAATGCTGCATGCCGGTGCGGTTGCGGACATCCCGTATCAGGACGGGGACACGGCGGAGACCATTCGCGCGCGCTACGACGCGGAAGAGCTTGCGTCAAAGGCACGTCTCGCACAGATCGAATCCAAGATGAAGCGTATCCTCGCCGAGACGGGAATCGAGCCGCCGCTGAGCCTGGAGATTCGCATTCCGGACCGCGTGAAGATCGTTCGGCGAGAGGAAAAAATTGCCACGGCATAAGGACGACGAAAAAGACGGGATCGCGAGATCTCGTCTTTTGAAATTGAGTCGTGGAGGCCACGGCCGGGATCGGACCGGCTCATCGAGGTTTTGCAGACCCCTGCGTTCCCACTTCGCCACGTGGCCATTCGCGTCGCGAGGGTAATTTATCAAAGGGGAAGGATTTAATCAATGGTGGTATAATGCGGGCAACATGGAGGAGGAAATGAAACAACGAGTCTCGCTGCGCGGGACATGGGAAATGATGCGGCCCGTGGTGGCGCCGTTCTGGGGATGGATCGTCCTTTTGATTTTTTTGTCCGTCGCCGCCGCGTGCCTCGTGGTGAGCGAGCCGTACCTGTACGGGCACATCATCGACTCGGTCACGTCGTCCGTCGCGCGTCGTGTCGTCCCGGCCGCGGGGTTCGCCATGATCGTTCCTTTGCTTGGACTGTGGGCCGCCATCGTTCTCGTCGAGTCGCTGCTCGTGGCGCTCGCGGCATGGGTGGGATGGTACGTCGGGAACAAGCTCGAGCAGGTGCTTGGCGAGCGGACGTTCGAGAAGATCCTTTCGCTGACGGTTCACCGGTTCCAGGATGAGCGCGCGGGCGCGATGCTCAGCCGGTTCGCGAACGGGAAGGAGGCAGTGTGGGGTATCAACAATCAGATTTTGCGCGTCGCGATTCCGTCGCTGGCCACGTTTTCGCTCATCGTCGCGGTCGGTCTGCGCCTCGAATGGCACCTGACGCTCGTCGCCCTCGTCTTCGTTCCGGTCGACATCGCGATCGGACTGTACCATCTGCGCGTCTCCATCAAGCAGCAGGACCTCATGAACGACAAGTGGGAGGAGACGACGGGATTGGTCGGAGACGCCTTCTCGAACATCACGACGGTTCAGGGCGAGGCGGGGGAAAAGCTCGTGACCGGGCGGTTCGCGAAGACGTACCTGCAGGTTTTGAAAGAGCAGCTGAGAATCAACGTGCGATGGGCCGCCGTCGACGCGTCGACCTCCGGGATCAACATTGCCGGACGCCTCCTCCTGTTCGTCGTCGGCGTAAAACTTGTGTTCGCCGGAACGACGTCGCTCGGAACGCTCGTGACCTTCCTCGGATTCGTCTCGATCATGTATTCGTCCGTTCAGGCCATTTTTTCCGGACTTCCGGAGGTCGCCCGCTCGTTCAATCGACTCGACCGGTTGTCTCGAATCTGGCACGAGGTTCCCGAGGTGCGCGATCGCGACGACGCGACGATGGCGCCGAAGCTGCGCGGGCTCGTAGCGTTCGACCGCGTCGGGTTCTCGTATCGCGACGGGAATAAGTCCGTCCTTCGCGACGTGAGCTTCTCGATTCCGGCGGGGAAGACGTTCGCGATCATCGGGGAGAGCGGGGCGGGGAAGAGCACGCTGGCGAAGCTGATGGTGCGGTTCGCGGACCCGACGCGCGGGGCAATTCGGGTAGACGGGATCGATTTGCGCGACATGACGCTTGCCTCGCTGCGTCCTCAGGTCGGGTTCGTGATGCAGGAGAACATGCTGTTCCATGACACCATCCTGTATAACATGCGGTTCGCCAAGCCCAAGGCCACGCGCGAGGAGGTGATTGCGGCGGCCAAGCGCGCGCAGGCGCACGAGTTCATTTCCAAGCTGCCGAAGGGGTACGACACGGTGGTCGGCGAACGCGGAGTAAAATTGTCCGGCGGCCAGAAGCAGCGCGTGGCCCTGGCACGCGTCCTCCTCGCAAACCCGCCGATCCTCGTCCTCGACGAGGCCACGAGCGCGCTCGACTCGAAGACGGAACACGATTTGCAGAAGGCGTTGAAGGAAGTCATGAGGAACCGCACGACCATCGTCATCGCGCACCGCCTGTCGACGGTGATGGACGCGGACAACATCCTGGTGATGGACAAGGGGAAGATCGTCGACCAGGGGACGCACGACCAGCTGATCAAACGCGACAACCTGTATCGCCAGTTTTGGGAAATCCAGGCGGGAGGCTACGTGTAGAATAATCTTCGACAACCCAATTATTAAAAAATTGACTAATACTAGTCAATTTTTTATAATCGATTCAATCTCATCTATTTTTTTTCGACGCTATGTCTCGCAACTTGTATCGTGATGATGAGCTGAAGAAGCTCAAGGAGGCACTATTGGCACTCGGGGCTACTGAGAATGCGGCGGCGTTTTATCTGGCGTGCTATCGGGCCGGGACGTCGACCGTGGGCGACGTGGCGAAGGCTTGCAAGATGGATCGGTCGAGCGCGTATCTGGCGTGCGACCAGCTTGTCGAGCTCGGCCTTGTCGAGACGGACGCGTCCGCGGCGAGGAAGACGGTCACGGCACGACCGCCGTCCGCCGTGCTCGCGCGGCTGCGGACGGACATGCGGCGGCTGCGGCGACATCACGACGACGTGGAGGAATCGATGCAGGAACTCCTTGCCTCGTACCGCGAGCAGGAGAACAAGCCGACGCTGCGGTTCTTTGCGGGACACGATGGGCTCAAGCAGATCGTCGACGACGTGCTCGAGCATGCGCAGGGCGAGATCCTTCTGTTCACGAACCAGCGTACGGAGAAGAACGTCTTCTCCGCCGCCGACCACCAGGAGTTCATCCGCGAGCGCATCCGCCGCGGCGTCGCCATCCGCGTCCTCGCGGCCGATTCCGTCGAGGCGCGCGAGATGGCGGCCACGGACAGGACGGTCCGTCGGGAGACGAGAATCGTGGAGGGCGAGCCGTTCACAAGCGAAACGTACATCTATGGCGATAACGTGGCGATGCTTAGCTTCGACAAGGACGTGGTTGGCTTCATTGTTCGGTCGAAGGACTTTGCCAAGGCCCAGCGCTGGACGTTCGAACAACTCTGGAGGATCCATGGAACGACGCCGTCTGCCTGAGCCACCGTTCGTTGCGCAGTTCGAGCCCGCGGAAGACGTGGAGCGCCGGATCAACAATCGCGACAACGAGGACATGAACGGGCCGGAGTGGAACTGGTGCGGGATGTGCGACGTGCGCATGGTCGCATTCACCTGTCGCCGGCCCGACGAGGTGCCGAGTCTCGACGACATGTACCGCGCCGCGTTCGAGCGCGGCGTGTACCGGATGGTCGACGGCGACGTGATCGGCGCGTACCACAAGGAACTGGCGGAGTACGGCCGCCGGCAGTTCGCGTTCACTCGCAGTCGTGCGGCGCGCGGACTGTCCGCCGATGCCGTCGCGGACACCGTCTACGCCGAGCGCCCCGAGTACGTCATCGCGTCCGTCTCCGCCCAGATTCGCGACCTCGAGGGACCGCCCCCGGAAAAGAAAAGTGGTCACCTCGTGCTCGTGTACGGCGTCGAGGTCACCGACGAGGGGCGGTTCTTCATTCTGCACAACTCGACGGGGTTCGTCTCGACGAACACGCAGCGCGCCGTCCGCGTTCCAGAAAAACGGTTCCTTGAGTGCTTCTCGGGGAACGCGATCATCATCAGCGATTACAAGGAGGAATAGAGAATGAAGCTCAGGAATTTGAATCGTCCCATCGTCTCGTCCGGGTCGGTTGACGGATGGAAGACGCTTCCGATCGTCGAATGCGGCGAGCCGCTCGTTGCGCTGGGTGCGTTCGGCAGCTATCCGCAGATTGCGACGGACTCGATGTACTTTGGCGAGCGGCGCTCGTCGCCGTATCAAATCGGTCAGCTGCGGAATGCGACGCTGGCCGTGTTCGTCCGCGAACGCGTGGCGCGTCGATTGGCAAAGGCCGCGCGGCTGTTGCCGATCGGGTGCATGTTGCTCGTGTGGGACGGATACAGGCATCTGTCCGTCCAGCGGTCGTTGTTCGACGACTACGTGGCCGTCCTTGAAGGAAAGGGAATTCCGCACGACCAGGCCGTCGTCGACGCGCAGACGTTCGTGTCGATTCCGTCGAACGACCCCACGCGTCCGCCGCCGCACAACACGGGCGGCGCCGTCGACCTGACGGTCATCCGGTTCTCAAAGGAGGACTGGCGAGAGATGCGTCGGCTGACGGCGATCGTCCGGCAGCCGGAGACGAAGGCGAACTGGCAGTCGATCTACGACGCCGAGATGCGGCGGCAATGGCTCATTCGCGAGGCGTCGGTGCCGCTCGGGATGGGGACGGTGTTCGACGGCGTCCATCCGGCGACGGCGACGCTGTTCTATGAGGAACTCGATCCCGCGCTGCTCGACGATCGGGCACGCGCGAGTCGCGACAACCGTCGCATTCTCTGGAGCGTGATGATCGCCGCGGGGTTCTCCAACTACGGGGAGGAATGGTGGCACTTCGACGTTGGCAACCAGTTCCACATGGCGCGAACTGGCGAACGGGCCGCGTACGGTCCGGCCGTCCTGTCGCCGGAAAACGAGGCGTGGGAGGCGATGCGCCGCGGGCACTACGCGGGAACGGTTGCGATGATCGAGTTTAAGTGTCGCGTCGACGGGGCGGACGAGCTGTCGTCGTTCGTCCACTCCGTGGCGCGTCGGACCGGGCACCCGCGCGACACGACACATCCATTGGCAGCAAGGCTCTGATCATTATCATCTGGGGCTCCGAGCGCGCGAGCGCTTGGGGCCCGTTTTCATACTATGACCAACATTGCCATTCTCACCGGCGGAACGTCCTCCGAGCGCGACATCGCGATCGCGTCTTCGAAGAATGTCGCGCGAGTTCTCGACGGACGATACGCGACGACGACGTTCGACTTTCCCTCCGAGATCGACGCGTTCCTTGCGCATCGCCATGAGTTTTCCGGCGCGATCCCTGTCTTTCACGGCAAGGGCGGCGAGGACGGGACGGTTCAGGGGTTTCTTGAGACGCTTGGGATCCCGTATCTTTTTTCCGAGGTCGCGGCACACGCGATCGCGATGGACAAGGATCTCGCCAAACGAATTGTCTCGTCCGCCGGAGTGAAAACCGCGCCGTGGGAGGTGTATGCTAAACGACTCGATCGCGTCATTCAGCATACAGTGGAATTTCTTCCAACCGTCGCGTTCCCCTGCGTCGTGAAGCCACTCGACGGCGGAAGCACGCAGGGAGTCTCGGTCGTCCGCGACCGCGCCGGGCTCGACGCCGCCGTCGACGCCGCGCTGCGATTCTCATCGCGCGTCCTCGTCGAGTCCTTCGTCGCCGGCGACGAGTTCACCGTGGCCGTCGCGGACGTCGACGGTGTCGCGACGGCCATGCCGGTCATTCAGATCAAATCCCCGACCGGCATCTACGACTACGACGCCAAGTACGGCCCAACCCCCGCCGAGAAGCTCTGCCCGGCCCCGATTCCCGACGACCTCGCCCGACGCCTCCAAGCCGCCGCGCTCACGGCGCACAGGGCGATCGGCGCCCGCCACCTGTCCCGCACCGACCTCATCGTCGATTCCGCCGGCGAAATCTGGTTCCTCGAAATCAACACGATCCCAGGCCTTAGCGTCCTCTTCCCGCGCGCCGTCGCCGCCAGCGGCCGCGATTTCGGCGACCTGCTTGCCTCGTGGATCGAATCGACGATAACAAACGATCCCCGCCACTAAGTGGCGGGGATCGTCAATGTTTTCGGGCTCGTCCCCGCCACTTAGTGGCGTACGTCCCTACTCGACTGGCTGATCGAACCCTGCTTCCTCCTGCACGTGCTGGACGATATCAACCAAGTCGTCGTTCGTCAGCAACTTGCCGACCCAGGCATCCGCCACCTTCAGCAGGTCGACGTGGAGCGATTCCTTCAGCTCGTTGATGTTCTCCTGCGGGACGGTCACGGCCAGCGCCTTGAAGTCTCCGTTGCGAAGACGGCTGACCAGATCCGCGTCGAGCTGGGCGTACAGCTGTTCTCGCGTGAATTTTTGGTTCTGCTCGTGCTGCTCGCCGCTCCTGGCGCCCCCGGCCCCGGTGATGATCTGGACGCGCTCCTGCTCCATCGGCTCGAGCTTGGTCGAGATCGTGTGGACGAGGTCGATCTCGCGGTCGTTCGCAAGGAACAGCTTGGCCTGCACGTTGTCGGTGACGGCAATGAGGGTCGGAACGCGGAATGGGTGGAGGTCCTGGGGAATCGTCATACGATGTTTGAGTGAATAGGCGTTCGGCTGTAGTATACACGTACTATGAGTGGAAAAACACTGCGGTACGAGATTGCGGAAAGCATGCGGGAGATCGTGTTCGGGCTGGAGGACAGCTTCGTGTCAACGCTCGGCGCGGTGACGGGAATCGCGGCCGGGGCGCAGAGCACGGCGGTGGTGATCCTCTCTGGATTCGTGATCGTTTCCGTGGAGGCGCTCTCCATGGCCGCGGGAAGTTACCTTTCGAACAAGTCCGCGCAGGAGGCGGAGGACGCGGTGCTGAAGGAAACGGGAAAGTCGCGCGAGCGGTTCGGCGAGCACATCATGCGCTCGGCCGTGGTGATGGGCGTCACGTATACCCTTGGCGGCATGGTCCCGCTCGCGCCATACTTTTTCCTTCCCATCTCGCAGGCATACCTTCCGTCCATCGTCCTCACCGGCCTCTGCCTGTTCGCGCTCGGCGCCTGGGCGTCGTCGTTTTCCAAGAAGCGGTCGGCCTGGACCGGCGGCTGGCACATGGTGGTCGTATCCCTCAGCGCCGCCGCCCTCGGCTTCCTCATCGGCCGCGCCGTGAACGCCTATTACGGAGGGACGCTGATCGGAGTGTAGAAAATTTGGGGAAGAACCCTTGCCAAAAGGGTTCTTTTTTGTTATATTCCGTCTACTTTATGCTCAACGTTTATCTCGACCATGCCGCCACGACCCCGCTTGATCCCCGCGTTCTCGAGGCGATGTTGCCGTACCTCAAAGAGAACTTCGGAAACCCGTCCAGCTTCCATTCCGTCGGGAAGGACGCGAAGGACGCGCTCGACGACGCGCGCGAGGCGATGGCGAAGATTCTGCACGTCCGCGCCGACGAGCTGCTGTTCACGTCCGGCGGGACGGAGTCCGACAACTTGGCCGTCCTCGGGTTCTGCCGAGCGAACCAGTCGCACGGGAAGCACCTCGTGGTGACCGCGTTCGAGCACCACGCGGTGATCGAGGCGGCGCTGCATTTGGAAAAGAAGGAAGGATTCGAGGTGACGTACCTGTCGCCCGACCATGACGGCATGATCTCGCTCGAGCAGGTGATGGCCGCGATCCGGCCGGACACGATCTTCGTCTCGGTGATGTACGCGAACAACGAGATCGGCACGATCCAGCCCATCGGCGAGATCGGGAACGCGATCCAGAAGCACCGGAAGCAGAACCCGAACACGATGCCGTGCCTCCAGCCGGGCAACTTCCAGTTCCCGGTATTCCACACCGACGCGTGCCAGGCAACCGGCGCGCTCGACCTCGACGTGGAGAAGCTGCACGTGGACCTGATGACGATCAACGGAAGCAAGATGTACGGGCCGAAGGGCGTGGGCGCGCTGTACGTCCGCCGCGGGGTGAAGATCCAGCCGTTGCAGTTCGGAGGGTCGCAGGAGAAGGGGATTCGTCCGGGAACGGAGAACGTCGCGGGGATCATCGGGATGGCGAAGGCGCTCGAGATCGCGCAGGGCGAGCGGGTCGCCGAATCGCAACGCCTGACCGTCCTTCGCGATATGCTTATCGCGGGGATTCGCGAGCGCGTCCCGAAGGTTCGGCTGAACGGCCACGCGACCAAGCGCCTTCCGAACAACGTGAACATCTCGTTCATGGACATCGAGGGCGAGGCGTTCATCCTGTATCTCGACGCCTCCGGCATTTACGCCTCCACCGGCTCCGCCTGCACCTCGACCACGCTCGACCCGAGCCACGTCATCCTCGCGCTCGGCCTGCCGTACGAGGTCGCGCACGGATCCGTCCGCTTCTCGCTCGGACACGCGACGACCGACGCGGACATCGCGTACGTCCTCGACACCATTCCGCCGCTCGTGGAAAAGCTCCGTGCCCTAAGCCCGGTGCGCGTCGACCCAAAATATTATGTCTGATTACGAGCAAGCTCCCGTCGTCGGCAACAAGGGCGACGTCACCACGAAGGACGGCGGCAAGTCGTGGTTTTACACCGACGTGGTGAAAGACCATTTCTTCAACCCGCGCAACTTCATGCACGAGGACGCGAACCCCGACGATTACAACGCCATCGGAAAGGTCGGCTCCCCGGCGTGCGGCGACGAGCTGCGCGTGTGGATGAAGGTGGATCCGGCCACCGAGAAGATCCTCGACTTCCGCTGGAAGACGTTCGGCTGCGGCTCGGCGATCGCCTCGACCTCGATGGCGTCGCTCATGGTCACCGAGAACGGCGGGATGACGCTTTCCGAGGCGCGCACCATCAAGCCGCAGCACATCATGGACAGGCTCGGCGGACTTCCCGCGCGCAAGTTCCACTGCTCGGTGCTGTGCGACAAGGCGCTACGCGACGCGATCAACGACTTCTATCGCCGAACCGACCAAGTTGATAAGATGGTCGTGGAAGCTTCCCGCATTATCGACCCCGTCTCGAAGGTGACCGACCACGACATCGAGGAAGCCGTGCTCGACGGCGCGACCACGATCGAGGCGGTTCAAGCGAAGACGAAGGTCGGAATCGGTAATCCGTCCGTCCTTCCGGCCGTGGAGGAACTCATCCGCTTCTACCGCGAAAAATATTTCGGAGCATAATATGGCCATCGAAAAACTTCACGAACAGCTCGCGACGCTCAAGCCGGTTCTCGACTCGGCCAACCGCGCCATCGAGATCGTCTCCGCCGAGGCCCCGACCATCGTCTTCAAGATTACCGGCTTCTGCGGCGGCTGCGAGTGCTCGGGGTCGTACAAGGAGGGATTGCAAGATTTGGTCGCGGAACACTGCCCGGAGATGACGGTCGTCGAATTCATTGAATCCTAATATGCCCAAGCTCACCGTCAAAGTGGATCCCGACCTCTGCATCGGCGCCGCCTCCTGCGTCACCATCGCCCCGGAGACGTTCCAGATGAATGACGAGAACAAGGCGTACGTCCTCGACCACGGGACGGAACCCGGCGAACGCACGTATCAACGCACGTTCGACGTGACGGCCGACGAGATGGAAACGATCATCATGGGGGCTCAATCGTGTCCCACGCTGGCGATCTTCATTTACGACGAGAGCGGGAAGCAGCTGTTTCCGGATGTATAACAAACGGCGGGGTTGCGAATAACGAATTAGTTACTTATTACACATATGCAACGTATTGGAACGAATTCGTACGAATTCGTCCGTTCGTGGCAGATCGTGTGTCCGTCGTCAGAATATGTAACATCCGTGGCAATACGTGCCATATGTGTAATAAGTAACTAATTCGTTATTCGCAACCCCGCCGTATGCGTCACGTCATCATCGGAGCCGGCATCTCCGGCACAACCGCCGCCGAGGAACTCCGCAAACTCGATGAGACGGCTGAGATCGTCCTCATCGGCGAGGAGCACGAGGTTATCTACTCGCGCGTTCTGCTGCCGCATTACGCGAAGGGAATCGTTTCGCGCGAGAAGATTTTTTTGAAAAAGGAGACGTGGTATCTCGACAAGAACATCGAGTGGCTTTGCGGCGTGCGATGCGAGGAGATCGACACGGTCAACCGGTTCGTAACGATCTCGGACGGCCGGGAGATCCCGTACGACAAGCTGCTCATCACGACCGGCGCGGAGATTCAGACGCTGCCGTACGACGGCGAGAACGTGTGCTATTTCCAGACGCTCGGGGACACCGAGCACCTCATCGCAAGGATGGCTTCGTGTTCGGGCCGTGGCGTCGTGTACGGCGGAAGTTTCATCGCGTCCGAGCTCATCGACCTGTTCGTCCACCGCGGAATGTCGACCGTCGCGGCGTTTCGCGGGCCGTGGATGTTCAGCCGGATCTTGGACGCGGAGAGTGGAGCGCTCGTGACGACGCACTTAAAACGCGTCGGAGTCGACGTGCGGCCGGGGAGCGAGACGCCCGAGTCGGTTGGCGTCACTCCCGACGACGTGGTCGCGGTTGGCGTCGGCATCGCGCCGGAGCTTGGCTGGGTCCGCGACGCGGGGATCGAGACGGGCCGCGGGATTCTGACGAACGCGCGGCTGGAGACGAACGTGGCGGACGTGTACGCGGCGGGCGACATCGCGGAGTTCGACGACCTGGTCGTCGGCCGGCGCGTGATGGCGGGGAACTGGCCGTCGGCCGTGATGCAGGGCCGCGTTGCCGCGCGCAACATGGCGGGCGCAAACGAGGAGTTTCAGAACGTCTCGTCGTATGCGACGAACCTCGCCGGACTCGATATTATCGCGGTCGGTGATACCGATCGGGCAGCGTCGGATTCGACGGTTATCGTTGGTTCCGCGTCGGCCGGAGGGGTAACCCAGCTGTTCGTTCGCTCTGGCAAGCTGGTGGGTGCCACGCTCGTCGGAAGGAACCATGATCGCAAGGCCGTGACGGACGGAATCAAGGCCGGTCTGGCGGTCGGAGACGTAAAACTCCAATAAAACCTTACTTTTCAAAAGCGTCAACACCGAGTGTTGACGCTTTTCGGTTGACAAAACCTCATTTTTATGATAAAAATACCCTCTTCCGTGTGCGGCCTCTGGCTTGCTATGGGAGACGGTTTCTCTGTCTCTTTCACAATCATCACCGCGGCTGTGCCGCACACGAAGGAAGGTTTTTCATGAAAGGTACACTTGCTCCCGCGACGTTCGCGGCTCTGGCGGATACGGACAAGATGAAGGCGTACGTCGGCGGAAGCGCCGCGGCACTCCCGAGCGACTTCGAGGGCGAGAGCATCGAAGAGAGCGTGAAGTACGCGTTCGAGCATGCCGGCCTGAACGGCTCGGAGTTCCTCCGGGTAATGTTCGCACGGATGCCCATCGCGAAGCTCGGCATCAAGATCGTCGGCGCGGGCGTCTCCAACGTCCTCTTCGACGCCCTGATCGGCCACGCCAACATCAACCCCGCGGCCAAGATGTGGATCAACCTCATCGGTCGCAACGTCATGCAGGGGATCATCTCCGGCTACGTGGACGCCTCCGACCCCGAGAAGGGCCGGCGCGCCCTCGACCAGGCGATCCACGACACCAACACGTCGCAGTACGTGAACAAGGTGGAGGCGGTCGTCCCTGGAAAGGCGATGGTCGTGCTGATGACGGACCCCGGTACCGGCATCCGGATGATCCACGCCGCGGCCACCGAAGGCGCCGTGTACGCGGACATCCTCGATTCCGGCGCCCCCGCGGTTCCGGCAACGAGCTGCCAGCACTGCGAGCAGGCCTACGCGCAGCACACGGCCGCGTTCCGCAAGGAAACGACGACCACGGGCGCCGGCAAGGACGGCAAGGGCGGCGGCACCAAGGTCACCGCGCCCCCGGCGTATCGCAACGCCAAGCGCATGCCGCTCATCGACGCGGAAGCGCTCGCGAACGTCTTCTACTGCCCCGACACCTGGCCCGCAGGGAAGCCGGCGCCCGCAAAGGCTCCGGAGAAGGCGAAGACATGGCGGCAGGAAGTCGGAGACAAGGGCATCGAGCTGTTCGATGCCGTGCTCCTGTACCCGAAGAACACGCCCAGCGTGGTCGACGACATCGAGGGCGCGGATATCGCCACCGAGGCGACGAATGTCCCCGTTGACGAGTGGATCAAGCTCGCCGTCGACGTGATGGGAAACCAGGGGATCTACGAGGGATGCTGGAATTCGACCACCACGGTCGTTCCGCCGGTCCCGCCGGTTGTTCCTGCCACGCCGACTCCCGGATGGATGGGGTCGGTCGAGCGCTGGTTCGCGGGCTTCTTCACGGCCAACCCCGTGGCTCCCAAGCCCGCCGAGCCCTACGGCCTCACCAAGAAGGGGTTCGATCTCGTCCTCGACAAGATCATCTCGCGCGGCAAGGGGAAGCTCAGGCCCGAGAACGTGGTGAAGGTTGCCACGTTCACCGTGTGGGAAAAGTTCCGCAAGGAAGAGAACTGGCGTACGGCCCTCAAGATCCTGACCCTCGGGTTCGGCATCCTGCTCGGGTACCTCGCGGCGGCGACCGCCATCCTGTACATGTACGGCGTCTCGCTGTTCCCAAAGTTCGGCTGGTGGCTCACCCCGTCGACCGTCGACGGGCAGGTGATCGGGCTGTTTCTCACGAGTATCGCGGTCCTGATCTGGTTCGTCGTCTGGTACTGGTCCAGCGCGATCCAGTGGGCGACCGCGGGCATCCTGAAGTCCGAGTTGCCGGCTACGGCCAAGGCAACGACCGTGCTGTTCTGCGGAACGGCGGCGGTGGCGATCTCGGTGCTGCTCATCGACTCGTGGTTCAACAACGTGTCGTTCATGAGCTCCGCGCCGATGACCGTGTTCGTTCTGACGGCGATCGCGGGCGACCGGTTCCACTCCATGTGGCACGCGGAAGAGACCATCGTCGAGCGGTGGAAGAAGATCTCGCTCGGCAAGCTGAATGCGGTCAACGCGCTCGGCACGGCGGCGATCGTGGGGATGCTGATCCTGATCGTCATCCCGTGGATCGTGCCCCAGGCGACGTTCCGGGTGTCGGTCGAGAGCAGGATCGTGGACGGCGGAGAACCCACGTTCTACGTCCCGACCCCGAAGGGCGGGGCGTTCCCGGTGAGCGTCCTTGGACGGACCAAGGCGGACGCGATCACGGCGGAGATGATCCACGTGACGCGGTCGACCGACCCGAAGGTGCCGGATACCGCGACGGTCGACGCGACGAAGGCCGTTTGCCTTCCCAAGGGCAGCAGCCTCGACCTCCCGGGCTATGCCGAGGTCGAAGTGGCGGATTCCAACTGTCCCGCTGGCGAAGTTGGCTGGGCGGTGCGCGAGCGCCTGTTCGGCCGTTTCCTCGACGGCGGAGCAAAGGAGTACGGTTCGCTGCGCGAGCTGGTCGCGGACGAGCAGGAGGCGGACATCGAGCTTGCCGGCCAGCTGAAGGCGGCAACGCCCGAGACGGACAGGCTGGCGGCCGAGGCGCAGGCCAGGGCCGAAGCCGAAGCGAAGGCGAAAGCCGACGCCAAGGCGCAGGCCGAGGCGACGGCATCCGTCGTGGAAACGACGGGCGGTCAGATGGACGCGGGTCCGGGCCGTATGGTCGTCAGCGATGCCGACCGGTGCGCGCGGCTTGCAGGATACTCGCCCGCCCTTCGCGCAAGCCAGGGCTGCGACTAGACAGGCCTCTGCCGGTTCCCCATGGGAACCGGCTTTTTTATTGCCATGCGACATATTGCGACGAACGGACGGCCACCGTACAATTCCTTGGTATGAAACGACCTTCCCGGTCCACCGTCTTTGTCTGTATCGCCATTGCGACGATGCTCGCGCTCATCGAGGCGCGATCAGTCTTTCCGGATCCGGACTCGTTCTACCACGCGAAGATGGCTCTTGAGATTCGCGACAACGGATTCATCCATGCGTTTCCCTGGCTCCAGGAAACCGTGATGCGCGATCGGTACGTCGACGCGCACTGGCTGTACCACGTCCTGCTCATCCCGTTTGTCACGATCTTCGACCCGCTCGTCGGCATGAAGGTTTCGGCCGCGCTGTTCGGCCTCGTCGCATTTTATGCGCTTTATCGGTTTCTTCGGTCGATCGACTCGCCATATCCGGAGTGGCTCACGCTCGTCGCCGCGCTGTCGTTCGATTTTCTCCAGCGCATGTCGATGCCAAAGGCGGGCTCGCTGTCGATCGCGCTCCTGATGCTGGGAGTCTGGGCAATGCTGAAGTCGCGCCCGCGCCCTCTCTTCGTCATCGCAGTCCTGTTCGTTTGGCTCTATCACGGCTGGCCCGTTCTCGGCGCCGCGTTCGTCTGCTTTGCCATCGGCGATCTCGTCGCGCGCCGTCTCGTTCCGTCCAAGTCCCCCTCTCCTTCAAAAGGAGAGGGACGGGGTGAGGTCTACGCCCTTGCGACGGCACTCTTCCTCGGCCTTCTTGCCGGAACGATCGCCAACCCATATTTTCCCGACAGCCTGACGTTCATTGCGCTCGACATCGTAAAGATCGCCATCGCGGGCGGCGCGCACATTCCCGTCGGATCCGAGTGGTCCCCGGTTTCCTGGTTCGTCATGTTTCAAAACGACATCCTCGCGTTCTGCGCGTTCGGCCTCTCCGTTCTTCTCCTGGTTCTGTCCGGTGCGACTCGCGCGTTCAAGCTAACCGGGGACAGGGTGCGAAACGTCTTTGCGCCGCTCCTTCTGTCGTCGGTGTTCGCGGCGTTCGCGGTTCGATCCGCGCGATACCTGGAATACTTGATCCCGTTTCTGATCCTGACGACCGGTGCCATCCTTTCCGTCGCGGAGCCGTTTCTCCGACAGGAGATCGCTCGGGTTCAGGAAGTCGCCAAGGGACGGAAAAAGTCATTCGCCGCCCTTGTCGCCGTCGTTTCCCTGTCCGTCGTCTGTCTTGGCGCGGGATCGGTTTCTTACGCGCAGGGTCGGAAGGGCTTCTTTTCCGCATCCCAGTACGAGGGAAGCGCCGCCTGGCTGAAACAGAACCTCGCGGAAGGCGCGATCGTCTTCAATGCCCCGTGGGACATGTCGCTGATCTATTTCTATCTCGACGATCAGCGCCACTTCCTCGTCGGCCTTGACCCGCGGTTCATGTACGACGCGGACAAGGACCGGTACCAGGCGTGGTTCGATTTGCAGAGCGGAAAGGACGCGGATATCTCGAAGGTCGAGACGGTCTTTCATGCCTCCGCGATCCTCGTGGATTTACGACTGGAAGGCGACTTTGCCAAGAATATCGCCGCTTCCGGCCTGTATAAGATGGCTTATGAGGACGAATGGATACAGGTCTACATTCCAGTGGAAAACAGGGAAAGTCCTCCGAACGGTTGACAAAAGTGACTTTTTGTGTTACTATTGGCCCTCGGATCGAAGGGTGAAACGAGTGGATTTCTTCGGAAAACCATTGGTTTCACCCTTTATCCGAGAGTTCAACATTGGAAAACTTCGACTTTACCCTGCTCTACAACATTGTGCTTTTCGCGGGCTGTGTGCTCGGGATTGCGGCGATCTTTTATGACACCCACATGCACGGATGGACCCAGTTCATCGTGTTCGGCGTCATGACGCTGGTCGCCTGTTCCGTGTTCGTGTCCATGGTCTCCATGGAGCCGGTTGGTCCCGTGGTCTCCTTCTTCGCCAAGCTGCAGACCATCTGCGGCGTATGCGTGCTCGCGAGGGAGGCGGCGCATGTTCTCAACCACCACCATCACAACGGCTGGGCACTCGGCGCATGGGTCGCCGGAATCCTGGTCGTGATCGGAGTCCTGGTCTGGTCTCCCGACAGGGGCGTCCATTCCCCGGTCCCGAGCCTCGCGGACATCGTCCTACCGACGCCGCAGTTCCCGCCCGCGGGGACGCCGAGGCCGCACGTGCCGAACTTCGGGACGGCGAACACCGGCGGCGGATCGACGGCCACTGCCACCTCCGCGACGACGCCCGCGCGGAAGAAGACGGTGATCTACTCGACGCTGTCCTCCGTCGAGTCGCAGAAGGACATCGTCCCCCTCGACTGCGACTCGCTCTCGCCGCTCCTGCGCGCGAGCGACACGCGGTGTGCGACCTCTCCCTGAGGCACGTGCCTCCGCGCTCTGCCGGATCCGAGTTCATTCGCCCTGCGAATGCTCGGGTCCGGCCCCCTTGAGAAAGTCTGGCCCCGTCGTCTGGCAGCAGACGCCGGAGCCGGCCTTTCTACCGGCCTTCGTCGCGAATCCCTCGCGGCGGCGCTCCTTGCATCTCAACCCAAAAAAAGGAGGTGAGCCATGTTGCTCATCGTTTCACTCAGTGGTTTTCTTGCCTGCTACTCGTCCCATCGCATGGCCTACGACCAGTACGGCCAGGTCGAGTCCCGTTCCTTCGTGGAGACGGTTCCGGTTCGGCCGCAATACGACGTCGCCCCCATCCCGGTCTACGTCTCGTACGATCCGAACCTTGCCCAGGCGGCCGCCTACAGCGCGGCGTTCCGCCCGCAGTGGGAGGCGCTGAATGGCATGGCGCTTCCGGTCCTCGGAGGAGGGTCGAACGGCAACGGCGGATCCATGTCCGCCGGCCAGGCGCCGATTGACCTGAAGGCGACCTGCCCGAAGACCCTGGCGGAGATCAGGACCCAGGCGCAGGTGGACGCGTGCCAGAACGCGGACATCGGCAACCTTGCCGCGCACATGCCGGTGTCGAAGTGAGCGGCGTCCTGCTTCTCGCCTCGCTGGCGCTTGCCGGTCAGGCGGAGTTCAACGGGGCGGCGGACATGGCCCAGGAAGCGGCCGGCACGGCCGAGTTCGCGTCGACCATCGGAATGGCGATGACGTACTGCACGCCGGAAGTCCCCGGCTGTCTCGCGCGCGTCATGGAACTCAAGGACCTCGACGCGAAGCAGACGGCCTACGCCAAGGCCCACCAGCCCGCGGCGACGGCATCCGTGGCGGCTCCGGCCAAGACGGAACCCGCGGTCGCGGATGACACGCCCGACGCGTCCTCGAGGACCAGCGCCCAGCACGCGGTCTACTACCCGCAGGCCATCCCGCTCGACCAGGAGACCTACCTGGAGTACGTCGCGAGCTACTCGCGGCCGAGCGCGCCTTGGGAAGGGGTGCAAGTCACGAACTTCGAAGCCGCGGGCAAGTTCGAGAAGGTGTGCATCATGAAGGACGGGGCTCCGGTCCCGCTTGGCTCGATGGTCCCGTTCGCGGAATCATCCACCAAGGGAACGCCCGCGTTCTCCTGCCCGGCGGCGAGCATCCACACCGGCACCGTCCTGTACGTGCCGAGCGGATCCACGCTGATGCTGGCGAGCTGGGACGGCTACCGCCAGGCGTACGTCGTGGAGCACGTGTACGTGGCGAACAACACCGGCAACGATCCCATCCAATGGCGGACGATCGGCAACTGCAGCAAGCAGCGGTAAGGCGGCTCTGGTCCTCTCCCGTCGGCATCTCATGCCGACGGGAGAGGACCTATTTTTTTTGCGCAAAAAAAGGCGTCCCCATCAAGTCGGGGACGCCTTTGATTTTTACTAGGACGCGATGTTGACGAGCGCGTTGATGACGTATCCGGAGATGGCGTACGCAGAAACGATGATGATGAGTCCGATGACCGCCTGCGTAAGAAGCTTCTTCGCCTTTCCGACGCCCTTATCCTCGCCGGCGGACGTGAGGTACAGGAAGCCGGCGTACACGACCAGCACCACGAACACGATGCCGAGGACGCCGAGCAGAACGTTGATGACGTTTCCAATGATGGTCGGCAGGCTGCTTGCGCTACTCAAACCGGCGGCGGATCCGATATTAGTCACGTCGCCAGCGGCGTCTTCAAGTGGGGTTGCCGAGACGGCCGCGCTTGCCATCAACGGGGTGGCGAGAACCGGGAGCATGGAGAGGCCGGCGCCGAGCTTTGCGTAGAGGTTTTTCATAGTGGGAGTAATTCCTCGCAAAGCGAGGGTTAATTCGTTTAGGAGACGATCTTTGCCAGTGCCGCGAACACGTACGTGGTGATGGCGTACGACATGACGATAATAAGTATGCCAATGATCGAGGAAGAAATCAACTTCTTAGCCTTCGCCACCCCCTTATCCTCGCCCGCCGACGTAAGGTACAGGAACCCGGCGTAGACGAGGAGGCAGATGAACAGGATGCCGGAAAGGCTGAGAATGACGTTGATCGTGTTTCCGACGATCGTCGTAATGGAAACGTTATCCGTGTACCCGGCACCGTTCGCCCCGCCGGCGGTCGAGAGTCCGCTCAAAACCGAATCGGTTGCCGCGCTTGCGAGAAGTAGATGCTCCATAATCCCGCTCGGCAACCGCGTTGCCTGGCAGGATCATGGTCCGATGAACATCGGACCGCGATTTTTCGATTAGACCGAGCCGGAAGTGGCGGTAATCACCGAGGAGAGGACGAACTGGGCGATAGCGAAGGCGGAGAGGACGATGACGAGGCCGATGATGCCGGACGTCATGACCTTGCGGGCGCTCTTCACCTTGTCGTCGTTGCCGCCGGAGGTCATCCACTTGAATCCGCCGATGAGGATGATGACCACCGCGATGATGCCGAGGATACCGAGGACAACGCGGATAAGCGAGGCGATCGTGGTCGGCAGGTCGCCGGAGCTGAGACCGGCCGAGCTGGCGAACGTGTCGCCGGAGATGGCCGATCCGGAGGAGTCCGTGCCGAAGTAGTCGTTCTGGGTCATGGCCGCCGCGTTAACCGCGTGGCCGTGCAGGGCCGGGACAACGAGAGCGAGCGCCATCAATCCGCCGAGGAAATAGCCGAGAACCTTCTTGGACATACGCGTATTTTGATACGTATTAATTATGGCTAGGCCGCCGTCCCTGTGGATAACGCCGTAACCAGCGTGTACACGAGGGTGTATGCCGTGAATATTACCACAAGTCCGATCGTAGCCCAAGTAAGCGACTCCTTTGCCTTGGTAATTTTCTTCGCCTCGCCCGCCGCGAGCATCATTTGGAGGCCCGCCCAGACGAAGACGAACAGCGCGATCGCTCCCGAAAGGCCGAGCATGGCCCGCACGAGATATCCGATGACGACGCGAAGGTCGTTGGAGCCGAGGGGGTTGGTGAGGGCCGCATGGGCGGGGAAGACCGCGGGAAGCGTTCCGAGGACGAGCGCAACCGCGAAGAGGTACAGTCGTTTCATAGGGATTCTATTCATACTGGTAGATGAATTCGCAGCACTGGATATCCGATCCACCCGGGCAGAGGTTGGCCGTGCATCCCATTTGAGTCAGATTATCTCCGCTCAGCTGGGCGTTCACGTCGATACACTGCACCCAGTCCGTCGTGAACGAGGTTACGACCGTGGGGTGGCCCTGCTCGCACAGGCTCTTGCACAGGCCGTCCGCCGTGCACGTGCTGTTGAGCCCGCAGGATGCCCCTTGGTTTACCGTTCCCGGTCCGCAGGATACGTAGCTCTTCACCCCCTGACTGATGTCATTGCCCGAAAGTACGGCGAACAGAGTGTACATGAGCGCATACGAGGAAAAGATGATGATGAGTCCGATCGTCGAGGTCTTGAGCGCTGATTTTCCCTTTTCGCGGTACTTTTCCATTCCCGGCATTCCCGAGAGCAGGAAGTAGAATCCGCCGATGACGTACATCAGGAAGACGAGCGCCCCGACGATGCTGAGAACGTAGCTCGCGACGTTGTCGAAGACGTGCTCGATGTCGACGAGGGAGCAGGTACCCTCGTTTCCGCACGACTTCGAAATTCCGACCATGAACGGGCCGACCTCGGACGAGGCACACGGGTTGTTCGCGCAGATGCTCGATGCCGCGAGCGCCATTCGCGTCGGGACGACAAGCGCCATCAGGGCGACCGCCGCTGCGATGATGCGTATGTTCATAGCGTTTGGCTTACCTTGTTCACCGTGTCGCGGATGAGCTTGTTGGCGTCGCCTCCGGCCACCGTTCCGTCGATGAGGTCGAGGAAGGCCGTCTCCGCCGCCGCCGCGTCCTTTCCGGCATACCAGCTCTTCGCGGTAAGCAGCTGGCCCGCGAATACCGCGAGGGTCTCATCCGTCAGCTCCTCGTTGATGAGCGAGCGCAGCGCGGTTGGCTTGCCCGTGGCCTTCAGGTACTTGGACGCGTTCTCTGCCTTGGCCGCGAACTGGACGAAGTCCCAGGCCCAGTTGGCATTCTTCGTAGACTTGGACACGGTCTCGACCCAGTAGTTGGCCATGTTCACGATGCGTCCCGACGAGATCTGGGGGAGGGGCGCGATGCCGTAGTTCAGCTTTGGCGCCTTCTGCTTGATAAGCGCGTCGTGATAGGAGTAGCCCAGGAACATCGCGGTCTTTCCCGTGGAGAACGCGTCGAACGAGCTTGGCTGGTCCTTGCTCCAGGCGTACACGGCCTTGAGCGGGTTGGCGAAGTCGGAGTAGAAGCGCACGGCGTCGGCGCCCGGGAGCGTGTCGTCCGCAAGCTTGTTGGCGAACGTCGGGTCGCCCCCGTCGTCGACCATCTTCGTCCCGTTCTGCATCATGAGCACCGACAGGATGTCGAACGCCCGCTCCACGTTGCGCGACCCGCCGATGGCCGCGCCCGACTGGACGACGGTGTCGTTCGGGCCGATCGTGGTGAGCTTCGTGACGTCGTTCTGGAAGTCCGTCCACGACGTCGGGGCCACCGCGATCCCGGCCGCGTTGAACAGGTCCTTGTTGTAATAGAGCGCGAGGGTGTCCATGGCAAGCGGAAGGCCGAAGATGCGCCGTTCCGCCTCCTTGTTCCCGTTCGGCTTGTAGCTGCGCACCACGTCCGCGTCCACCACGTCGAGGAAGTTCGTCTTCAGCTCGCGCTCGGTAAGCGTCGGCTCCGTCTTCAGCGTGATGATCGTTTCCTTCTTCAGCGTCCCGCGGATCTCGGTGTAGGGAATGGTGAGCGTGGCCGGGAGCGGGGAAATGAGCGGCTCGTACTCGCCGATCCAGGTGTTCGGGATGGAGAAGATGTCCGGGCCGGTCCCCTCCGCGAAGGCGTGGAGGAGCGCGTCCTTGTACTCGTCGTACCGGAGCGCGCGATAGTCGAACGAGACGTTCTTGTGGATCGCGCGGTAGGACGCCTCGATGGCGTCAAGGCTGCTCGGGTCGTCGAAGACGCGCCAGATCACGATCTTTACGGGCTTGTTCGCCGCCGTCTCCGCGGCCGTGGGCCCTCCGCATCCGGAGGTGACGAGCAGCGCCACGAGCCCGAGCGCCGAGATCGATCGTTTGAAGGTGCTCATAGGGTCTTGAGATATTTCCTCAGTTCCTTGCCAATCTCCGGGTGCTTCAGGCCGAGCTCGACCTGTGCCTTCAGGAATCCCAGCTTGTTTCCACAGTCATAGCGCGTCCCTTCGAACACACAGCCGTAGAGCGACCCGCTGCCCTTCAGGTATGCGTCGAACGCGTCCGCAAGCCGGATCTCGCCGTCTTTTCCGGCCTCCACGAGCGGGAGAAGCTCGAGGATTTCCGGGGTTAGGATGGACCGTCCGATGAAGATCAGGTCGCTTGGCGCGTCCTCGACCTTCGGCTTCTCCACGAATTTTTGGATGTCCCAGATCTTCTTGTTCACGGCCGTTCCGCCGATGACGCCGTAGCTTGAGACCTGCTTCCTTGGAACCTTCTGAAGCGCGATCACCGGATTCCCGTACTTCTCGTACGCGTCCATCAGCTGCTTGAGCGCCGGGACCTTGCCGTCGATGATGTCGTCCCCGAACAGGACGGCCACCGGCTCGTTTCCGTTTACGAACGGGAGGGCGGAGAGAACCGCGTGCCCGTCGCCGAGCGGCTTGCTCTGGCGGACGAAGGCGAACTTGGCCAGCTTGCCGATCGCCTTGATGGACTCGAGCTCCTTCAGCTTGCTCTTCTGCTCGAGCCGGTACTCCAGCTCGAAGTTCCGGTCAAAGTGGTCCTCGATGGCGCGCTTGCCGATGGAGGTGACGAAGATGATCTCCTCGATTCCGCTTGCGACCGCCTCCTCCACGATGTACTGCACGACCGGCTTGTCCACGACAGCGAGCATTTCCTTCGGCTGGGCCTTGGCCGCGGGGAGGAAGCGCGTCCCAAACCCGGCGACCGGAATAATGGCTTTTTTGATAGACATATATGGGCACAGTATAGCAAGAAAGCGCGAAGATAGAAAAAAGCCGAGGGAATCAACCCTTCGGCTTTTGCCTGACAAACTTGAGGAGCGGCATCGGATACCGGAGCAGGTGGAGATTGAACTGGCGCTTGAACTTGGAGTAGCCCTTCCAGCTGTTCGGATCGCCGGCCATCCACACGAGTCCGAAGTGCGGGAAGCGGATCCCGGTCGCCCGGCAGTTCCGGTACCAGTGGTCGATGATTCCCGTGCCGACCGACGTCCTCTCGTACTTCTTCTGGATGAAGGCGATGAGGTGCATGGATACGGACACGTCCGGAAGGTCGCACACCGCGAGGCCGGAGAGGATCTCCTTCGTCGCCTTGTCGCGCGAGGCGAACAGGCGGACGTTCTGCCCGTGCCGGTCCATGCGGCGCTGGAGCAGTTTGAGGAAATCCTTGCGCATCGAGGGCAGCTTGCCGGTCTTGTTGTACGCGGCGGCAAAGTCGTCGTAGGAAACCTCGACCGTCTCGTACCGGTCGTCCTTGAGCCACTTCTTCAGGTGTCGCTGCGCGTGGCTGGTCCATTCCTTCCAGTATTCCGGCTTGTCCTTGATGTCCGCGAACCCGTGCTGCTGCGGGTTCATCTGGATCCACGACCGTCCCCATCCCGCCGGCTTTCCCAGCTTCGTGATCGGCTGCCAGATGACCATGCGGCTGTGCGCCTTGGCGTCGATCTCCGGCTGGACGTCGCTCGTGTACGCCTCGATCCAGGCCGGGCCGTAGTGCCAGCGCATTCCCCAGCATCCCGGCTTTCCTACCAGCTCCGTGTTCTTCGCGTCCGCGGGCCAGCCTCCGAGGAGGTAATCGGGAGACTGCATTTGGTGGACGAATCCTTCCGGGACAGGCTCGCCGACGCGGCCCTGGCCGTTGTGGCGGAAGAGGGCGAGGACGTCGCTCTTGAAATGCCAGGACGCGTGGCGCGACAGGATCTTTTCGAACGCGGGAATGATCCCGACGGACGCGAGGACGCTGAGGACGAGGTACCCGTCGGATTCCAGGACGGCGGCGAGGGAGGCGACCGTCTCCTCGGATGCGAGGCGCGGATCGGGCTCGCCGTTCGCGGCCAGGTCGACGACCACGAGGTCAAACGAGCGGCCGAGGGTGCGCACGCGCTCGATCGGGTCGCCGACGACGATCTCGGGCGGGTTCTTCGCGGAGAATGCGCGGCGGGACTTCGCCGATTCCATGGCCGAGGGATCCCGATCGACGACCGTGACGTGCGCGTGCTTGAAACGCCTTCGGATCTCGCGGATGCTTCCGCCGTCGCCGATGCCGAGCACCAGCGCCTGTTTGACGCCCGCCTCTTCCGGGACGCGCCAAAGGGACGTCCTCCAGAACTCGGTTCGACGCGGGCGCGATGAAGTTGGGTTCCTCATACGGATTCGATGGCGGAAATAAGGACGCGGGCGACGGCGTCGAGCTCGGCTGCGGTCTCCGTCCCGACGGAGATTCGCACGAACGGCTTGGTAACGCTGGTGTAGTGGATGGTGGTGAGATAGACCCGCGTGACGTCGAACCCGAAGCTCGTACCGGATACGAGGTCGACCCCGCCCCGCCGCGCCTTCTCAATGGCCCGGTCGACGAATTTTTTGTAGGTTGGAACGTCCTGGCAGCCCGGCTTGAAGGCAAGCGCGAGGAAGCTTCCGTTGAATCGGCGGGACTTGGACCATTTGGCCGATGGGTGCTTTGGAAGGCCGGGGTAGACGACGCCCTTCACGGCGGTCTTTGGGTGTTCCGCGAGGTATGCCTCGAGCGTCTCGGCGAGACGCTGGGCGTTTCTTCCCATTCGTCCCAGTCGTCTCTCGAGAAGCCTGCGGTTCGGTTCCGGCAGCGCGAGGACCGACGCGTCCGGGATATTGGTTCCGAGGTTGATCCGCGCTTGTCGTATCCCGCACGGAGCGAGGCCGCCCGTGGTCCATACCACCCCGGCGGTCACGCGGTCGAAGCCGAGCTGGTAATACTTGTTCAGGCTCTCGACCACGAACAGGCGGGCATGGATCCCGATGGCGGGGAGCCAGGAGAGGGGCTGGCAGGTGGCAGCCATCCCGGCGTTGTCGATGACGAGGTAGGCCTTTCGCGAGAGCGTGGAGAGCAGTCGCGGAACGAGCGTCGCCATGTCGGGGAGGGCGAGCGTGGCAAAGTTGCAGATGGTGTCGAGAAACACGGCCTGCGGCTGCAGGCGCTTCGCCGCGGCGACCACGGCGTCGGCGTCGGACTCGTCCACGTAGACGATCTGCCCGGGGAATGCCTTGCGCAGCACGACCTTGTTTTCGAAGTAGGACGCGGAACCGACGAGGATCGGACCGCGGACCCCCTCGGACTGCAGGAACGAGACGAGGGTGGCGAATGCGGCCATCCCGCTGCTCGTGAGGCAGACCTCCGGCGGAAACAGCGTCATCCCGTCAATGTATTCCTTGCGAAACGCCTTCTCGTAGGCGTCGGCGTCCAGGTGCCCGTCGCGCTTGTAGTCGTTCTGCGTCCCGACGATCCGTCCGACCTGCGCCCCGGCCTGCGGGACCAGCGAGTGAAGGAACGTGGGGCTCTGCCAGTCTCCCGCCGAAAGCACGAACGCGAGGTTCGCCTGGAACGAGCGGAGCAGGTCGGCGGCCGTGTGCTTGAGGTCGGTCAGCCGCGGAACGTCGGCGTCGGTCCAGGCGGCGGTCTCGCCCAGGGCGGTCTGGATTCTCCTTGCCAGATCCTGGTATTCCGACCAAAGGTCATTTGCCTGTCTTGAGAGAAACGCGTGCGTTTCCGGCCGGTAATGCTCGGCCGTCCGATCCAGCCGCGCCTTGTGCCGCCACACCTGCCCGCCGCTGGATTCCGCGATCGATTGGAGGTCGGCCAGGTCTTCGCGCAGGTCGGCAAGGGTGGCGTGCATAGAGGGATGTTAACCGGTAAGATGTCTGGGCGGATTATACATGATTTTGAAACGTGTGCTTGATTTTCTCTTCGGAACGAAGGAAGGCTCTCCGGTCCAGATGGTTCCCGTCGGCCTCGGCCCGACGTCGGCGCGCGTTCCGGTCGCCGTCATTCTCGGGAATCGCCCGGGAAAGACGCTGCTCGTGACCGGCGGGTCGGACGGGGACGAGTATGCCGGGATGGAAGCGGCATACGCGCTCATCGAGCGGTTCGGAAACGGCGACTTCGCGGGGAAGCTCGTGGTGATCCCGGTCGTGAACATGCCGGGGTTCCTCGACGAGTGCAGCCAGAACCCCCTCGACCAGCGGTTTCCGAAGATGGTATTTCCAGGAAAGGTCGACGGGACGCCCACCGAGCGCCTGATGCACTGGCTCGTCTCGGGATACGCGAACCACGCCGACGCCTGGCTCGACCTGCACGGCGGCGCGATCACCGAGGGGCTGCATCCGTTCCTCTGGCTCTACGAGTCGGGAGTTCCCGCGGTCGACCTGCTCGCGCAGGCTTTCTATCGCTCCGCGGAGGTTGAGACCGTCATCTTCGAGAAGGTCGCGAAATCGTCGCGGGCCGGGGCGCTCGCGGACCGCGGCTGCCTGTACGTCATTGCCGAGTCCGGCGACCGCGGCTGCCGCACCGAGGAGGACATTGAGCGTCACGTGGGCTGGACCGTCGCGCTCATGGCTGCCATGGGGATGACGGACGGGCCGACCGAAAAACCGCGCCAGTCGCAGCCAAGGATGCTGCGCCGCGCGGCGATCGTGAACGTCCCGTACGAAGGAATCTGGTACCCGGCCGACCTTTCGGACCCGTCGGTGGAGAAGGGGGCTCGGCTTGGCGTCTGCGTCCGGCTCGACGGCACCGACGCCCGCGAGATCGTTGCCCCGTCGGACGGGATCGTCCTCTGGTGGAAGCAGACCATGGCCATGCGTCAGGGGGATGTGCTTTGCGCGATAGGGGCTGA
>CAIMOJ010000046.1 GCA_903843045.1 Candidatus Uhrbacteria bacterium
CTTGCCGCCTTTGGCACGTGGATCGGAAACAAGACGGTCGGAGCGTTCGACGCGGCCACGGTGTCTCCCGAGCGCGTCGCCAATCTGGAGACCGAGCGGGATCAGATCGTCGTCGACCACGCGGAGCTCGAGCGTCTGCGCGTCGAGAACCAGGAGCTGCGTACCCAGCTTGGGTTTTTGAACCGACGGGGGGAACGATCGGTCGCCTGTTCGATCGTGAGCCGGTCGATTGGTCCGGACGCGTCGGCATTCGTCATCGACCGCGGGACGGACGACGGCGTCATCGTCGGGGCTCCGGCCATTTCCGGGGACGGTATCCTGATCGGGAAGGTCGTGTCCGCATACTCCGGGTCCGCGACGGTCCGCGTCATCTCCGACCGAGACTCGGCGACTGCGGTGACCATTCTAAACGGCACGCGCACGATCGGCATCGCGGAAGGGATGTCCGGCGCGCTTCTCTCGCTCCGATACATTCCCCAGGACGAGCGCATCCAGGTCAATGACATCGTCGTCACCTCCGGCCTCGAGTCGAACGTCCCGAGCGGGCTCGTCGTCGGCATCGTCAACGCTGTGACGACGGACGCAACCGCGCCGTTCCAATCCGCGGTCCTCGAGCCGCTTGGCGATGCGCGCCGGATCAGCGTCGTCTCCATTCTTCTGCCGGACATCCTATGACGAAGGCGCTGGCCCTCACCCTGCTGTTCCTGATGCTCGCCATCGTCCAGACGAGCTTCTTTTCCTCGCTTCCGGGCATTCTGGCATACGCCCCGCTCGTGATCGCGGCCGGCATCTATCTTCGCCAGCACGTCCAAGAGCCTTCCGGGGCGTTCTGGATCGTTGCGTTCGGGCTTTTTCTCGACATGCTCGCAATCCCGTCGTTTCCGCTCGAGACGTTTTCGTACGGCGCGGCCGCCATCGCGGTTTCCCTCACGTCCCAGCATGTCTTTTCAAACCGTTCCTGGTACGGCCTGATCGCATGCGGGGGATCGGCGATCGTCGCGATGAACGTGACGCGGGCGATCATCCTCGGCATCGTCGCGCTCCGTCATCCGGAGCGCGTTTCCTGGCCCGCGTTCGGTGAAACGCTCCTCTGGAACCTGATCCTGCTATTCGTTTTCCTCGTGATTTTCTTTGCGTTTGCCGGCCAGATCCGTTCGTTCCTGAAAACGACCTTCATGATCTCCAAGGATCGTGACACGCTGTAATCCTGTGGGAAATCCATTTTTTATCCAATCCAACCGCCTGGGATCCGTTCGAACGTCGCGCGAGCTGACGGCGCTTGACGAGAGTCCTGGAACCCCGTTCGGCGCGGCAAGCGCCGAACGCCAGTTTTTGGGATCAACCATACCCGCGAGGCGGTTCTGGCTCGCCGCGGTTGGGTTTTCCGTCGCGATCGGCCTCCTGGTTGCCCGCGCCGTGGAGTTACAGATCGTCCGGGGCGCACAGTACGCCTCGCTTGCCGAGTCGAATCGCGTTCGTTCCTACACCGTCGTTCCGCCGCGCGGGATCGTTTATGACCGGTTCGGCACGCCGCTCATCCAGAACGTCCCGGCATTCGTTTTTTCAATGACCTTCGCGGACATGCCGAAGGACAGGACGGAACGCGACCGAGTCGTCGCGCGGGCGGCCGACCTCGCGGGAGTGTCCCGAACGGACATCGACCTTCTTCTGACCGAGGCGCAAAAGAGCCCATACGACGCGTTTGCCGTTAAGAAGGGGATTCCTTACGAGGCGGCCATGCGGCTTGCCATCGAGGCGGCGTCGATCCCCGGGTTCGCGCTCGACACGTCCACGATTCGCGCCTACCCCAAAAGTGCGCCAACCCTTTCGCACGTGCTCGGATACACCGGAAAGATCAGCGCCGACGACTACGAGGCAAGGAAGGCGGACGGCTATCGCGCCGTGGATGAGATCGGAAAGGCGGGATTGGAGCGGACGGAAGAAACCTCGTTGCGCGGAACCCCTGGGAAGCTGTCCGTCGAGGTCGACGCGCGCGGAAGGGAGCTCTCGGTTGACGGAAAGACCGACCCTGTTCCCGGTCAGAACCTGACGCTGACGATCGACCTTCCGCTCCAGCAGTTCATCGAGGCGCGCCTGACGGACGTTCTCCAAAGACTGAAGCTGCCGAAGGGGGTCGTTGTCGCCATCGATCCGCGCAACGGAGCGGTGCGCGCCCTGGTCAGCATGCCGACCTTCGACAGCAACGCGTTTTCGAACGGAATTGACTCCGAGCTGTACCAACGGCTGATCACGGACAAGGACCAGCCTCTATTCTCGCGCGCGATCGCGGGCGAGTATCCCCCTGGATCGACCTTCAAGCCGTATGTGGCCTACGCGGCGCTTACGGAGGGTCTGGTTACCCCAAGCACGTCGTTTCTTTCCACCGGAGGGCTCCGGGTGGGCGAGTGGTTCTTTCCGGATTGGAAGGCCGGCGGACATGGGATTACCGACGTCCGGAAGGCCCTTGCCTGGTCAGTGAACACCTATTTTTACATCGTCGGTGGCGGATACGAGCAGCAAACGGGTCTTGGCGTGGAACGAATCACCAAGAACTCCGCACTGTTCGGATTCGGCGCGAAGACCGGCATCGCGCTTCCCGGCGAGGCGGACGGATTTCTTCCAAGCAAGGATTGGAAGCAGGAGGCGAAGGGCGAGCGATGGTACGTCGGCGACACCTATCACCTCGCCATCGGGCAGGGCGACGCGCTCGCCACGCCGCTCCAGGTCGCGGTCGCGGATGCCGCGATCGGAAACGGAGGGACGCGTTTCGTCCCGCACCTCGTCGAAAAGATCGGCGACAAGCCCGTCGCGCCGGAACCGGTCGACGTGACGCTGAACAAGGATTCCGTCCAGGTCGTCCGCGAGGGAATGCGGGGCGCCGTGACGTACGGCAGCGCCCGCTTTCTCAATTCGCTGGCGCTTCCCGTCGCGGGAAAGACGGGCACCGCGCAGTCGTCCATCGACAAGCCGACGCACGCATGGTTCGAGGGGTTCGGCCCGTACGACGATCCGACGCTCGCCGTCGTCGTCCTTGTGGAGAACGGCGGGGAAGGGTCGTCGGTCGCCGTCCCGCTCGCAAAGGACATCTTTGAGTGGTGGTTCGCAAATCGACAGGCGACGGAGTAACGACTATACTAAAATCCTATGAAGCGACTGATACTTGCACTCGCCATCGTCGGGGTTTTTACCGCGCCGTTCTCCGTTCTCGCGGGGGACGCTCAGAATGACAACGTTCCGTTTCGCGCCGTCGTGCAGAGCGTCGACAAGGCGTATTCCGATGAAAACGGACGGCCCCAGCTCACGTTTACGGCGGAGGGATACGACGGAATGACCTATCGCATCGACACGTCCTCCTCCCTCGGTGCCGGGATCCATTATCCGCTCAACGTCGGTGACCGCGTGGTTTTGGAACGCCTCGACAATCCGGACGGGACGCAGACGGTTTACTTTAACGACGTCGTGAGAACCGGTGGGCTCTGGATTATCTTCGCCGTGTTTTCCCTCGCCGTCGTCGCGGTCGGGCTGACGCGCGGGATCATGGCGCTTGTCGGCCTCGCCCTGACCGTTCTCCTTTTGTTCGGATACATCGTTCCGTCGATCCTGGCCGGAAAGGACGCGGTGCTCGTAACGGTCGAGTCCTCGCTGCTCATTTTGGCCGTGAACATGCACCTGACCCACGGATGGAAACGGCAGACGCTCGCCGCGTTCGCTTCCACGGCGATCGGCGTGCTGATCGCCTGGCTGTTCGGCGGCTGGTTCGTCCATCTCGCGGCCCTCTCCGGGCTGACATCCGAGGAGGGATCGCTCCTGTATCTGCAGAACCTCGACGCGACGGTGAACACGTCCGGGATTCTCCTCGCGGGAATCATCCTCGGCGCGACCGGCGCGCTCGACGACATCGCCATCGCGCAGAGCGAGGTCGTATCCGAGCTGCGCGAAGCGAACCCGTCGCTCTCAAAGAAGGAGCTGTTCGTCCGAGCCATGCGTGTCGGACGGCATCACATCGCCTCCATTGCCAATACGCTCGTTCTGGCCTATGCGGGCGCGGCACTTCCGATGTTTCTGCTTTTCTGGGCAACGCGATCCCTGACGATCGCGGACTTCCTCAACACGGAGGCGGTCGTCGAGGAAGTGGTCCGCACGCTCGCGGGAACGATCGCGCTCGTGCTGACGGTTCCTCTTTCCACGTGGTTTGCCGCATCGCTTGACGCATCCAAGAAAAAGCCCTATGATGGCCATCACGTTCACTGAACATTCCTGATTAAACGTATGCCAACTTACATTTCGGCCGAGGGGCTGAAAAAACTGATTGAGGAGTCGGAGACGCGCCGAACCATTACGCGCAAGGAGATTGCGCAGTGCATCTCGGACGCGAAGGAGCTCGGGGACCTCTCCGAGAATTTCGAGTACCAGGACGCGAAGGAACGCCAGGGATCGAATGAGGTTCGCATCTCCGAGCTTGAGAGCATGATCAAGGACGCGATCGTCGTCGAGCAGCAGGCGGGCGGCGATACCATCGGTCTTGGGACCACGTTCAAGGCCGACGCGAACGGCGTCTCGCGCACGTTCCAGATCGTCGGGTCGAACGAGGCCAAGCCGTTCGAGGGCAAGATCAGCAACGAATCGCCCATCGGAATGGCATTCATCGGCGGCAAGGTCGGGGAGAACATCTCCGTGGAGATTCCGAGCGGAACGATGGTTTACAGAATTACGGAAATCTCCTAAGATACGGGGGTAAACACCCCGTATTTTTTTTGTATGATCGAGGAAGAAGGCGTTCGCCGCTCGCGCTTGGAACGGCTGAAATTGGCGGGAAACGACCCATATCCGGCTCGCGTCGAGCGGACGCATACCGTGGCCAAGTTCGGCCAGCATTTTGACGCGCTTCTTGCCGACCTGACCGTCGTAACCATGGCAGGCCGCATGCGCACCATCCGCAAGCACGGCGGGCTTACGTTCGCGCAGCTCGAGGACGGATCGGGGACGATCCAGATCGCCATCCGCCGCGACCACGTGGGCGAGGAAACGTACGCGTTCTTCCATGACACGGCCGACATGGGCGATTTCGTCGAGGCGAAGGGAACCGCGTTCGTCACGAAGACGGGCCAGCAGACGCTCGACGTCCAGTCGTATCGGATCGTCACGAAGACGCTCCTGCCGATGCCGGAGAAATGGCACGGGCTTTCCGATACGGAGATCCGCTATCGCCAGCGCTACCTCGACCTTCTCGCCAACGAGCAGGTGCGTTCGATCTTCCGAACGCGCGCCAGGATCGTCACGACGATTCGCGCGTATCTTGACCGCCACGGATGTCTCGAGGTGGACACGCCGGTCCTTCAGATCGTCCCGGGCGGAGCGAGCGCGCGGCCGTTCCGGACGCACCACAACGCCCTCGACGCCGACATGTACCTTCGCGTCGCGCCGGAGCTGTACCTCAAGCGCTGCGTCGTCGGAGGATTCGAGCGCGTCTACGAGGTCGCGCGCTGCTTCCGCAACGAGGGGATCGACCACTCGCACAATCCGGAGTTCACGCAGGTGGAGGGCTACCTCGCGTACATGGACTACGAGCAGCTGATGGCCTTCCTCGAGGAAATGCTCCGCGAGGTGATCGTCGCGTGCGGTCTCGACCCGGCCGCCGTCCCGTTCAAGGGAAACCTGCTCAACTTCGCCGACGCCTGGCCGCGCATCACGTTCCGCGACGCGATCCTCTCGCACGCGAAGATCGACATCGAGGACTATCCCGACCGCGAATCCGTCGCGAAGCAGGCCGCGAAGATGGGCGTCCCGGTCGCCACGACCGACGGCCACGCGACGATCGTCGACAATATCTACAAGAACTTCGTCCGCCCGAACATCATTCAGCCGACGTACCTCATCGACTATCCGGTCGAGATCTCTCCGCTTGCCAAGCGCAAGACGAGCGACCCGCGGTACGTGGAGATGTTCCAACTCGTGTACGGCGGGGGCGTGGAAAACATCAAGGCGTTCTCCGAGCTGAACGATCCACTCGACCAGGAGGAACGGTTCCGCCAGCAGCAGGCCGCGCGCGACGGCGGCGACGAGGAGGCGCAGTTCGGCGACGACGACTACGTGGTCGCCCTCAAGCACGGCATGCCGCCGACCGCCGGATTCGGCATCGGCATCGACCGCCTGGCCGCCACGCTGACCGATTCGCACAACCTAAAGGAGGTCATCCTGTTCCCGACGCTCAAGCCGGTATGAGGACCGTCCTGACATTCGGGACGTTCGACGCGTTCCATCCCGGGCATGAGTACGTCCTCGCCAAGGCGGCCGCGCTCGGCGACCGTCTTGTCGTTGGCGTCGCCCGCGACGCGCACGTTCGCGCACTCAAGAACAAGGAGCCAAAGGACGACGAACAGGCCCGTCTCGACCGGATTCTCGCGCACCCGCTGGTATCCGATGCGCGTCTGAGCGACGAAAAGCTTGGATCGTACGAGATTCTCGACGACTTGAAGCCCGACGTCGTCGCCATCGGCCACGACCAGCACGCGCTGCGCGAGAGTCTAGAGGCATGGATGTCGTCGACCGGCAAAGCCATCCCGCTGGTCCAGCTAGACCTATCAGTCCCGCGCCCCATTAAGACCGTCCCCATCGCCGTGGCCCTCGCCATGCGCGACGGAAAGCTCTTGCTCCTGCAACGGCGCGACGAGAACCCGATGTGGAACCGAAAGTGGGAATTCCCAGGCGGCAAGATCGAGAGCGGGGAAGACCCGGCCGATGCGATGCGACGCGAGCTGAGGGAAGAGACCGGCCTCGACGTGAACGCCTGCGACTTTCTCGGAACGCACACCCACGACTGGGACCTCTCCGAACGAATCCTCCGCGTCGTGCTCCACTGCTTCCGCTGCGACCTCGCCGATGGCGACGTCGTCCGCGAGGATCGCGCCACGTTCGACCACGCCTGGGCAACCCCCGCCGAAGCCCTGACCTACGACCTCCTCGAAGCCAACGCCGACCTTATTCGCAAATTCGTAGGAAGTTCGTAATCAGAAAAAAGAATTCGTAATAAGCGAAGCATATTCGTAAGCTGTGAACCATAAGACCTGGATCGAAATCGACGAACGGGCCCTGACGCACAACATCGTTGCGCTGAAGGGTTTGCTTTCCGAAGGGGCCAAGTTCTGCGCGGTCCTGAAGGCGAACGCGTACGGCCACGGGTTCGTCGAGGTCGCGCGCATCGCGGCCCGGTGCAACGTGGATGCGTTCGCGGTCGACAATATCGACGAGGCGCTCGTGCTTCGCGCGATGCTTCCGTCCGCCCTCGTGCTCGTGCTCGGATACACCCTCAAGGAGCGATATGCCGACGCGATCAACAATGAGATCCATCTGACCGTCTACGAAAAGGACCAGGTCGTCGCGCTCGAATACGCCGGGGCGGAGCACGCGAAGACCGCGTTCATCCACCTGAAGATTGAGACGGGAACGTCACGCCAGGGCGTTCTTCCGGACCACCTGTACGACGTGCTCGAGGTTATCGGCGCCTCCTCGCACGTGGCGCTCGCCGGAGTCTCGACGCACTTCGCGAACGTGGAGGACACGACCGACACGTCGTTCGCGAACCGACAGTTCGCGCTGTTCCAAGAGGTCGTCGGGGCGATTCGGAACGCCGGATATCGGCCCGAGTGGGTCCATTGTTCCAACTCCGCGGCAACGATCCTGTATCCCGACACGCATGGGTCCCTCGTACGCGTCGGCATCGCGATGTACGGGATCTGGCCGTCGGAAATCGTCGAACAGACCGTGCGACGGCACAACGTGCCGCTCGAGCTCGAGCCTGTCCTCGCGTGGAAGACCCGCATCGCGCAGGTGAAGTCGCTTCCGGCCGGAACGCCGATCAGCTACGGGATGACCGAGGTCCTTCGAAAGGCCAGTCGCATCGCCGTTCTTCCCGTCGGCTACTGGGACGGATTCGACCGTGGTCTTTCCTCCGTCGCGGAGGTTCTCGTGAACGGCATCCGGTGCAAGGTCATGGGACGCGTCTGCATGAACATGGTCATGGTGGACGTCTCAGCGGTTCCCCAGGTCGAGCCCGAGCAGGAGGTCGTCCTCATCGGACGGTCGGGACGGTTCGTCATCGCGGCGGAGGAAATGGCCGCCCATGCTGGGACGATCAGCTACGAGACGCTGACCCGCATCAACCCGCTGTTGCCGCGGATCGTGATATAATTCAACGGTATGCGACCCCGCAACCAATTTCGACTGCTGCAGAAAAAACGGTACGATGCCAAGCGTTTTTCAAATCCGTACTTCCAAACGAAGCCAAAGCGAAACTGGCGAGGAATCGTTATTGCCACCGGCGTCGGCCTGGGCCTGTTCTGTCTCGTCTCCGTCGTCTTTGCCTCGCCATTTTTTGCCATCCAGCGCGTCGACGTGACGGGAACGGACACGATCTCTCCGACGGAGATCGTCCAAAAGGCATGGGAACAGCTCCGTACGCGCCGCCTTGTTTTTTTCAGCGGGACGAACCGATTCCTTTACGACGAATCGCGGCTGCGCGCCGCCCTTGGCTCGGCATACGCGTTTGAGACGCTTGCGATTCGCGAAGCTTGCGATTGGAAAGGCGGGGGATGCGGACTGACGATTGCCGTGCACGAGAAGACGTCCCAGCTGCTCTGGATGTCCGGCGACCGACTCTACCTCGCCGACCTTCAGGGCGTCGTCATCCGAGAGCTCGCGCCCGAAGAGGTCGCGGCTTGGAAAGCCCCCGAGCCGCCGCCCCAGAACCCGCTTCCGGACGGATCGCTCCCCATCGCGGTACCGATCGACCCGCTTCGAAAGCTTCCGCTGTTCGTCGACGTCAACGCCTCCCCGACAAGCGTCGGATCCGCCGTACTGACGAAGGACGAGGTCGCGAACCTCTTCGCCTTCGAGCGACAGCTCGGCGACATGAGAATCCTCTTCTCGCAGGTGAACATCGACCGTCTCGCGGGAAAGTGGATGGCCGTGAAGACCCTGGCTGGGTTCAACATCCTCATCGACGCCTCCGGCGATATCCCGGCCCAGATTCTCAACCTCCAGGTACTACTGCGCGACACGCTGAAGGACACGTCGAATCTGCAGTATATCGACCTGAGGTTCGGCGACCACGTGTATTATAAATAGACGAACCCTATGACCCCGCTCATTTCCTACGACGACAGCCACATGCTCATTTCGGCGAAGGATCGCAAATCCGTTCAGAAACGACTCATTGCCGCTCACAAGCAACTGGAGAGTCTGCGCGTCAGTGAGGAACAAGGTTTCTTTGGTCTGCCGGACGATTCGGGGACAGTAAGAATCGTCGAGAGGCTCGCGAAGAAAGTCCAGGCGAAGTTCGACCGCCTGATCGTCATTGGGATCGGCGGGTCCGACCTTGGGGCACGGACGATCTGGCACGCGCTTGGCGAAAAGAAGATGTCGTTGGAATTCGTGAGCAACCCGGACCCGGAGACGCTCTACCATGTGCTCGCCACGACGGACTGGTCGAAGACGGCCATCAACGTGATTTCAAAATCTGGGACGACGCTCGAAACGATGGCGGTGTTCATGACGCTCCGCCAGGGCCTGATCAACGCGGTAGGCGTCGCGGCGCACCGTGAGCACATCGTTGCGACAACGGATCCGTCGGAGGCCAGCACCCTGTACCAGATCGCCATGGAGGAAGGTTACGCGATCCTCCCGCATCCGCTCAACGTCGGCGGGCGGTATTCCGTCCTCTCGGTCGTCGGATTGTTTCCCGCGGCAGCGAGCGGCGTGAACGTTCGCAAGCTGCTTGCCGGAGCCGCGACGGTCGAGGCCGAGCGCCGAGCCAAGCGTGTCGAGAGTATTCCAGCACGACTGGCGACGAACCAGTATCTTGCCATGACGCAGTACGGACGTGATATCCATGTCCTGATGCCCTATGCCGACCTGTTGCACGAGTTCGGATTCTGGTACCGCCAAATCTGGGCCGAATCGCTCGGAAAGGTCCGCGACGGGGAATCCGTCGGCCCGACCCCGATTGCCGCGTTTGGAGCCATCGACCAGCATTCGCAGATCCAGCTGTACAACGAGGGGCCGGACAACAAGACGGTCACGTTCATCGAGGTTGAATCGTTTCGACGCTCTCTGCGCGTTCCGAAGGTCTGGGGCGACAAACAGGGGATCGGATACGTCGGCGGCCTGTCGTTCGCGGACATCCTCCATGCCGAGCGCGCGGGAACCGAACATGCCCTTGCAAGCCACGGACGACCAAGCGGAACGATTACGATCCCGAACATCTCGGAAGAATCGCTCGGAGCGCTGTTTATGCTGTTTGAGACGGCAACGGCCTACATGGGGGAACTGCTGCACGTGAACGCGTTCAACCAGCCGGGCGTCGAAGCGGGGAAGAAGGAGGCAAAGAAAATTCTCGAGACGGCGGGGAAGAAAACCGGAAAGACGAAGGGTTAGGACTTGTTGTGTCGTAAAATATCGATAGGGTGAGTGAGGGATTGAAGGGGACCGAGGTTCGAAGAGTCTCGGGGATGAGGATTGAATTACGGTCAGGGACGGATCCGCGCATCGAGTCGGATCCGTTTTAGTCTCTACGGCGAAGACAACGCGAAAAAAATATAATAACCAAAAACGCAAAGGCCTCTAATTTGATTTGGGGGGTATGTAGGTACGTCTCGTTTTAAAACTCAATTTTGAGAAAACGAGACGGAGCGTCAGAGACGACGATAGACCCGTACCTAGACACCCGGAAATCGTCCTGGACGCGTTTATGCCGTCCAAGGCGACCTGGGTAGAACCCATCAACGATGACCATGAGCGGGACCCAATTGAATCACGGGTACCGCGGAAGAACGATCCGGAAGGATCCAGACCAGAAAGGCTCTGACGGACAGGACTGTACGCCATGCAAAACACGGGCAAACGGCATAAAACGCCGAATAACCCGTGTCTTATTTTTAGCTCTATTTAGCCCACTTCTGACATGACGTGTCGTCTAAGTTACAGAAGACGACGCTTAAGATCACCTTCTCGGATTGTCATTCTACCTCATGAACCAAGCCGTTGAGAACCCTGCAAAATATGTCATTGCAAGCAACCCCGCACCTATGACGAAGATTCCCACGCCAAGCATCATGATGCCTTTGATCGAGTCGTCGTCCTCGGCGGCACCCAACATCATATACGCGCTAATGACGATGAAGACCGTTAACGGCGTTATGGCCATCGCCCACGCGACGACCTTCAGTGCGAGATCGAGATCCATAACAATTTATTCAAGCGGTGTGTGATCAAGATAGTTGAGCGGATTTACCGGGATGCCGTTCAACCGAACTTCGTAGTGCAGGTGCGCCCCGGTCGAAAGTCCCGCGCCCTGCATTCCAGGGACTCCGCCGGAAAGTCCGATCACCGTTCCGCGTCCGACGTACTCGTCCTGCTTTACGGCAAACTTCGATAAGTGGGCATAGAGCGTCGCGATGCCGTCCGCGTGGATAACCATCACGTAGTTGCCATACTGCGTTCCGGTCTTCGTCCATGCCACGTATCCCGGCGCGGATGACTTTACCGGAGTGCCGAGCGGCGTCGGTATATCGATTCCCGGATGCTCGAACAAATGTCGGAACGGATAGGTCGGATCATGATAAAGCGTCGAGAGCCCCTTGTTCGGAGCCAGTGGCCACGAGATGACACTACTCCCCTGCCCCGTATTGTCCAGAGTTGACAGTTTGCGCTCAACCTCGCCCTGAAGGGCGCCAATCTCCTGGCTGACGGACTGCTGTTCCGCGTGAATGCTGGATAAAAAGCCCTGAAACGCGCTTTCCGTGCGCTGAGTCTGGGCGAGAAGGAACTGCTTTGCCTCCTTTTCCTCGTCGAGCTGACCCTTTTGGCGCAATTGGTCGGCCTGGAGATCGGCAAGGCGCGTGCGCTTCCCAACCTGCGAGGCACGGTCATTTATCACGGACGTTCGCTCGGCCTCCGCGCGCGTCAGAGCGTTCTTCAGGTCTCCCGTTACGCTTGAAAGCTGCTGCAGCCGGTCGAACAGCTCGCCAAACGAATCCGAGCCGAACAGGAGCTGCAGCGTCATGTCGTTGTCATACGTGTCCATCTTGCGGAGAATGTCGCCAAGGGATGCGCGGTCGAGTTCAAGCTGATGCTCGATCGCGTCGGCGCGGATCTGCAGAAGCTGGATCTCGTCGTTCGTGGCCGAGATGTCCTCGTCGGTCGCCGAGATGTCCAGTTCAGTCTTCGCCACGCGGTTGTCGAGCAATTCCATCTCGCTTACGAGCGTCGCGCTCTGCGCCTCCGCATCCGCGATCTTTTTTTTGTACGTGGCCACGCTCCCGTTCAGCTTGTCCACCTCCGCCTTCTTCTGCGCGATCTGATCGTTCAGGTCCGTGATCGTTCCTGCCGCCTTGGAATCGCTTACGGCGACGGGTGATGCCACATCCGACGTATCCGCAAAAACAGCGCGAACGACAACGGACGTCGCGGCCATCACGGCGATCAGCGGAATGAAGAGGAACGATTTTTTCATGTCGATATCGTCTCCCTCTCCTTTAAAAAGAGAGGGCTGGGGTGAGGTCTACGTCGTCTACGTCGCGAGCGAGGCAATCGCTCCGTCCAACCTCCGCATCGTCTCATCCTTGCCAAGCGCCCAGGCGAGCTCGAACGGGCTCGGCGAGGCGGCACGACCGGACAATGCCACGCGGGTCGGCCACAGGACGTTTCCGTTCGACAAACCCTTTGACTCAATATACGCCTTTATCGACGCTTCGACCAATCCGATCTCCGTCCAGACCGTCTCTTCGACGGTCGACAGATGGTCGCGAACCCCGACAAGGTTCGCCTTGCTGTCCGCCGCGTCCGCCTTCTTCCAGACGAGAATCGCCGGATCGAACGCCGGGACCGACACGTACGCGTCGACGATCTCGACGATGTCCGTGAGCCGTTCCATCCGTGTCTTCTCAATCGCGCAGATCTTCTCGAGCAACGCCGCGTCAATCGTCTTGCCAGCCGCGTCCAAAAACGGACGAACGAGGGCGACAAGTTCCGCGGACGTCTTCTTCATGACGTACTGCCCGTTCATCCAGTTCAGTTTCGCCTGGTCGAACACCGCGCCCGACTTGTTGATCTTCGTCAGGTCGAACAGCTCGATCAATTCGTCGATCGCGTAAATCTCCTGGTCCGCTTTCGGATTAAAGCCAAGAAGAGCAACGAAGTTCACAAGCGCCTCCGGAAGATATCCCTTTGCGAGATAGTCCTCGACCGCGACGTCGCCTTGGCGCTTCGACAGCTTCGACTTATCCGGGTTGAGCAGCAACGGCAGATGCGCAAACAGCGGCGCGTCCCAACCGAACAGGCGGTACAGGATGACGTGCTTCGGCGTGGAAGAGATCCATTCCTCGCCGCGAATGACGTGCGTGATCTTCATCAAGTGGTCATCGACGACAACGGCCATGTGGTACGTCGGAAACCCGTCGGACTTGATAAGAACCTGGTCGTCGACCTCCGCATTGTTGATCGTAATCGTTCCGCGGATCACGTCCTCGAAGGAGGTCTCGCCTTCCGGGACGCGGAGGCGGAGGACGTGCGCTTCGCCGGCTGCCGAGCGTCGTAAAACTTCGTCGGCAGGAAGGCTGAGGCAGTGACGGTCGTACTTCGTCGACAGCTTGGCGATCTCCTGCTGCTTGCGAAGCCCGTCGAGACGCTCTGACGAACAGAAACAGACGTACGCGGCGCCGGCGTCGAGCAGACGCTTGGCGTGCTCCTGATAGACGGGAAGACGCTCCGACTGGATATACGGCCCCACGTCGCCGACCTGCTCTACGGCTCCGTTCACGAGGCGCGGCCCTTCGTCCGGAAGCAAATTGACGCGTCCAAAGGCTTCAAGAAGCTTCTCGACGGCGCCGGGGACGAGCCGCTCGCGGTCCGTGTCCTCAATCCGAAGCAAGTACTGTCCCGACTGCTGCCGGGCAAGCAGATAGTTGTACAACGCCGTGCGAAGTCCGCCGACGTGGAGGAATCCGGTTGGAGACGGGGCGAAGCGAGTTCGAACGGACATAGGTTAGGATTCGTCGGATTTATGCTTCAGAGCTGCGTCGTATCGCGTGCGGATCGCCTTTGAAAGACCCGGCAGAAGAACGGAAAACTTGTAGGCGAACTCGTGCGGAAAATGATGGCCTCGAAGCGAGTACGCGTTCATCACTTTGTCGATGTGGAATCCAGAAACGTCGACGGACGTCATCCAGCGCGTCTTCGACTTGATGATGACCCCGTCCTTTTCGTCGTACAGGGGTCCGTAGTCCAGTCGAATCCCCGACTTGGTGGCAGACCGCGCCGAGTATGGCGAACGAGAGACGATATTCCACGCGATGTTATTGTTCGAGAACAGCGCGTTGACCGACTCGAGCTCGCGATGGACCAGACCGTCACAGACGGGACTCAGCTCATAGACGTGCTCGTCCTTGTAAATGCTCTTCGAGAGGACATCCGGGTGGTTCATCTCCTGGGACGCGACCTTCAGGATCATCGAAAGCTCGTCAAACGCGTCGGATGACTCCTTTGAATTCTTTTCAGCGTGACACAGGATCTGATTCGACGTCTTGTTCAGCGCGGACTCGACGCCCGCGAACAGGTCCTCGAACACCTTGGCGGCGTCGGCTCGCTCAAGGGACGCGATGGCCGCGCGAAGCTCGACAAGGAATCGCCCGATTTCGAACGACGCATCCCGATAGTCCTCAAGAATTCCCTCTCGATCCTTCTTTGGAATCTTGTTCTCGTCGAAGGAGACTTCCTTTCCCGAATGTCCCACGCCGAATTCGCCCATGCGTCGGTTGGCCTCGCTCATACGCCGCGCAGTTGATTGATAATTTCCGGCACCGTCGCGCGACACGCGGCCACGAACCGATGCCGCCTCAGTGTATCCCAGACGACCACCGCTGGGAAGACGACCGCGGCGTTGAAAATGCGTCGAAACCGCCTCGGTTCGATAACGAGCCGCCAGAGCCATTCGAGGCCGACGCGACGGACGAACGCCGGCGCCCGTCGCTTTGTCCCGGCGATCATGTCGAGCGCGCCGCCGACGCCGATGTAGACGCGGGGAGAGGGGTGAGGAGGGTTCGGAGGGGCGGAGCTTCGAAGAGCCTCGATGAACCGTTCCTGCTTTCCCATGCCGAGCGCGACGGCAACGACGTCCGCGTTTTCGAGGCTGGTGGATTTCATGCGGTCGGATGAAACACGCCCGGCGTTGCTGTCGTCGCTCGAGACGATCCCAACGTCGACCGTCGAGACATCGAGGCCGACGAACCGTGCCCGCATCGCGTCCGCGGCAGACTCCGCGACGCCTGGCCCACCTCCGACGAGAACGAGACGCCTTCCCTGCTCCGCGCAGAGTTTGGCGAGCAACAGCAGTGTGTCGACTCCGGTGTGGCGATGCGATAAACGATCGCCGGTCAACGCCGATGTCGCAAACCGAAGTCCGACGCCATCGGGCAAGGACAGATCCGCGCGATTCAGGAGCTCGACGAACGACGGGTCGCACCGGGCGGCGAGGACGAACTCCGGGTTCGGGGTCACGATCGCGCACGACGAATTCGAATCCAACCACCCGGACAGGAGGTCCGTAAGCTCGCCTGTGGACAAGTCGGAAATACGCACGCCGAACAGTTCAAAATCTCTCATATACAGCCAAAATACTAGCATTTCTACTTGACTTTTGCAAATTAGCACTCTATACTATCGAGTGCTAATCTGTCTCCAACCTTATGTTGCCGAACAACTTTACCCTGAAATCCCAAGAGGCGCTCCAGACGGCCAACAATCTGGCGGTGCAGGGCGGACAGCCGGCGCTTGAGCCGATCCATCTGGTCGCTTCCCTCCTGTCGCAGGACGAGGGGGTGGTGCCGGCGATCGTGAACAAGATCGTCGGGAATCCGTCCGACCTCCGGGCCGAGGTTGAGAAGATCATCGATGCGCTGCCGAAGCAGAAGGCGCAGGGCGGCGGGATCGGGCAGATTTTTTTGGCGCCTGAGATGGCGACCGTGCTTTCGGAGTCCGCGACGATCGCGAAGCAGTTCAAGGACGATTACATTTCTACCGAGCATCTCCTGCTTGGGCTTTTGAAAAACAAGAACGTCTCGCGTTTCCTCGGCAAGTACAAGATGACCGAAGAAACCGTGCTCCAGGCGCTCAAGGACATTCGGGGAACGCAGCGCGTCGACAGCCAGGAGCCGGAGACAAAGTATCAGGCGATCAAGAAGTACAGTCGAAACCTGACAGATGCCGCGCGCGTCGGAGAGCTCGATCCCGTGATCGGCCGCGACGCCGAAATCCGCCGCGTCATGCAGGTCCTGTCGCGCCGCACCAAGAACAACCCGGTGCTCATCGGCGAGGCGGGCGTGGGCAAAACCGCGATCATCGAGGGGCTTGCCCAGCGCATCGTGGACGGCGACGTGCCAGAGATGCTGAAGGAAAAGGAAATCATTGCGCTCGACGTCGGATCGATGGTCGCGGGAACGAAGTACCGCGGAGAGTTCGAGGACCGTTTGAAGGCGGTGCTCAAGGAAATCGAAGGATCCGGCGGGAAGATTATCCTGTTCATCGACGAGCTTCACACGCTCGTCGGCGCCGGGACGACCGAAGGAAGCTCGCTCGATGCGGCGAACATGCTGAAGCCTGCACTTGCCCGCGGAAAACTCCGCGCGGTCGGAGCGACGACGCTCAAGGAATACCAGCGCTACATCGAGAAGGACCCTGCGCTCGAACGACGGTTCCAGCCCGTGATGGTCGAGGAGCCGAGCGTCGAGGACAGCATCGCGATCTTGCGCGGTATCAAGGAGAAGTACGAGCTCCACCACGGCGTCCGCGTCTCGGACCCGTCGATCGTCGCGGCCGCCGAGCTGTCGCACCGCTACATTACCGACCGACAACTTCCCGACAAGGCCGTCGACCTGATGGACGAGGCCGCCGCCGCGCTGCGCATGCAGATCGACTCGATGCCGGAGGAACTCGACATGCTGAAGCGCGACCTGATCCGCCACGAGATCGAGCGGAAGGCTCTCGAGAAGGAGGAGGACAAGGATTCAAAGGCGCGACTCGGCGAGATCGAGCGTCAGATCGCGGATTTGCGCGAGAAGACCGACGCGCTCGAGGGAAAGTGGCGGAACGAGAAGGACAAGATCGGCGAGATTCAGTCGGCAAAGAGTGCCGTCGAGAAACTGCGCGCCGAGGCCGAGATCGCCGAGCGCCGCGGGGACCTGGAGACCGTCGCGAAGATTCGCTACGGGACGATTCCGACCGAGGAGCGGCGTTTGAAAGAGGCGGAGGTCGCGCTGACCCAGCTCCAGCAAGATCGCGGATTGCTCAAACAGGTCGTCACGGAGGAAGACATCGCCGCGGTCGTGAGCCGCTGGACGTCGATCCCCGTCTCGAAGATGCTCGAGTCCGAGCTGAAGAAGCTGGCTCGCATGGAGGACGAGCTCATCAAGCGCGTCGTCGGCCAGAAGGAGGCCATCGCCGCCGTGTCGAACGCGCTGCGACGGTCGCGCGCCGGGATCTCGGAATCGAACCGGCCGATTGGGTCGTTCATCTTTCTCGGCCCGACGGGCGTGGGAAAGACCGAGCTCGCCCGCGCGCTCGCCGGGTTCATGTTCAACGACGAGTCCGCGCTCGTGCGGCTCGACATGTCGGAGTACATGGAGAAGCACGCCGTGTCCAAGATCCTCGGTTCCCCGCCGGGCTACGTCGGGCATGAGGAAGGCGGGCAGCTCACGGAGATCGTCCGCCGCAAGCCGTACTCGGTCCTGCTGTTCGACGAGATCGAAAAGGCGCATCCGGACACGTTCAACGTCCTCCTGCAGATTCTCGACGAGGGACATCTCACCGACGCGAAGGGCCGCAAGGTCAACTTCAAGAACACGGTGATCATCATGACGTCGAACATCGGATCGGACGTGATCCTCGACATGGGAAAGACGCGCGGAACCATCGGGTTCAGCGAGGACGAGACCGGCGCGGGCGACGAGGGCGAGATCCAGGAGCGCGTCATGGGCATGCTCCGCGACCACTTCCGCCCGGAGTTCCTGAACCGCGTCGACGAGATCATCATGTTCCACGCGCTGACCGAGGCGCAGATTGGCGAGATCGTGAACCTCCAGCTCACACGGACGTTCGAGCGCCTTGAGAAGGAACGCGGAATCGTCCTCTCCGTCTCGCCCGCCGCGAAGAAGCTGCTCGCGCGAAAGGGGTACGATCCGGCGTACGGCGCGCGTCCGCTGAAGCGCGTCATCCAGCGTCTGATTCTCGACCCGCTGGCGATGAGAATCGTCGAGGGAAGCCTGAAGGAAGGACAGTCCGTGGCCATCGGGGCCAAGGCAGACGAGATCGTGATCTCGTAGTATAATGGCGCCGTTATGAAACGGCGCCTTTTGCTTTCCTCCCTCATCGGTCTCGTGGCATTTTCCTCAGTGCCGGCGCCTGTTTTCGCGTACGACTTCGTGCCGAACTACGTCATTTCCGACGCGGAGATGACCGATGTCTCCAGCATGACCCAGGCACAAATCCAGGCATTCCTCGACGCGTACGGCACGCTCGGCTCACGTTCGTTCGAGGACGTAGACGGTTCCGTTCGAACCTCCGCGGAGATCATCTATAACGCGGCCAATCGCAATCGAATAAGTCCGCGCGTGATCCTTGTCACGCTTCAGAAGGAACAGAGCCTGGTCGACGACACGAGTCCGAAGCAAAGTCAGCTCGACTGGGCGATGGGATACGGCATCTGCGACAGCTGCAACCATGAGACGGAGGCGGCGCAGCGGTTTCGAGGATTCGCCAAGCAGGTGAACTCCGCGACGCTTCAGTTCGGCGAAGGCTACATGGCCGACCTCGCCGCGTTCGGAAAGACGCTCGCGGGATACGGCCCCGGCGTGACCGTCGCCGTCGACGACATCCTCCTCACCCCCGCGAACAACGCCACCGCCGCGCTCTACACCTACACTCCGCACACCCACGGCAACGAGAATTTCTCCAAGCTCTGGCAACGCTGGTTTACGCACGATTATCCGGACGGGACGCTTCTTCAGAACGTGGAGGACGGCGGCGTCTGGCTTATCCAGTACGGCACGCGCCGACCGATCACGTCCCGCGCCGCGCTTCTGACGCGCTTCAACGAACGCGCGATCGTCCCGGTCACGTCCACGTCGCTCGCCGTGTTTCCGACGGGACGCTCGATCTCCCTTCCGAACTATTCCCTGCTCCAATCCCCGAAGGGAACGGTCTATCTCCTCGTCGACGACTCAATCCGCGGATTCGTCTCCCGCGAGGCGATGCGCGCCGCGGGCCTGAATCCGGAGGACGCGATCAACGTTTCGTTCGAGGACCTTGCCGGATACAGGGAGGGCTCGCCGATCACGAGCGACAGCGTTTATCCGCAGGGCGCGCTCCTTCAGGACACGAAGACCGGCGGCGTCTACTTCGTTGAAAATGGATCGAAGTCGCCGATCATGTCCCGCGAGATCATGAACACAAAATTTAAAAACCTCGCGATCCAACCGGCGGAAGCGGGCGAGCTCGACGCGTATCCGACGGTCGAACCCGTCCCATTCCCGGACGGCACCCTAATCAGCCCAAACGGGAAGTCGGATATCTACGTGGTTTCTGCCGGAAAACGCCTCCCGATCCCGAACGGCGAGACGTTCCTGTCCTACGGGTGGAACTGGGACCAGGTCATCAAGACGAACGACCGATCGATCGACATTCTCCCGCTTGGCGATCCGATCCAGCCAATTCAGGCGATCGAGCCCAATGATACGCAATCCCTATGATCGTCTTCGCCGCATTCACCCCGCACACCCCGCTTCTCCTTCCGCCCATCGGCAAGGATGCCCTCCAAAAAATGTCGTCAACGGCCGATGCCATGGATCGGCTCGGCGACGAGCTTCGCGAGGCGCGGCCCGACACGATCGTGATTATCTCCGCCCATGCCACCCAGCATGACGGCGCTTTTTCGGCGAACCTGCACGACTCGTATCTCGTCGACCTCCGCGACTTCGGCGACCTCACCACGAGCGCGGAGTTCGAGCCGAACCTCTCTCTCATCGACGCGATCCAGCGCGCGGTTCGTCGCGCACAAATCCCCTTCACCCTCGACTCGGACTCGACGCTCGACTACGGCACCGCCGTTCCGCTCGTCGCGCTCGGCGCCAACCACCTGCTGCCAACGCTGAGCGTTGGCAGCAGCGACGGTTGCACGATCGTTCCGATCTCCTTCAGCAACCTTTCCGCGAAGGACCATTTCGCATTCGGAAAGACACTCAAGGACGTATTTGCAAATCGCAAGGAACGCATCGCCGTCATCGCGTCCGGCGATCTGTCTCATGCCCTCACTTCTGACGCACCGGCCGGCTACCGACCTGAGGGCGAAATTTTTGATTCTGCCGTCCGACAGGCGGTCGTCCAGGCAAGCGCGTCCCAGCTGCTTACGCTCGACGAAGAGACCGTCGAAACGGCGGAGGAATGCGCCTATCGCCCCCTGCTCGTCCTCTTCGGAATCCTCGACCAAATTCCGGCGAGTCCGGAGGTGCTCTCCTACGAGCACCCATTCGGCGTCGGCTATCTCGTGGCGCAGTTCCGTCTCGACAAATAATTCTCTCTGTCTGTCATTGCGAGGAGGTCTCAACCGACGAAGCAATCCCACGAGAGATTGCTTCGGCCTGATGGCCTCGCAATGACGGACGATTCGAACTGTGATCGCGGAAATCTATCCAATCAAACGCATGCCGCGCCGGTTCGACGTTTTCGACTATCAGATCCCGGCCGGCATGAACCTCACTCGCGGATCCGGCGTCCGGATCCCGTTTCGGTTTGGAGAAATGCGCGGAATCGTGGCGCATGTAACCGACGGCGCAGGACGCGGAAAGACGATAAAGCCGGTCTCCGCGATCCTGTCGGACCTTTCGATGACTGACGACGAGCTCTCGTGCTTCGAGGACGTCGCGTTCGACACGGCGCAGAGCGTTTCCGCCGTTCTCCACGCGACGATCCCGATCCCGGGAAAACGACTCGTTTCGCCCCCCTCTCCTTCAAAAGGAGAGGGCCGGGGTGAGGTCTACGTCTCGCCACTCACCATCTCTGCCCGCGAAGCCCCGCAAATCTCTCAGGTCGTCACGGAACTCTCCACCCGGTCCGAGGCGTTTGTCGCCATTCCTGACCTCAAGCGCGCCGCCGTCCTCATCGCGACCTACCGCCGTGACCACCCGACCGAACCCATCCTCGTCCTCGCGCCGAACGTTCGCGATGCGCGTCTCCTCGCGTCCCGACTCGCCGGAAACGAGACGGTCGTCGTGACCGGCGAGGAGTCCCCGGCCGAGCGCTTCCGCCGCTGGAAGCTCTGGCGCGGCCGGAAGACGGGTCTCCTCGTCGGTTCCCGCATGGCAGCCCTTTGGACGCACCCGACGCTCGGCGCGGTATTCCTCGTACGCTCGGGACACCCCAACCATAAGCAGAACGACCGCAATCCACGCTTCGACGCGCGATTCGTGGGACAGGTTCTCCATGAACGGCTTTCCGCCAAGCGCTTTCACCTCGACGTCATGCCAAGCACCGAGGATCTCGTCGGCTTCGGCGCGGCGAACCTTCTCGGCTCGACCGCGCGACCGGAGACGATCATCGCCGACATGACGATCGAGCGCGCCGGCTCTCCACACCCTTGCCTCGGCAACAGCCTCGTCATCGAAGTCGCCCAGACGCTCGCCGAGAACCGCCGCGTCATTTGCGCCTACAACCTGAAGGGCGTGTCCCGACGACTGCAGTGCGCAGACTGCGGGCACCGGTTTCCGTGCGAGAATTGCGGAGGCGTCCTCGCCCCGTACGTGACCACGGTCCAATGCCACCGATGCGGACGAACCGAGCCGCTGCCGACCTCCTGCCCCGCATGCCACAAGAACAAACTGACGCCGAAAGGATTTGGAAATCGCGCGGTCGCTGCGGCCCTCCAGTCGGCGTTCCCCGAGGCAACCGTCGCCTGCCTCGACCGGGACACGGACGTGGATGGCGCGAAGGACGCGGACATCCTCGTCGTTACGCGCCATTACGTCGAGAACGTCTTTGACCCGTTTCACCCGCCGGACGTCGGTCTCGTCGCCGAGCTTGAGGGAGACCGGTCCTTGTTCGAGCCGTCCTACCGCGCCCTCGAGAAATCCCTGCTCAACGCCGAGGAGTGGCGCGGAATCGCCCACGCCTGCCGCGCGAGGTTCCTCATCCAGACCGAGATGCCCGATCTGTTCCGCAACGCCCTCTCGCAGCCGGAAAAGGCCCTTCTCGACGACCTTGCCATCCGCAAGTCCTACGCCCAGCCGCCGTATGTCCGCGCCATGACCGTCGACTTCAAGCCCGACGAGCCGGACGAACAAGCCCGAGGAATCGCAAAGGCCATCGAAGCTATCCGCGCCGTCTCCCCGTCGACGGACATCGCCAAGCTCCCCTCTCCTTTAAAAGGAGAGGGTCAGGGTGAGGTCTACGCCTCTCTACGTCTCACCGTCCCCCCGTCCGACGAGCGCGCCGTTCTCCAGGCCTTTTCCCCGCTCGACGACTCGTATATCATTGACACAAGGCCGTTGGAATGATATTATTTCCGCCAATCCTATGATCGTCCTCACGAATCCAAACCCCGAACTTCGCGTCCGATCCGTCGAGATTCCCTCGTCGGACATTGCTTCGGATCGTCTCAAGGCGATGATTGTCGACCTGAAGAGGACGATGAGGGAGGAAAACGGCTGCGGCATCGCCGCGCCGCAGGTTGGGATCCACGAGCGCGTGATCATCGTCGACGACGGTTCGGGCCCGAAGGCATACATCAACCCGGAGATCGTCTCAAAGTCGTTCGCCACGTTCCTGTTCGAGGAGGGATGCCTGTCCGTACCGGGCGTCTGGGGCATGGTCAAGCGGCACAAGTCCGTAAAGGTCATGGCGATCGGAGAGGACGGCAAGCCCGTAAAGATCTCCGGAAAGGGACTTCTGTCCGTCATCTTCCAGCATGAGATCGACCACCTCAACGGTGTCCTGTTCATCGACACGGTCCAGAAGATTACCCGCATGCCGAACAACTCAATCCTCTGATCCGCATTGTACTTGTATGATTCGCATTGCGTTCTTTGGAACCCCCGAGTTCTCCGTCCCATTTTTAACGGCCCTTGTCGACGACCCCGCATTCGAGGTCGTCGCTGTCGTTTCACAGCCCGATCGTCCGTCCGGACGCAATCACGAGATCGTCCCGACCCCGGTCAAATCCGTCGCGCTGGACCACCAGATTCCGGTCCTGCAACCTTCGACCCTGCGCGATGAATCCGTCGCGACGACGCTTCGCTCCCTTGATGCGGACTACTTTGTCGTGGTCGCCTATGGCAAGATCATCCCGCAGGCCGTCCTCGACGTCCCGCGGCTCGGCTGCGTCAACGTCCATCCTTCCCTCCTGCCGAAGTACCGCGGCCCGTCCCCGATGAACTGGGCGATCGCGGAGGGCGACGCGACCACCGGCGTCACGATCATGCTGCTCGACGCGGGGATGGATACCGGACCGATCCTGTCCCAGACGAGCATCGGCCTTGATTCCGACGAGACGATGGAAACGCTCATGGCCAAGGCGCACGAGCAGGGCGTCCCGCTCCTCGTCGACGCGCTCAAGCGATTCGCGGCAGGCGAGATCGTCCCCGTCGCGCAAAACGACGAGCTCGCGACGATGACGAAGCTGCTCGACCGCGACGACGGCCGCGTCAACTGGACGCTTCCCATGGCAACGATCGAGCGACGCCTGCGCGCCTACCAGCCCTGGCCGGGACTCTGGACCGTCTGGACCCGCACGCTCCCCTCTCCTTTAAAAGGAGAGGGTCAGGGTGAGGTCTACGTCCGTTTGAAGATCCATTCCCTCCAACCGTCCGACTTCCGCGCCGACCTTCCGCCCGGAACCGTCTCAACGAAAAACAGTCGACTCTTCGTCGACTGTTCGGACGGGACGATCGAGATCCTTGAACTCCAGCCGGAAGGAAAACCCCGAATGTCCGCGGAAGCGTTCCTCCTGGGCTATTCCGACGTGAACGGCGCCATGCTTGGCTGAAGCGCGCCGGAAGCGACGACAACCGAATCTGAAACGGGAACCTTCTGCGTCGTCGCGGGAGGTTTTTGGTTGAGGAACGGAACGACGAACAGAAGCAGTCCGAGGCCAAGCGGGTGGTTGAGATATGGCGAGGTAACGTGCGTCGCGTACAGCATGGCAAGACACGAGATCAGCGCGACGGCAACCCAGGACTGACTCGTTCGCAACGTCGGCCAGAGCCCGCGAACGAGGCCGACGAACAGGAACGCGAAGGCGAGCGGGCCAAGCAGGCCCATCTTCAACCACAGCTCCAGCCATCCCCATTCGAGCGAATACGTCGTCCAGGTCCCGTCCGGATGGATGGCACGGGCGCGCGGATCGTCGGTCTTGAACGTGATCTCCTGGCCGAACCCGCTGCCGAGTGCGACGTGTTCCTTGATTTGGGCCATCAGCGGCGGAAGCAGGTTCCAACGGCTGGAGATGGCCACGTCGGAGATATCCGTCGTTCGGCTCGAGACAAGACCGGTGAGATCGCTGACCCGGCCGACGCGATATGGCAACGGAAACAGGACGATCCCCACGAGCAGGATGCCCGCCCCGATCGTTGCGACCGCGACCGAGCCGAACGCCTTCCCCGCGACCTTCGTTCCCGGCCACCCATCGGCGAACTTCAGGACGACGAACGCGAACGCGCCGACGATAATCCCAAGCCAGAAGCTGCGCGACAGGCTGATGATGACGACGGATCCGATCCCCACGAGCAACAGCGTCACGGTGCGATAGGCGCGCTTCGGAACGTCGCGGAGGAATAGGAACGGCATGAGGAAGAACGCGAACGCGATCACGGAAAACTGGGCCTGAAGGAAGACGCGGAAGATGTTCCCCGCCATCTTGGTCAGCTCGCCGGTACGGGTGTCACGGATGAACAGGTAGACGGCGCCGAGCATCCACTCCGGAAAGTGCGTGAAGACATAGAGGAGGCCAAGCGAAAGGATCGTCACCCAGGCGGCGGAGGCGGCGAGGACCTGGAGGAGAAGCCGCTTCTTGGTCACGTCCCAGTCGACGCAGAGGACTGGAAACAAGTAGCCAAGGTAAAGATACGCGTTTCCGTCCTTGAACGCCGTCGTCGGGTCGTGCAGCAGGAACCCGATGACGAATCCGATCGCGACGGCGACGAAGAGCGGAACGAACGGGGTCAGTCGCGAATCTCGCAGCGACAGCCGAACGCGTCGCGTAACGATCGCCAGAACCCACGCGGCCATGACGGCAACGAAGACGGCCATGCGGGACGAAAAGGAGAACCCGTGAATGTCGTACGCGATCAGATGGCCGTGCGAGTTGGCGAACAGCTCGGCGAAGGCGACGAGGAGTCCGAGGTCGAGGCGCTTCCAGGTGATCGCGAAGATGGCGACCATCGAGACGGCAAGCGCGACGGCGGAGGCGATCGGGAACGGAAAGACGGCGATCGAGACCGCAAAGACTCCGGCGAGGACGCCAAGCGTGATCCAGAAGGGCTTTCCAAAGAATTGGTCGAACATACACGAGGGGTCAGGAGGGTTTGATGAGGGATGCCAGGGCAGCCAGGACGAAAAAGATCGGATCGAGGGCGACGAACATCAGCCAGACGGGCGTGCCGTAATGCTTTTTCATGTACCGGCGCAGGCTGCGGCGGACCATCCCCTGCTTTTTCCATGTCCCGACCCGGCTGAACGATCCGCCCTTGCGATGGAGCATCGAAACGTCGCCGTAATAACGGACTTTCCAGCCCGCGTCGACCGTTCGCTTGCAGAAGTCGACCTCCTCGTACCAAAGGAAAAATCCGTCGTCGAGCAGGCCGATCCTGTCGATCACCTCGCGCCGGATACAGAAGAACGCGCCCATCACCTGGTCCACGTCCTGCGTACGGCCGTAGTCGAAATCCTTCATGAGATACCGTCGAATCGGTCCGAGGTTCGGGAACACGTGCGGGAGCTTCGAGAGCAGAAGGAGCTGGTCGACCGGCGTTGGAAAATGCCAGACGCAATCCTGCTGGGTCCCGTCGAGGTTCTTGAGTGAGATTCCGCCGATCCCAACGTCCTCGTCGCGCCGCATCCGCACCTCGATCGCGGTGATCGCGTCGGACGTAAATATCGTGTCGGGGTTCAGGAGGATGACGAACTCGCCGTTTGACTGTCGAATGGCAAGATTGCATCCGCCCGCGAAGCCGAGATTCCGCTCGCTGACGATAAATCGCACGATTGGGTACCTTCGTTGCAGCGCCGAAGGATCCGTCCCGTCTCCATTGATGACGACGAAGACCTCCAGGTCGTCCCGAGGAACGAATTTAAAAAGCGACGCGAGCATCGTCTCGACGTAATCGAGGGACTTGTAGGAGACGGTGACGATCGAGATCATAGGCGGTGCTTCGTCGCGATAATCGTTCTGGCCTCGTCGTAGCGTCGAACCGACGACGGCCTCCAGCCAAGCCGGTGCCATGGAATCCGATAGATGAACGACGGACGCCACTGGGAGATGCCCGGGCGGTCGGATCGGTCGATGACCTGGAACAGCTCACGGCCGACGAACGTCCCCGCATGGCCCCGCTCGAGCATCGTGAGCCAGACATCCCAATCCTGGAAGCGCCTGATCGACGGGTCGAACCCGGGGAAATGCTCGCGGCGGACGAGCGACGTCGTGTGGACGAAGTTCATGCGGCGGAGTCGGTCCTCGTCGAACGAAAAGGACGAGAATGACTTCCAGCCGAATCGAAACCCGCTGTACGCGTAGCTCGCCTCCGGATGGTCGACAAGCGCCCGTTCCATCGTCGCGAGCATGTCCGGCGCCATGACCACGTCCGCGTCGCAGAAGATCACGAGGTCGCCGGTCGCCCGCGCGAACCCATTGTTCCGCGCGACGTTCCCGCCCTGGTTCGACTGCGTGACGATCGTGACGCGATCGGCAAACGCGGCGAGGACGCGTTCGGTCTCGTCCGTGCTGCCGTCGTTCACGACGATGATCTCGTCGGGCTTCCGCGTCTGAACAAAAAGAGAGTTCAGGCACTCCGAGAGCGTCTTCGCGTGCTGGTAGGACGGGATGATGACGGAGATCGTCACAGATATTCCTTCAATTTCTCAAGCTGTCTTTCGTTCGTAAACTCGTCGGCAGCCCGCCGATAGGCCGCTTCGCCCAGCCGCTGCCGTTCCGCGTCGCTCATGGCCAGAAGATACACCGCGTCCGCGAGCGCCGCAATGTCCCCGTCCTTGACGAGAATGCCGGTTATTCCGTCGAGAACAGCCTCGTCGACGCCCCGCATGTCCGTCGCAACCGACGGGACGCCGTGCAACGCGGCCTCGAGATACACCATGCCGAATCCCTCGCGGTCGACGGAATCCGCCACGACCGGCTCGACGAATATGTCGGCGGCGGCGTAATGGTCGGAGAGCTGATCGTCGGCCACGTCGCGAGCGATCGTCACGCGGTCGTCGAGACCGAGCTCGGAGATGCGTCGCGCGATCGTCTCGAGATAAGGCCCGTCGCCGACGATGTCGTATCGAATGTCGATCGCCGGCCACTGGCGGCGAAGCAATGCCATCGCGTCGAGAACGCGGACGTGTCCCTTGCGCGAGACGAGCCTTGCCACGGTCAGCAGGTTTACCGGACCGATCGCTCCAAGCATCCCAGCCCCCGGTCCCCTGACTCGTTTCCTCTCCTCATAGGGAGGAGGGGTCAGGGGTGGTTGACGCGCTTCGACCGTCGGATACACGACAATCGTCCTCCTTACCCCAAACTCTTCTCTCACTTCCCTCTCCAGCGCCTTCGAGTTCGCGACGACAACCTTCGCCCCGCGCAGAACCATCCCCGCGACGATTCGCTTCATCCATCGCGTCTTCGCAAGCCCGACATCCATCCCATGGACGATCACGACGTACGGCGTGCCCGTCATCCATCGGAAAACCATCGCCGCCGTCCCGATCGGAAGGACATGGCTAACCACGATCTGACTACCAACGCTTGGCATCGGTAGCAAACGTCGATCGCGAACAAACCGTCGAAGCGCCTGCCACCACCTGGTGGACGGATCAACAACCGTCACTTCCATCGAATCAGAAAAATATGCGGTGAGATTCCCGAGATATCTTGCGACTCCGCCCCGCGATGGCGCGTAATCAGTCGTGTATAGCCGTGTCTTCGGCATAGGCGGTCTTTCGACGGATAAGCCGCATGATGGCGGCAAAATGATGCTTTTGGACAGACCGGGACAACACGAGCATGACGGCATAGACGAATGCCGCGAACGGAAGAGCGAGGTAGAATCCCGTCTCGGGACGAACGAGGCGCGTGGCGAATCCCATGGCGGCGGCGGAACAAATGATCGGAACGGTCGTCCTCATCAGTCGCGCGAACCCGTATTCCGGGATCACCCGGGGAACGAACCAGAAGCCGGCGACGAACAGGAAGGTGAAGCTGATCACGCCGGAATAGGCGGCTCCGAGGATTCCGAACGTCGGAATCAGGAAAAAGTTGCATATCACGTTGATGACCATCGTCACGCCCATCACCGCGGTCTTCGTTGCCTGCCGATTCGCGGCATTCAGGAGCGAGCCGACGGGAAAGTCGAGGAAGATGGGAATGAGGACGAAGATGAGGACCGCGAGTACCGGCGCGGCGTTCGCATACCCGTCCCCGGCAAGCGCGATCGCGTCCCCGGCAACGGCCCAGAGACCGAACGCGATCGGGGCCGCGAGAATCGTCACGTACCAGACGGCCTCGTCGAACAGTCGCGTCAGGCCTTCCGTGTCCTTCTTCCCCACCATCGCGCTCATTCCCGGATACAGCGCGGCGACGAATGCCATCGGGAGGAACTGGAACGCGTACGTGAACTTATAGGCCACGGCATAGACGCCGACCGCTGCGGTTCCGACGACCTTGGAGATGATGAGCGAATCGACGTACGAGTAAACCTTCACGAACATCCCGGCGAGGGCAAACGGGAGCGCGGCGAGCAATAACGATCGAATCGCCTCTTTGTCGAATCTTGGTCGAAGAACGTTCCAGCCATAGATCGCAACGACATGGCGCGCGGAATAGAAGGCGTTGAACGTCGAGCCGACAAGGAGCGCGAGGACGAGTAGATGAAGCGACGGGTGCGTCAGAAGGACGATCCCGCCGAACAGGAGCGTGCACGTCTGTCCCACGAAGATCCCGAGCGACTCGAACCGCAGCGTGTGGTGTCCGCGCAGGACGCCGTAGAACAATAGGCTCATCGCGTCAGCAAGCATGACAAGCGACGCCACGAGGACGAGCTCGCGAACGGTCGCATCGTATCCCAGCGCCCATGACATCGCCACCGCCCCGACCGTCGCCAGTACCATGAACGGAATCTTCAGCCAGACGGCCCGTCGGATCAGGTCCGCGGCGCGCTCCGGAACCTTCGCGACGTCGCGAATCACCACCGGCGTCACGCCAAGGTCGGTGATCGTCGAAAAGATCGTCGTAATCGAAAGCGCGAGGAAGTAATCCCCCGTCGCCTCGGGCCGCATCACGCGCGCGAGCAACAGGAAATAGAAGAACGCGAGGATCTTCTGCGCGATGGACGCGGCGGTGAGATAGAGGGTATTTTTTGCGACGGGCGAGGACATAGGCTAGGACTTGAAGACCGGCTCGGTACGCTCGGGCTTGCCGTGGATCAGAAAGCGAAAGACGATCTTGTGGATCGGGTCGAGGTGAGGAAACGTGGCTTCGACCTTGAGATAAACGAAAGCCCTACCCGTTGAATATTCCCCATCCTGGCGCGAAACGGCGGTATTCTCCGCCCCGCGGGCAAGGAGAGGCCTCACGATCGCGTCTCCGACGCCGTCGTTGAGCGCGTCGCTGAACGCAGGATCTTTCCCCGAGTGCGCACGTTGGACGAACGTCGATCGCTCGGACGTCGAAAGCCTCGTAAGCTTCGTTAGAATTTCTTGTGACAATTCCCTTGCGGCGATCTCGATCTTCCGCGTCGTAACCTCGTGCGTCTTGTTCGGATCCACGAAACGATAGTTGCCCGACGGGACGACGACGCCGCTCGTCTTCATGGATTCCAAGTCTCGTGCGACGACGGCACGCTTGACCCGAAGATCGGCAAGGATCGCCTCGACCGCGCCGGGAGCGGAGAGATAGACGGCGTCGATCGCCTGGCGCCTAACGCGCTCGTAGGCAAGAACGGCCTGGTCTAGGCGCAGACGATACGTCGCGAATTCCGGAGAGGTCGCGTCCTTCTGCGAGATCATGTCGGTCGGAGGCGCAATCTCGTCGATACGGTGTAACGTTTCCTGATAGTAGCCTGCGATGACTGGCATCCAATCGGGAATTTTGACAAACGGAATGTCGATCAGCTGAATTGCCATTGCCCTGCGGCTCGCCGGGTCGGAAAAGACCGCGTCCTTGCTCATGCTGGTCGTGATATTCGAAAGGATCCCATGAAGCAGCTCGACTTCCTTCGGAGACAAGTTCTCAAACAGGTTCCTGTACGTCTCTTCCTTCAGATTCGTATCAATCTCCGCGCCCGTCGATCCGTCTCTCAGATACGCGATCACCTCGTCCTTTATGAAGCGAGCGGCAGTCTCAATGTCCGTCTTTGCCTCGTGCCTTCTTGGATTCTCGCTTTCCGCGAAGACCTTCATCAGACGATGGTTAAGGAAATGCTGGCGCTCGTGCGTCACGATCACGTCAAACCCGTATGCGTCCGGAACCGTCTTGAGAACGATGAAGCTGCTGCTGATATCTCCAAGGTCCCAATGGGACGTCCCATGCTTTCGATCCAGGGTAATCGACGTGTGCATGGATCCGCCATGGCGGTTTAAAATTTCGACCTGCTTGGTAAAGTCATCCGCCTTGCGATCCTCCAGGGCCGGGTCATAAAAGACATTGTAGTCCGCAGGGTTCGGGCAGGTCATGATGAAGTATCCCTCGCGGCGAACCAGAGACACCTGGCCAACGGGATGCTTCCCCGTCCGGGCGGTGAACAGCATCGCGGCGACGGTTTCCGGCGAGTTATCGCCGAATTTTTCTGATGCCTTTTTTTTCAAAAAATTCTCCTCATGGATCGCTGCCTTTAAAAGCGTCCCGTACTCGTTGACCGCCTCGCGGGCAGCATGTCGAATGGAAAATTTGGTGGCGGAAGAATCCGGCGGAAGCCGCGCGATGAGCCGGTTGACCATCGCCGAATCAACGCCCGAGTCGGACGCCGAAAGAACGCGGTCCAATTCCAAAAGCGTCGCGACCGTCGACTGGCGACGGTCCATTGCGGCATGCTCCAGGGACTCGCGTCGCTCGCTCTGCGAAACCGTGTCCGGAACAAGGCGTCCTCCTTCGGGCGGAAATGATCTCTCTGCCATAGTTGCATCCATTTTACCCTCTTTCTTCCCTTCCCACAAACCAAAAACCGGTCCGACACATCGTCGGACCGGTTCGATATTCTTTCTAACGCTTCGCCCACTGCGGAGAGCGGCGCGCTCCGGTGTGGCCGTACTTCTTGCGCTCGCGCACGCGCGCGTCGCGGGAGAGGTAGCCGAGCTTTTTGAGCGTCGGGCGGAAGTCGATGCTGATGGTGATCAGCGCGCGGGCGATGCCGAGGCGGACCGCGTCGGCCTGGCCATGCACGCCGCCACCGGCGACGACGACGGAGACGTCGAACTTATTCTCCGTTCCGGTCGCGACGAACGGGGCGTTGACCGCCTGCTGCAGCGTGAAGAGCGGGAAGTATTCCGCCATCTCGCGGCCGTTGACCGTGATCTTGCCCGAACCTTCCGGCGAGAGACGAACCTGGGCGGTGGCCTCCTTGCGGCGGCCGAGTCCCGGGATGTATTTTGCAGTCGTTTCGCTCATATTAGTTCGAGATAGTCAGACGGCGCATGCGGGGCGTGCGGTGCGTGTTCTTCGGGAGCATTCGGTCCACGGCGCGTCGGAGAACGTCGGCCGGATCCTTGGCCCAGACGGTCTTCATGAGCGTGGCCGAGAGTCCGCGCGGCCCGCCCGTGTGCGAGTAGTACGTCTTCTGTTCCATCTTGTTTCCGGAAACCTTCATCTTGGAGGCGTTCTTCACCTCGACCGCGTCGCCGTCGTCGACGTTCGGCGTCCAGCTGGCCTTGGTCTTTCCAATGAGGGTCATGGCGATCTGGGTCGCGAGGCGTCCCGGGGCCATTCCTGCGGCGTCAAACGTTTGAATTGTGCGTGTGCTCTTCGTCATAGGATTAGACAAGCTCAATCTGAACCACGTCCGCGGCGTCGCTCACGCGGTGTCCGAGCTTGACGATACGGGTGTAGCCGCCCATGCGCGTTGCATAGCGGGGACTAAGCACCTCCAAGATCTTCTTCACCGGATGTTCGGTGTAGAAGAACTTCATGAGGTTGCGGCGCGTGGCGAGCGACGGGACCTTTCCCGACGTAATCGCGCGCTCCACGAGCGGACGGACCGCCTTGGCCTTGGCCTCCGTGGTCTGTATCTTTTCGTACAGGATCACGCTTGCCGCAAGGTTGCGAAGCAAGGCTTCGCGCGGAGCTTTTTCACGACCGAGTTTTACGCTCTTTTTCCGATGACGCATACAAGTGTTTAAGCCGCGCTTTCCTCCGAAGCGATCGGATTTTGCAACAGAATGGAGAAATAATCGATGAGAATCTTGGCGGACTCCTTCACGGCGTCCTCGGGGGTGATCGTACCGTCGGTCTCGATGTTCATGACGAGCTTGTCGTAGTTGGTGATCTCGCCGACGCGCGTGTTCTCCACGCGGTAGCCGACGTTTCGCACCGGCGAGTAGAGCGCGTCGATGGCGATCGTTCCGATGTCGTTGATCTCTCCCGTTCGTTCCTCCGTCGGGATGTATCCGCGACCACGGCCGACCGTGAGCTCAAGCTCGAACGTTCCTCCATCGTCGGTGATCGTGGCGATCTTCATGTCCGGGTTGACGATCTCGACGTCGGCGTTCGCGTCGATATCGCCGGCCGTCACGACGCGGGAGCCCTTGACCTTCAGGCTGAGCTTGACCGGCTCCTCGCTGAAGCACTTCAGGCGGAGGCCCTTGAGGTTCAGGATGATCTCCAGCATGTCTTCCTTGACATTCGGGATCGCCTGGAACTCATGGGTGCCGCCCTTGATCTTCACCGCCGTCACGGCCGATCCCGGCAGCGACGACAGCATCACGCGGCGGAGCGCGTTTCCGAGGGTTGTTCCGTAACCGTGAAAGCACGGCTCAACGACCAAGACGCCCTCGTTGGAACGAGCGCCTGGTTCAAATTTGATCGTTGATGGGAGAAGGATGTTCTCCATAGGCTCGCAAAAAATTAGCGAGAATAAAATTCAACGATGAGGGTCGGGTCGAAAATGGTCTTCAGGTCCTCTCCGGCCGGGAGCGATGTGACCTTTCCAATCAGTGTCGCGGAATCAACCGTCAGCCAGCGAGGGGCTTCTTTCTTCTGGACGCGCTCGTTCATTCCCACAAGCAAGCCCTTTGCCTTCTTGTTCTCCTTGAAGGTGATGACCTCTCCGACGTTCACGGAGTAGGACGGGATGTCCACGAGCTTGCCATTGATCATGATGAATCCGTGTCCGACCATCTGGCGGGCCTGGCGACGGGTCTTCCCGAAGCCGAGGCGGTAGATGACGTTGTCGAGACGGCGCTCCAGGGTCTGGATCAGGTTGTCAGCCGTGTTTCCCTCCTTGGCCGTGGCGGCCTCGAAGTACTTGCGGAACTGGCGCTCCATGATGTTGTACAGACGCTTGGCCTTCTGCTTCTCGCGAAGCTGAATGCCATACGAGGAGAGGCGCGGCTTTTTCATCGCCTGTGCCGGACCGTGGACGCCCGGGGGGAAATTGCGGCGCGTGAGCGCGCACTTTTCCTTGCCACAAAGCGAAACGCCCTCGCGTCGGCACATCTTGCAGGTTGTCATCAATGTCTTTCCCATAGCAGAGATTAGACGCGACGCGCTTTGCGCGCTCGGCATCCGTTGTGTGGAAGCGGGGTAAGGTCCTTAATGCTGGTAATGCTGAATCCGTTGGCGTTCAGCGCGCGGACGGCCGAGTCGCGGCCGGAGCCGACGCCCGTGACGAACACCGCGACGTCGCGAAGCCCGCTCTCCTTCACCTTGTCCGCGATGGTCTTGATGATCATGCTCGCGGCGTACGGAGTGGCCTTCTTCGGACCGCGGAACCCACAGGCTCCGGCGCTCGACCAGGCGAGCGTGTTGCCGTTCAGGTCGGTCACGGTGACGATGGTGTTGTTGTAGGTCGCCTGGATGAACGCGCATCCCGTGGAAACCTGACGCATCACCTTGGCCTTTGCTTTTTTGTTGGTGGAAACTTTTACGGTTGCCATAGGGGATTATGTCTTGGTGAGTGCGCGACGTCCGGATCCCATCGTCTTGCGCACGTTTCCGCGCACGGTGCGGGAGTTGGTCTTGGTGCGCTGGCCGCGAACCGGCAGCTTGCGCATGTGGCGCGTGCCGCGGTAGCTGCCCGTGTCCTTCAGGCGCTTGATGTTGGACATGATGTCGCGGCGAAGGTCGCCCTCGAGGCGATGGCTCTTTTCGAGCGCCTCGCGGATGAGGGTCACCTGCTCCTCGGTCATGTCCTTCACGCGAAGGGACTCGTCGAGCCCGACCTGCTTCAGGATGGCAGCCGAGGTGGTATCGCCGACGCCGAACACGTAGGTGAGGGCGATGACGATGCGTTTGTTGTTGGGGAGTGTAACTCCAGCAATGCGAGCCATATATTATCCCTGGCGCTGCTTATGGCGCGGGTTCTTACAAATAACACGGACCCGACCTTCACGGCGGATCACCTTACAATCGCGGCAGATGGCTTTTGCGGAGGCGCGAACTTTCATAGACTAGAAGCGATAAACTATTCTTCCTTTCGTAAGGTCGTAAGGACTCATTTCAATCTTCACGTCGTCTCCCGGCAGAATGCGAATGCGGTTCATACGCATCTTTCCGGACAGATGTCCCGTGATGTACTGTCCATTCTCCAGCTTGATTTTAAATTGGGCTCCAGGAAAAAGTTCTTCAACCTTTCCCCGCATCTCAATAAAATCTTTTGCCCCTTGTTCGCTCATAATCGTCAAGATTCTATCAGTTGAGCGAAAAAATGCAAGAGGGTGTGGATAGCTGAACGCGCCGGTATTGTACGTTTTTGTGGCATAGGTGTCAAGGGTTTGACAATTGGTCGTCCAAGGTTGCCTTAATTCGTCGGATTCCCGCGGCCACTGCTTCCTCCTTCGCGATACGGAAAGTGCCGAGTTCCTTGGTGTTTTCCACATGGGGTCCGCCGCAGACCTCCCGCGAATAGTAGTCCCCCGTCGCCTCGTTTCCGATAAAGTACACCTTGATCTTTCCGCCGAGCGACGCGTACTTATCCTCAAACACGCCTATTGCCCCGCGCCTCTTTGCCTCGTCGAGTTCCAGGATCTCGAAGTGAACCGGAAGGGCGCGTCGGACGTTCTCGTTCACGATGTCCTCGACCCGTTGAATCTGCTCGGGCGTCAGTTTATCGGGATGGGAGAAGTCAAACCGGGCCCGCTCGGCCGTGATGTTCGAACCTCGCTGAAACACATGGTCGCCAAGGACGGTCCGAAGCGCCTGGTGCAGCATGTGCGTCGCCGTGTGCAGCCGAACGACCGCGGCCGAGTGGTCGGCCAGCCCGCCCGTGAACTTCTGCTCGGACCCGGCGCGCGACAGGTCCTGATGCTTCTTGAACTCCCCCTGAAACGCGTCGCGGTCCACGACCTGTCCCTTTTCCCGCGCCAGCTCCTCGGTGAGCTCCCACGGGAACCCGTACGACTGGTACAGGTTGAACGCGTCGATTCCCGACACGACGGACGATTTCGCGAAGATTTTCTCGAACTCCTTCAGCCCCTTCTCAAGCGACGCCTTGAACTTCGCCTCCTCCTTCACGATCTCGCCGACGACGAATTCCATCTTCGCCCCAAGCTCCGGGTACGCGTCGCGATACGTCTCGACGTACGCGGAAACGACCGATCCGCAAAACGCGTCGTTCGCCCCGAGCTTGTGCGCGAACCGAATGGCGCGGCGGACAAGACGCCGCACGAAGTATCCCTGGTCCTTGTTGGACGGAACCACGCCGTCCGCGATCAGGAACGTCGCGGCGCGCAGATGGTCAAGCGCGACGCGAAAGGCATAGGTCTCGGCCGCGTTTGCCCCGTACGTCTTCCCCGTCACCTTCTCGATGAGGGCGCGCGCGCCGTCGAACAAGCTGATCTTGAAAATGTCCGGATCGTCGTTCACCGCCATCGCCAGCCGTTCCAATCCCCCGCCAAAGTCGACGTTTCGCTTCGACAACCTGTGAAATCCGTCATTTCGTTTAATAACTAGGTTCCCCGTGTTCTCCTTCAACGTAGAATCCGTCTTGATATACTGCATGAACACGTTGTTCCCAATCTCGACGAACCGCCCGCAGTCGCAATTCACGTGGCACGGCAACGACACGAACGCCGACGCCTCGTGCAATCCGCGCTCAACCCCAAAGTCCCAAAACATCTCCGTGTCCGGCCCGCCCGGCTCGCCCACCGGCATCTTGTCCGGCGTTCCCGAGCGCGACCACCAGTTTTTCTTCTCCGGGTAATAGAAGATGCGCCCGCCGTTCATCCCATAGGAGTCCGAGTGGTCGATCGCCTTCGCGTCGACGCCAACGGACGAAAACGCCTCCTGCCAATATCCGACCGTCTCGTCGTCCTTCGGGATCCCGATCGCGTCGTTTCCGCGGAAGACGGTCACGTACAGCCGAGACGGATCGATCTTCAGCTCTTTCGTCAGGAATTCGAACATCCACCCGACCTGCTCCTTTTTGAAATAGTCCCCGAGCGACCAGTTCCCGAGCATCTCAAAGAACGTCGTGTGGCGGTTATCGCCCACCTCCTCGATGTCGCCGGATCGGAAACACTTCTGCGAATCGGCGATGCGCGTTCCTTCCGGATGCGTCTCCCCCAGCAGATACGGGACCATCGGCTGCATGCCGGATCCGGTAAACAGGGTGGTCGGGTCGTTCTCCGGAAGCAACGACGCGGACGAGACCACCTTGTGGCCGCGCGCGGCGAAATAGTCGAGATAGGCCTTGCGAATGTCGGATGCGTTCATAGTGCGCGTATTCTGCCCGTTTCTAAGTGAATCGACAAGGTCGGCCGTCAGGCTCCTTCCGTCGCGATCGTTTCTTCCGGCTGGGCCTTCTTCAGAACGCGGCGTTTCAGACCGGCAAGCACGTCGACCAATTCCCTGCTCCTGAGCGCGCGGGAAATAGCGACGTACACGACCAGACCGGCGCCCCCCGCGACAAGTCCCTGGGTCAAAACCCCAATGAATGTCTCAAGCGGAATCACGCGAACGATGAGCGGCTTCAGGGTCTGGATCGTCACGGCGCATCCGATGCCGGCGGTTGCGGTAACGTAAAGCGACCGCAGGATGACGCTCTCATGAAGCGTCCCCATGCGCTGGCGGAGCGAGACCCAGAGCAGCACCACGTCCGCGAACGCGCCAATCGTGAATCCCATCGCCATGCCGGTGACGCCGAACTCCCGAGCGAAGTACAATCCGCTGACGAACGAGAGGACGGTGGAGACGACCGCCATCGTAAGCGGCGTGGCCGTGTCGCGGATCGCGTAGAAGGCGCGTGCCAGGATCAGGGCCACGCACTGCGGGGCGAATCCAAGCGTGAAGAACGCAAGCGTGTCGGCAACGCGGATCGTGTCTCCCCAGCCGAACAGCCCGGCGCCGGCAACCACGCGGACGATCTGGGCGCGGAGGATGAGGAAGACGAGCATGAGCGGCACGGAAAGAAAGAGCACGTGGCGGACGGCATGATCGAAGGAGTCGAGAAAGCGCCTCGTGTCGCGCGCCTCGATTGCCTCCGCCATCGCCGGGAACGACGCGATCGCATAGGATACGCCAACGATGCCGACGACGAAGAACTGGATGTTATATGCCACCTGGAAGACGGTCACGCTTCCCGCCGCAAGCGTCGTGGCAAGGACGGTCAGAATGACGAAGTCAATTTGGTTCACGGCGACTCCGAGCATGCGCGGCCCGGTCAGCCTGGCCAGGTCGCGGAGATCCGGATCCTTCCGGGACAAAAGCGGCCTATAGCGGTATCCCGCGTCGAGCACTCCGTAAAGCTGCACGAGAAAATGAAGAAAGGCGCCGATGACCACGCCCCAGGCGAGCCCGATGGGTCCGAGGAGCGGGGTAAGCCAGAGCGCGCCCGCGATGATTCCGACGTTATAGAAGATCGGCGCGAGCGAGAATAACAGGAAGCGCTTTGTTCCCTGAAGGATACTGCCGTAAACGACGGAGAGCGCGAGGATGAACTGAGCGAGCACCATGACGCGCGTGTTGTCGGCGACGGCTCCCCGCTGGACCGCGTCGAACCCCGGGGCCATCAGCTCGGACAGCGGGCCGGCAAATACGAACAGAAAAACGCACGCGACCGCCATGATCGCGGCAATCGCGTTCAGCGCGTTGTTTGCAAACTCCCAGGCGCGCTTCTTCTGAAGCGGGTTGCTCCAATACCGCGTGAAGATCGGGATGAACCCGGCGGAAAGCGATCCGACCACAAGGAGACTGAACACCAGGTCCGGCAGCTTAAACGCGGCATAATACGCGTCGAGCGTGGCTCCCGCGCCAAAATGACCGAGAAGGATACGATCGCGAATCAGCCCGATGATTCGGCTTGCGAACGAGAGGGCCCCAACGATCGCGGCCGCGCCGACCACGGACTTGGACTCTGTGTTGAGAAACTTAAGCACAGATTATTCGTCGAGGTTTCGAACGCTCACCCGCTTCGCCTTCGGACGGTCGAGTTCCTCGTCGTCCTCCCCGACGGTGTTCTCATGGACGATTCCATGCGTCCCCGACGGCATCGACGAGACGGCCCTCGCGACAAGCTTCGACAGGCGCGACAGTCGCAGGACCATCCCAAGCCCGATCAGCAACAAGAACGACAGGAAGGCGACGATCACGTCGACGACCGTGTTCTGAAGCGTCCAAAACGGAACGTGCGCGACGATCGAATCGGTCGACGTGACGCCGGAAGGATCGATGACCGTAAACGCGACCGTAAATTCGCCGCTTGTGGTATAGGTGTGCTGAACCTCCGACCGGGACGACGTAACGCCGTCGCCAAAATCCCACTGGTACTGGTAACCGTCTGCCTCCGGGACGATCGCCTTGAAGGAGTAGGCGTTCCAGGCCGTGTGGGTCGTCAGGAAGATCGCCTTCGGGGAGATTTGCGTCCCGGCGGTCGTCGGCTCCGGAATGGACGTCGGGACAAGCTCGACGACGGGCACGGTTTCCGCCTGCGCTTCCGTTGACGTCGAGGCGGACGCGGGATCCGTCGACGATGGCGTCGCAACGTCTGTCTTTCCGACCGTCGTCGTGACGGTCGGATTCGTCGTCGCGGCTGGCTTCGGGGCGGTCGTCGTGACGGCCGGAGAAGCTGCCGGTAGCGGCGCGGCCGCAGGCGCGGCGACAACGACCGGCTCGACCTTCGAGCGCGTCTTGTCCGTCGGGTACGCGTCCTTCGCGTCCGAGACCCCGTCCTTGTCGGTATCCGCCACGAGCGGATTCGATCCGTTTTCCTTCTCGACATCGTCCGTCACGCCGTCGTTGTCGTCATCGTCGTCGCACGCGTTTCCGAGCCCGTCGCCGTCCGTGTCCAGCTGGCTGGCATTTTTCGTGGAAACGCAGTTATCCTTCGAATCCGCGACCCCGTCGCCGTCCTGGTCCGGAACGGGAGTCGTCAGCTTGGTCATCGTCTCGTCGTTGGACGCGTTCGAGTCCGTCGGATCCGTTCCGCCGATGACCGCGCGAATGTTGAATACGGTGCTTGGGACGACGAAATCGACGTAGATTTCCTCCGGCGAACCATCGGCCCGAACGGAAATGATCTGAGACTGCCCGATCGCCGAGGATCCCTGGTAGAAAGTTACGTATCCGTCCACGTCTACGTCTCCGACGTTTTTGACCTGGGCGTAGACGCGCACGGTACTCCCGGCAATCAGGTCGCCGGAAAAGCTGATCGACGACTGGTCGATCGAAAGGTCCGCGGACGACGACGCGAATGCCATCGACGCGGAGAAAAGTAATTGAAAAATGAAAAGAAGAAACATCATAGAAGCACGACTTCGTCGCCGTTTTCAACCCAGAACTCACTCGCCTCGTCATGCGTCAGGTGCAGCGCGAGCGCAAACGTCGGGTGGACGCGAACGCTCACGAGTTCGATCCTGGTCTCCGGATGGCCGACGGGAACGACCGTCACCAGCTGGTGTTGCTCGACGCCAAGCTTCGCCGCGTCGCGCTCGTTGCAATGCAGGTGGCGTGCCGGGATGATGACGCCTGACTTCACGACGACGGACCCATCCGGCCCCACGAGTTCGCAGGACCCCGTTCGACTCAAATCTCCCGAAAGACGGACCGGCGCGTCAATCCCAAGCGCGAACGCCTCGGTCGGCGACAATTCTACCTGCGTCGCGTCGCGTTCCGGCCCAAGAACGCGCACCTCTTCCAACTCGACGTCGTTTGCCCCGATGACGCGTACGGTCTGATCCGAAGAAAACTGCCCGCGATGGGCCAAATCAGAGCGTTTCGTTAGTTTTTCGGATCCAAAAAGTGCCTCCCTGTCCGCGACGGACAGGTGAACGTGACGATACTGAACATGAACGGGAATGACGGTTTTCATGCGATGTGCTTCTTTTCGCGCTTCTTCGCGTGTCCGAACGTGTACTTGAACTTGTCGTGACGGATCGGGCCGAGCATCGCCAGGTGCATTTCCGCGAGGGTGTACTTGATGGCGATGTTGATGCGGCCATCGCGGTCGAGACGACGGATCGAGACCGGGATCTTCGTTGCGCGCAGAAACCCGAACGAGCCGATCTTTGCCGCGCGGCCCGCGTACTCGTGGTCCTCGCAGAACGTGATGCTCTCGTCGAACCCGTTGATCTTGTCATGCGTATCCCTCCGAACGAACATGCAGAATCCCGGCGCGTGCGGAAACACGTCTCCCCAGGCCCGAACGTACACATTGTACGCCTTGTGGATCACGTGGTCGATCCACTGGTCGGACAGCGGAAACACGTCCACCGTGGCGATGTCGAACTTCTTTTCCAGCATCTCCCCCACCGACCGCTCCAAAAACTCCGGGTCGCGCAGTTCCACGTCCGCGTCCAGAAACAACAGGATGTCCGTCTTCGCCGCCGACGCGCCGCGATTGCGCCCCGGCCCAGGCATTCCGCCCTCGACGACACGACAGCCGAACGATTCGGCGATCTCTCGCGTTCGATCCTTCGACCCGGCATCCGCGACGATAATTTCCTTCGGCTGCATGGTCTGCCGTCGGATCGATTCCAACAGCCGAGGCAGGCTTGCCTCCTCATCCTTTGTCGGAATGACAATCGTGAGCATAACGTTTATATTTTACCTGATCCTGTCGATAACACAAACAACGCGATTCCGGTCGCGACGGCGACGTTCAAGGAGCGCTTGCGTCCCGGCATCAGAATCTCGACCGTCGTGTCACAGAGCGCGAGCACGGACGGTTCGACCCCCTCGACCTCGTTCCCAAGCAACAGGGCAACCTTCCCGTCCATCGGCCCGATCGGCACCGAACCGGGCCTGTTGTCGAGCGCGACGACTCGATACCCTTCCCCCTTGAGCCCCTTGATCACCTCGATAACCTCGCCACCCTTCCAGGGCACCCGGTCCTCCGCCCCAAGCGCCACCTTCGCGATCTCCGGCCGTGGCGGAGTTCCCGTGATTCCGGTAAGGTATACGCGTTCCACCGCAAAGCAGTCCGCGGATCGAAAGATCGCGCCGACGTTGTGGAGACTTCGAATGTTGTGAGCAATAATGACCATATATGAAGCTTCTCCAGCCCATCTCAGGCACCGTCGACCGGCTTGCACCGGACGGCAGCGGCGTGATCAATCGTCCCGAGGGAAAACCTTTTTTGATTTATAACGTGATTCCGGGCGAGGAGGTGACCGCGACAGTCGTGAAGCGCGGGCCGGACGGCGTGCGGGCGAAGCTCGACTCGATCGTCGTCGCGTCGCCGGACCGCGTCGCGCCGCGCTGCCCGTATGCCGGAACGTGCGGGGGGTGCAAGTGGCAGCACGTGGATTATACACGGCAGCGGACGGAGAAGCTGAATCGGCTGCGGTCGACCTTCGCGGAAGCTGCGACCGAGTGCCCCGTCGAATCCGTCGTCGCGTCGCCGGACCAATTCTACTACCGCAATCGCATGGACTTCACCTTCGGCCGCGACGGCGAGCTCGGTTTGAAGATGCCGGACAAATGGTGGGCCGCGCTCAACCTGGAGACATGCTACCTGCTCTCCCCCGAATCCGTCGAGATCGTCAACGCGGTCCGCGAGTGGGCACGATCGACGGGATTGCCGTTCTGGGACGGAAAGACGCACGCGGGATTCTTCCGATATCTCGTGATCCGCGAGGGAAAGAACACGGGCGAGCGCATGGTGACGCTCGTGACGGCGACGAACGACGCGTTTCGTCCCGAGGGACTCGTCGCCGCGATTGGAGACCGGGCGACTTCGATTGTTCACGGGATCAACGATGGCATCACCGACCTCTCGATCTCCGACGTGCTCGTCCCGCTCAAGGGCAACCCGTTCATTCACGAGGAGATAAACGGCGTCCGGTTTAAGATCACGCCGAACGCGTTCTTCCAGACGAACTCGGCAATGGCCGCCAAGCTCCAGGACGAGGTCGTGCGCCACTGCGAGACAGCCGTCGTTGGCAAGACGAACCCGACCGTCCTCGACCTCTACTGCGGATCGGGATTCTTCTCGCTCGCGTTGGCGAAGCGATCCTCGACGATCAAGGTCGTCGGCATCGAGGAAAACGCCGAGGCGATCGCCTGCGCCAAGGAAAACGTGGCCGCGAACGCCGTCGAGGCCGAGTACTTCGTCTCAAAGGCCGAGGAGTTCGACTGGAAGAGCTACGCCCCCGACGTCGTCATCGTCGACCCGCCGCGCGCCGGAATGCACCCAAAGGTCATCGAGACCCTCCTTGAGGCCGCGCCGCCGACGATCATTTACATTTCCTGCAAATACGAGCGCTTCCTGATGGAATGGAACGGAACCGCCAACAGCGCCCCGGCCCTCTCGACGAAATACCGCCTCGCCGACGCGGCCGCCCTCGACCTCTTCCCGCACACCCCGCACATCGAGTTCGTCGCCCGCCTCGAATCGCTCCCCTCTCCTTCAAAAGGAGAGGGACAGGGTGAGGTCTAAGGTTGGCTCCACGATTGACGTCCGTCCCATTTCCTGATATTCTCCCGCCATGTCTACCAAACCAACCCCAATCCCAGCCGTCCCGCAGAAGTCCGGCTTTGCCGTGCTCATCGGCCGCAGCAACGTGGGAAAGTCCACGCTGCTCAACACGATGGTCGGAACGAAGGTGGCCATCACCACCCCGAAGCCGCAGACCACCCGCCTTCCGGTGCAGGGCATCTTGTCGCGCCCGGACGGACAGGTGGTGTTCGTGGACACGCCGGGGCTCATGAAGAAATCCAAGGACGCGCTCACGAAGAAGCTCGCGGAGTTCGTGAAGGAGTCGTTGAAGGACGTGGACGTCATCGTCTACGTCGTGGACCCGACCCGCGCGATCGGAGACGAGGAAAAGTCGGCGCTAGCGCTCATCCGCAACATTGAGAAGCCGAAGATCCTGGTTCTCAACAAGTGCGACCTCCGCGACCGCGCGTTCCTCGACCACTACAAGGACCTTTCCGACCAGTTTACGACCGTGATCGACGTGTCCGCCATGACGGGAACGAACGTGAACACGCTCATCGACGAGATCTTCTCCTACGCCAAGGAAGGCGAGGCGTACTACCCGGAAGGCCAGGTCACGAGCATGAAGAGCGAGCTGTGGCTTGCCGAGCTCGTCCGCGAGAAGCTGTTCCTGCGCCTGCGCGAGGAGGTCCCGTACACGACCCACGTGGAGGTCGAGGACATGCAGAGCCGCGAGGACGGAACGCTGTACGTGGCCGCGACCATCTACACCACCGACGAGCGCTACAAGCGCATGATCATCGGCAAGGGCGGCCAGGGCGTCAAGGAAATCGGCCAGTCCACGCGCAACGAGCTGGAGGCCGTGATGCAGCGCAAGGTGTTCCTCGACCTGACGGTAGAGGTCGACTCGCACTGGGTCGACCGGCTCGGCTAATCGATACGAAAGGTAAACGACCCCGCTTATGGCGAGGTCGTTTTGATTTCCGAGACTTCGAATCCGCGGAGCGCGCTGTCGAACGACGCGTCCGCGGCCGGTTTCAGCGTGACGGAGAGGATGAGCGGGTTGTCCGCGTTCTTGAGGACGAGATACTCCGCGAACCAATTCGATGCCTTGAGCGCGTCGACCTTTTGGAGCGTGCCGTCGACGCGAACCCAGGCGGTGGTCGCCAGGTCGTCCGTCTTGATCGTGAGCACGTCGGTCGCAGTCGGCAGGTCAGGCGCCGTCTGGTTCACGCTCGACAGGAACGATTTCACCGAGTCCGTCCACGCAAGCGCGCCAGAGATCGTCGTGTCGAGAAGTCCAAGGCTCAGGGTCGTGCTTCCGCCCGTCACAAGCCCGTCGTACTGCGCGGACGACAGGACGAACTGTGACTTCGACGTGTCCACGACCATCGCGCCCGTCTGCCAGTCGTTCGCCTTCTTCCAAGATAATGTCGCGTCCGTCGTCGCAACCCGTTCGCTGAGCACGACCGTCTGCGCCTCCGTCCCCGCCCCGAACCACTCCGCGATCTTCCCGCCGATCCCAAGGACGGTCTCTCGGATCGTCAGCGTGTCCCCCGCCCCCACGGTCAGCGACGTCGACGGAGCGGACGAGCAGCCCGCGCCGACGAGAACGATCATCGCGACGATCGCGGCAAGCCGTCTCATACCTTTTTCCCGTTCGCCCACTTGCGAATCACATCCTCATCTTCCTCCCCGCAGATGAACTGCTTCGATTCCGTGTTGTAGAAAAATGGAACACCGCCGCACAGCCCGCGGTCGATCGTTTCCATCCGCTCGGCATTCTCCTTATTATGCCAGGTTTCCAGCTTCTCGATGGCAATCCCTTCCTTGATCAGCCTGTCGATCATCGGCATCATCTTCAGGCAGTGACCGCATTCGGAACCGTAGAACTCCAACAAGGCCATATAGGGAAAATCGATGGGTTATGCTAGGATTCTAACATGAAATACGCCCCGCATGCCATTTTCCTCGCCTTGGTCGCGATTCTCCTCGTCGGTGCCCGCTTTGGATTTGCGTGGGCGGGGGGTTCCGGACACGTGTCTACGCTCTCGGTCTTTCTCCAGGACGCGACCGGGCCGGTGACCGCGGAACGGAACGGGGTCGTCCGAACGCTTGCCCTCGATGACAGGATCTACCGCGGGGAAACGATCGCGACGGCGCCGGGGAGCTTCGCCCAGCTCACGATCAGCGACTTCTCGCACATCGTCACCGTCGGGATGGACGAACGGACGTCTCTGACCGTCGACGCGCTCACCGTCACGAAACCCGAGCTGTTCCTGCATGGCGGCCGCATCGAGACGTTCATGGACGGGACCGTCGACGGTCTCAACGTTCGAACGAACTTCACGAGATCCTCGCTTGGCAAGGGACGCGCGTCGTTCGTCAACTATGATTTCAAGGAGGCGGTCGCGATCGTTCCAATCGTCGGATCGGTGACGACCACCGCGACGAAGACGGACGAGACCAGAACGACGGCGACGGCGATCGGCATCCACGAGACGGACCCCGTCGCGTTCGACGAGATCGGATTCAACCGGGACGCGGCGACGGTCAAACCGTTTTACGACTGGATTGAAACCCGGTTCGGACTCGAGGCGTTCGAGATCAAACAATAATCCCGCCACCGATCATCTCTTCCCCGTCGTAGAGGACGATCGACTGGCCAGGCGTGACGGCACGGACGGGTTCGTCGAATTCGACGGTGACTGAGTCCGCATCGGTCGCGACGATCGAACATGCCTGCAACGGCTGTCGATACCGAACGCGGGCGGAGATCTTTTCTCCGACGATTGGCTGACGGAACCAGTTCGTGGACGTCGCGACGAGTTTCTTTTCAAACAGTGCCGGATGGAAATTGCTCGAGACGATGAGCTGCCTCGTCTCGGGTTTTTTGTCGACCACGTAGTACGGCGTCCCTCCCCCGACGTTCAGCCCGTGCCGCTGGCCGATCGTGTAGAACGCGACCCCCTCGTGCGTCCCCACCACTTCCCCGCCCGTCGTGACGATCTCGCCCGGATCCTCGGGAATGCGCTCCTTTAAGAATGCGCGGATGTCGACTTCCCCAACGAAACAGATCCCCGTCGAATCCTTCTTCTCCGCCGTCGACAACCCAAGCTCGCGCGCCTTCTCGCGCACCTCCGGCTTCGTCATCGCGCCAACCGGAAACAACACGCGCGGCAGCACGCTCTTCGGGATCGCCCAGAGAAAATAGGTCTGATCCTTGTTGTCGTCCGTCCCTGCAAGGATTCGTCCGTCGACGATCCGCGCGTAATGCCCCGTCGCGACGAACGCGCAGCCGAGACGGTCCGCCTCTTTGACGAACAGGTCGAACTTCACATACTTGTTGCACAGCACATCCGGATTCGGCGTCCTTCCTGCGGCGTATTCCTGGTACAAGTTCTCAACAACCAATTCGCGATATTGCTTCTCAAAGTCGAACGTCACGAACGGAATCCCAAGCTTCGCCGCCACCCGCATCGCGTCTCGCCGCTCCGTCCTCCATCCGCATTCCTTCGTCTCGCCGTCGCACTTGATCTCCGTCCAATTCTTCATGAACGCCCCGATCACCTCGTACCCCTGCTCCAACAGCAACGCCGCGGCCACGGACGAATCCACGCCGCCGGACATGCCGAGCAGGACTTTCTTGCGAGCTTCTTCCATATGATTTCCGGAGTTTGCCACAGATTTGGCCAATTGACAATCGTCCGATCCCATTGGATACTTATCGCAGAGGTCGAACCATGGAACCAAAGCTCATTCTGATCGTCTGCCCAAAGACCCACCAGCCCTTCTTCGAACGGTCGCTTCGCGAGGCGCTCGACAAGGAGCGCATCCGCTACGTCTTCGCCCACTGCGACACCGTCGCCGATGCCGCCAAGACCATGGACCAGGCGGGATATCCGGATTTCGTCGTCTGCGTCAAGGACGCAAGTTCCGCGGACGCGTACTTCGACCTCCTGCGAAAGGTCCGCCATGCCGGGGAGTCGATGCCGTTCGTCGTCTGGAACGCGTCGTTCTCCCCCGAAGCCACCGAGCTCATCGCCAGCCTCAGCGGCCTCACCGTCTCCCTGGACAAGCCCGGCGCCCTCGCCCGCCTCAACCGCTACGCCACGACTCTCCTCCACGGCCAGCGCCGCAAGCAGGCGTCCTGACCTCGATTCGTCGAGGTCTTTTCATTAAAAAAGCCCGGCGCGTGACGTCGGGCTAGTCGGCAAGGTCGTTCCACTCCTCGAAGGACACCTCTTCCTCGTCGAGGACGTTAAAGATCAGGTTGAACGCGAAGTGCTCGCAGAAGGCGCGGCGTTCCAGATCATGGTCATCGAACCTGCAGTGCGCGGTAAACTTGTTCGCGGCCACGTTTCCCTTGCAGAGCGGCCGGTCGCCGCCTATGTCCACCACCAGCCAGACTTCCGAGAACAGGGCGTCCTCCTGGTGGCGGAATGAGACAATCTGCATGGAGACGACAGTCGGAAACCGTTCGATCGCGGGAAACGGGAGTTCGCATTTCATACGCCGGATCGCCACGCATGCGTACTCAAAATCGGCTGCCGACCGTGGCCGCTGGGTAGAGACCATCCGGTAATACTCGGGGAATCCGTCGTTCGCCCAGGCGAGCAGTTGCGTTTTGGTAATGGTCATTGAGCACCGGGAAAGAGCATGCGGAGAGAGTGACAGAAATCGAGAAGATTGTCCATGCGGGTTGACGAGACGGCCACCCGACAAAAAACGAACGGGACTAAAGTCCCTGGAAAACTCGATGAGTTCCCAGGGACTTTAGTCCCGTTCGCGGGGCTTAGTCGAACTTGATCGTCTGACCGGAGTAGACCGTGCCGGACTTTAGCGGGACCCAGCCGTCATTGTCGTCGGACGGCGGAGGAGTTGGAACGACGGGGGCCGGAGTCGGTGGCTTCGGAGTTGGCGCGGGCGTCGTGACGGGAGCCGGAACCGGAGCCGGGTTACTACCAACGCTCGGCGTTGGCAGCAACGGCTTGGGAGCGACGGGTTGTTGTGGATGTGAGTTGTTTGTAATTTGTGGCGTAGCGGACGGCCTCGGCTTCGGGCTTTGCAGAAACGCCTGGGGCGAGTTCGGGCCGCCGGTGCCCTTGTTAGGGCGCTTGCGGCGCGTGTCCTTGCCTGGGACGAAGGGGCGCGGTCCCGTCGCGGCCGGGGTTGGCTGTAATTGTCGCGGAGTCGACGGAGAGCCGTGCGTCGCGGCAACCGCGATCGGCGCGGCTGGCGTAACCGTCGGGGGGCTGTTGAGCGGAGACGACAGCATCTGAGACATGAAGTCGGTCGCGGGCGCTGGCGTCGAGACGACGGGCTTTGGCGCGACGACCACCCCTGACCCCTCTCCCACCGTCGGGCGGGATCCCGCCAACGGCGGTGACTGCCTATCAGGAGGGGAAACGTGCTTGATGACCGGAGCTGCCGGAGGCCTGGCGACTGGGGCCAATGCGGTGAGCGATACGGACGGCGCGGGACGAGGGGCCGCGACAACGGGAACGCTCTCAACCACGGTCCTTCGAGTTGTCTCAGGGCGATCTTGAGAGATCGGCGGCGGGGGCGGCGACGGAGGACGTCTCGTGTCCTTGCGGTCCTTCCCCTTCGCGCGTTCCTCCTTCACGATCTCGATGCATTCCTCGCAGTAAATCGGACGACTCGTGTCGAGCTGAACTGCGAGCGCGATGTCCTTGTTACAGCGCGAACACTTGTAGTCGAACCTCGGTTTCTTCGCGCCCTTCGCGTCTTTTTTCTTCTGCTCCATCTCCGCGACCATCTTCCCGATGGACTCGTCGTCTCCCATCCCCGTCCACTTCATGATCTTGTCCGCGATCTCCTCGCGCGGCGTCGTGTACCGCTCGCGGCTCACCTTGATCACCTTCTCTTCCGATCCCGTCCTTTTGGCAATCGGCGGGAGCGTCTGAGCCGAGAATGGCTGGCTCGTAACGCCGTCGATGAGAAGCTTCAAATAGATGTTGTACTTGGGAAGGTTGATGATGTCCTCCGGCAAAAAGCGCGGCGCGAACTCCGTTTCCATGTATGCGGCGTCCGGCGAACCGACGCGGAACGTAACGATCGTTCCGACGTTTCCAAACACGGCCTCGCGCACCTCGTCGGAGAGCTGGGCAATGTATTGGTGGGCCATCGTCAGGCACAGGCGGTACTTGCGCGCCTCGGATAGGATTCCGGCAAACGATTCCGTCGCGAAGTTCTGGAACTCGTCCACGTACATATAAAAATCCTTGCGCTCGTGCTCCGGCTGGTCCACGCGTTCCATGGCCGACAGCTGCAGCTTCGTGATCAGCAGACCGCCGAGCAGGCGCATGTTGTCCTCGCCGATGCGGCCCTTCGACAGGTTGATGATCAGGATCTTCTGCTCGTCCATCAGCTGGCGGATGTTGATGGTCGACTTTACCTGCGCGACGATATTGCGAATGACCGAGGCGGACAAAAACTGACCGATCTTGTTCTGGATCGGGGCCACGGCCTCCTGCGCGTACTTCTCCTGGTAGCTGGCGAATTCCACCAGCCAGAACTGCTTCACCACCGGATCCTGCACGTTTGCGACGATCTTGCGTCGGAAGTCCGCATCGGACAGCATGCGGTTGATTCCAAGCAGCGTCGACCCCGGGTTGTCCAAGAGCGCGAGGATCGCGTTGTTCAGGATGTACTCCATGCGCGCGCTCCAGAGGTTCTCCCAAAGCTTCTTGAACACGCCCATCATTCCGGACGCGACCAGGTGCTTCGTCTTCTCGCTGACCGTCTCCAAGATGTTGAATCCGATCGGAAAATCAAGGTCGGCCGGATTGAAGTAGATGACGTCGTTTATGCGCCAGCTCGGGATATAGTCGATAAGCCGCTCGGCCGTGTCGCCGTGCGGGTCGATGTACGCGCATCCGTGGCCGGCATAGATGTCGGTAAGAATGAGGTTTTCGAGCAGGACCGTCTTGCCCATGCCCGTTTTTCCGATCACGTACACGTGGCGGCGGCGGTCATCGGTCTTAACGCCAAATTTCCGCATCTGATTGCGGAAATTGGTGCGTGCAAAGTAGTTTACCTCGTTCTCGTGATCGTGGGCGTAGCTCATACGGGAAGGTTCGGGGGAATACCGTCGTCGACCCATCCCGGCGGCGGTCCGGGGAGCTCAACGTCGGCGGGAGGACCCATGTCAACCGCGTCGAGCCCGTCCTCGCCTTCCTCGTCGGGAGTAAACTGATGCGCGGACGCGGGAGCCTCGGACGGTTCCATTCCAGGCAGCCGGATCTCCGGCTCCTGTGCCGTCTCATGCGATTGAACGTGCGATCCGTGATCCTCATGTGCACCGGCGCCATGCGACAATGCCACTCCGCCTTGATGCGCAGACAAAACCGGGGCGTGCGCGGAAACCGGCATGCGGGTCGGCGTCGAATGGTGGTCGACGTCGTCCGATCCGATCGGAAGCCCGACCGGCGGCTCGGCACGCTTGGCGTCGGCCTTCTTCACGAGCGGGGCCTTCACCGTGATCGACGGGAAGTGCCAGAGCGTGGCGAGTTCCTCGATGTTGAGCGTCCATGCGTCCGCGCCAATTCCCCACGATCGGTTGCGGAACGCGCGAACGAGCCGTCCTTGGCGCGCGGCGTACGTCCATGCCTGCCAGAAATAGTCGTCCTTCGGCGTGGCGTCACCGTGCAATCCGAGCGAGTTCATGTTCAGGTGCGCGAACTGGTTGAACATCCCCTTCACGAACGCGGTACGTGCCTGCTTGTCGTATACGCCCTTCTTGCCGAGATACACCAGGCGCATCTTCGTCTTGTAACCCACCTTGCCAATCTTCTTCAGAACGCCCTCAACCTGTTCCTTTTCGGCCATCGTGATCTTGAATGCCTTCCACATGTCAGGATCCTGCGCCGGCTTCGCATGCGGATCCGCCCCCGTCGAAAAGCCAAACGCTTCCATCGCGATGTCTGCCGGGATCGAGAGGGCGTTGGTGATCAGGTTTTCGAACGCGCCCGGCGCATGTTTCTTCTCGTTTCCGAACACCTTGTTGATAAAGTCCTCGCCGGCCTTCTTCCAGTCGTTCCCGTCCGGCTTGATGATGATTTGAATCCAAAAGTGCTCGCCGACCTTCATCTTTGCCAGCTGTTCCAGAATCGGACCGAGCGGGTCCTTCAGTTCGCCGGAAATCTTATCCTCGAAGTCCGTGTAGGTGCGCAGCGGAAAGATCTCCGGTTTTTTCAAAATGAGCTCGCTTCCCCACGTGTCCCAGGTATCGTGCGGATATTCTCCCGGTGCCCAGCTCGCATAGTCCTCGACTTCCGTGATCTCCGCCTCCGGATACGCCGCGTAAATGCCCGCCTCGGCCACGTCGCGATAACGGGTCTGCGTTCGCATGTAGAACTGCACGTATCCCTCGGTAGAGACGATCTCAAACGAGAACGGGGACTGAAACTTTCCGATGATCCACTTTTCCTTCCAAGTCAGGTTGGAAAACGATCCCCAGAGGGAGGAGAACATGTTCTCGAGCGCCTTCGGCGTCTGCTCCGTCATCGGCGGGACATCGATGGCAAGGAGACAGAATTTCAAGGACGCGTTGTACTTCTCCTGCCGCGTAACTTTCCAGATCTCCGTGATTCCCCACAGGATCACAATCACGATAGGGATCCATCCGAACCACACGAGCAGGTCGTAAAGAACGACGTCTATCGGCTGGTTCCAAAACAGCGGGGACGAGAGGGAGTCGAAAAGGGATGCGGCGAAGAACATAGTGAGCACAGTATAACACGGAGGGGCGAGTGGATACCAATCTATAAATCCGTTACAAAACCACGAATCAACAAAACGCTACGAATAAAGTATTCGTAGCGTTCGATAGCCACCCGTTGATTGGTATCCCCGAGTCTACTTCTTCTTCATCATCTCCCACTCCACGAGCGCCGGGCTCGCGAAGAAGATCGAGGAGTACGTTCCAACGAGGACGCCGATGAGCAATGCCAGCGCGAACGGGCGCGTGGTCTCGCCGCCGATTACGAGGATCGAGGAGAGCGCGAGAAGCACGGTCACCGACGTGTTGATGGAGCGGATGTACGTCTGCTGGATGGACTTTTCCACGATGTCCTCGAACGCCTCGCCGGTGTGGCGGGACAGGTTCTCGCGGGTTCGGTCGAAGACGACGACCGTGTCGGAGATCGAGTAACCGAGGATGGTCAGCATGGCCGCGATGAACGCCGTGCCCACTTCCCAGTGCCAGTAGTGGCCGATCACGGCGAAGACGCCGAGCGGGATGATGACGTCGTGCGCCGCGCAGAGCACCGTAAGCATGCCGTACTTCCACGAGGCGATCGGCTCGGAAACCTTCCGGAACGCCCAGGAGATGTAGAGGCCGATCAGCACGAGCGTGGTGACGAGGCCGAGCATCGCGGACTTGCGCAGCTCGTTGCCGATCACCGGGCCGATGGAATCGAACTTGTCCTCGGTAAAGTCGCCGAACTTCGTATGAAGCGTGGTCAGGACGGCCTGGTGCTGCTCCTCGGTGAGCGACGGAAGGCGAACGAGCGCGCGGTTGCCGGACGACGACTGGACCGTGACGCCCTGCTCGCCGGAATCGGTCAGGGCCGAGGTGATGTCCGCGGAAGCCGGGGTCGCGTTCACGAAGGAAAGCTCCATGAGCGACCCCCCCTTGAAGTCAATGGAGAATTCCAAGCCGAAGACGGCAAGGGCGACGAAGCTGGCGACGATCGAGAGACCGGACAGGGCGAACCACCAGCGGCGAAGCCCGACGAAAGAGAATTTTTTCATATTACTTCGCGTTCCGCTTAAGCGAGTAGAGCCGCGGATTCTGGAACCACTTCCAGCTGCGCACGTTCTTCATGTAGAAGCGCGTCACCGTGATGGCCGTGAACAGCGAGAGGATGACGCCGACCGCGAGGGTCAGGGCGAAACCGCGCACGAAGCTCGACGAGAACGAGTAGAGCACGGCGGCCGAGATGAGCGTGGTGAGGTGGCCGTCGCGAATCGGGGCCCAGGCGCGGGTGAATCCGTCGTCAATGGACGGGATCAGGTCGCGGCCGGAGCGATACTCGTCGCGGATGCGCTCGAAGATGAGCACGTTCGCGTCCACCGCGATGCCGAGGCCGAGCACGAACCCGGCGATTCCGGACAGCGTGATGGTTACCCCGAACAGGCGGTAGGCGGCAAGGTTCAGGAATGCGTACAGCACGAGCGCGGCCGCGGCAACGATGCCCGGCAGGCGGTACACCACGATCATGAACAGCGCCACGAGCACGAACCCGATGAGCGCGGCCTGTACGGACTTGTCGAGCGAGGCAAGGCCGAGCGTCGGCCCGACCGTCTCCTGCGACAGGAGGGTGACCGGAACCGGCAGGGCTCCGGCGTTCAGGCGCTGGGCGAGAAGCTTGGCTTCGTCGAGCGTGAAGTTGCCCGTGATGACAGCCTGTCCGCCGTAGATGGCCTGGTTGACGTTCGGCGTGGAGATTGCCTTTCCGTCGAGGAAGATGCCGATCGGCTGGCCCACGAGGCGGGACGTGAGGTCGCCGAAGATCTTTCCGCCGTCGGCGTCGAACTGAATCGACACGTTCGGGGCGTTCGTGCTGGAATCAAACTGAACGGAAGCGCGCTTCAGCTGCTTTCCGGAAAGCTCGGTGTTCTTCCAGGGCGACACGGCGCCGACGATGTCGGTCTCCGACGCCAGCGGAAGGAGCACGCGCTGCACGGTGTACACGGTCACCGGCTTCTCCGCGCGCTTGTAGATGATGTGATAGCCGAACTCGGTCTCGACGACGTCGGAAATCATCCCGACCTTCGTCGCGTTCGCGGCGAGCTCAAACGGGGCCACCATCTGGCCCGCGCCCACCCAGCCGAGGTCGCCCGTTCCGTCGCCGGACGTGTCCGTCGAGTTCGCCTTCGCGAGGTCCGCGAAATTCTCCGGGGTCGCCTCGCCCTTCAGCTTGTTGATCAGGTTCGACGCGTCCATCTGGCTCATTTCGGACGAACAGCGCGACTTTCCCTTCCAGCACACGAGAATGTGGGAAAGCTGCGCGTCCACGTTCTGCTTCGTCGAGACGAACTTTTCCACGATCAGTCCCTCCGGCGACTCTACGACCTTCGGCACGACGCCGCCGGCCTTCGTCTTGCCGTCAATGATCGCCTGGACCATCGACGCGTAGTACGGCGACTCGAGCGCCAAGCCGTCGAGCACGCCCTTCGTCGTGTCCTTGTTCGTGTCCTTCGAGGCCTCGGCGACAAGCGCGTCAAAGCTCTCGCCTTTTTGCGCGCGCTTCAGGATTGCGTCCGCGTTGGCACGGTCGGTTGCAATGGAGGCGTCGAGCTGCTTCTGCTCGTCGGCCGTCAGCGAGCGCTCGACGCTCTGTCCCGGCTCCTTGAACTCAAGCACCGGCGTCTCGCCGATCTGCTTGATGGCCTCCTTCACGTCGAGCACGCCGGCAAGCTCCACGATCACGCGGTACGTTCCGCCCGTCATGGTCGTCTGCACCACCGGCTCGGCAACGCCAAATGCGTTCACGCGACGCTCAATGACGTCACGAACCCCGTCAAGCGCGGTCTTGCGATCGGCCTCCGGAATCTGCGCCATGTCGGCCTCGTAAACGAGGTGCGTCCCCCCCTGCAGGTCGAGACCGAGGCGATACGGCTTGTCCGCCAGTTTCGGAGCCGCCCAGCCCGTCTTGGCCTGAACGAACGACGCGCCGTCGTTCCAGATCATCGGAAAGTCATAGACCGCCGACAAAACGGTCGTGAGGACCAGCAAAGCGCCGATAAGCCCCGTTTTCCACTTGTTTGGCCGGTGCGCGGACTCCTTGGTGTTCCGTTTCTTGAGTTTCCAGGTTTGCATAGGGGGTTACAAAGCCACAAATGGGCTACAAATCTACAAAGGGTTGACGGGCGGTAGTGTACCCTCAAGGCCCGGTTTGTCGCAAGATCGCCCTGGGGAAAAGAAAAAGCGGCCCGGTGGGGGGTCGCAGGGTCAGTTGACCGTGGCTTCCGGAGAACGGGTCGTCCTCGGCCGCCAGCTTTCGAGGTGCGCGTGCTCCATGTCGAGGTCGAACCAGAGGCGGCCGAGGGTGATGCCGAGCCGCTCGCGCAGCAGGTCGTACGCCTGTCCGACCTCGAAATGGCCGGGGTATCCCATCCCATCCTCACGCTTGAAATCGCCGACATGAGGCGACCACTTGAAGCCGATGGCGGGATGGTACCTCATGTGAGCCGTCCATCCGCCCTGTTCCTTGCAGCGGAACGCCCCGTTTCCGACGAGTCGCATCAGGATCTCCGCGACGCGGGCCGCTTCCGCCGGAGCGTCGCGCATGAGCCCGACCTCGACGCGCTCGATGACGCTCTGCCTGCCGACGACGCGAACGCCGATGACATTCTCCCGAGCCATCCAATCCTCAAATGACATGGTGCCCTCCCAGGCGACGGCCACCCTAATCAAAACGGCGTCGATCGTCAACCGGCGCCGTCTGGGATTCCGATAACTTACGCGACGACAACCGCGTGGTTCTTCAGCGAGCGCCAGGCTTCGACCGGCTCGGTCCCTTCCTGGATCCCGAGCGCGTTCACGAACGAGCCCGATCCCATAAGCGCGGAATGGGCCTCGAACGAGACGAACCGCGCGTGCGGGGCGAACCGCTCAATCCAGTGTCGTACGCTCTCCTCGGCGGCCTTCCACGCGTAGATCGTGTCGACGGAGGACAGCGGAACCTGCGGTCCGAGCAGATTCCCCTCCCCGCCGTAATCGACGATCTTGTGGTCGTCATCCTCCCCCACGAGTCCCGAGTGCATCAGGCTAAGCGATTCGCCAAAGCCGGACTTCCGACTGCCAGGGTCAACCGTCCGGAGGTATTCCTCCTGCTTCGCCTGGCTGATCCCGAAGGTGACGAAGGACTCGTCAAACCAGGCGATCGTGTTATACGCGCTCCAGCCGCGGAATCCTCGGTCGCCGTAGACGTTCCAAAGACCGGATCCGTGCTTCTCGTCTCCCGCCTCTCCCGTTCGGATCGGGTGTTGCCGTTCCAGTAATTCTCCGCTCGACAGAATTGCTCCCTGCCGTCCGATCGGCCATAGCGCGGCAGACCCGCTGGCATGGGAGTAATCGGAAGGACGGTACCCCGACTCGATCAGGTCGACGACCTCGTCGATGACGCGTGATTCGACGAACGTGAACTCGTCCATGTACTCCGAGATTTTATCCGGAAGAAGCGACCACGTTCCCGCGGCCTGGTAGAACTTCTCGCGGTCCGACCAGTGCCAGGCGTTGCGTCCAGGTTCCGGCCGCGCGGTCACCATGCGTTCCGGGTGGACGCTCCGCTCCGTCGCGTACATGACCTGGCATCGAAACATCGAGATTCTCCGACGGGATACGTCTTGAAGGTAATGCGTTTGAAACGATGGGAATGACGTGAACGCCCCGAGCCATGGGAAACGGGCTCGTTCGGCTGGATCGCGCGCGCGTCGCGACAGCTCGTAGAGGAGCCCGAAGAACGGCAGGTCCTCGACATCCGGCTGCGGACAGGATTCCTTGACGCGACCGACGTATTCGACGATCCGCGCCTGGACGGCGGACTCCATCGTCTCAGGCGTCGCCTCGACGGACGCGGCAAGCTCAGCCATCGTTCGCGCGGGAATGCCCGTGATCCGAGGCGCCTGATCCAAACGTCGTTGCAGAAGCTCTCGGATCGGCAGCGCGCCGAGCTCCTCCAGCCGCTCCCGAAGCAGACGCGCCTTCTCTTCGCGCGCAGGCCGATCAAACTCGAACTTCGTTCGCATCCATGCCCGCTTTTTCTCCCCCTGCTCCCTGCTCCCATACGGAAGCGCCTCCCACTCCGCGCGCAGGCGATCCAATTCCTCTTCGGTCGTCGTCGCGACGCTTGAAAACGCCTGACGTTCCATCGGAACTTCGCGGCCTGATTCGTTCATAGGCGTTAAAACGTGATGTCTCCGTTCAACCTCAGTATACCCAAAACGATCAGAACCTGCACGAGGACGAGAATCGCCAGAACGAACTGAAACGACGTCTTGCTCGTCTTGTGTCGGAACGCCTTCATGGCAAGCAGCGCGCCGGGAGAGCCGGCGAGGAACGCGACGAACTGAAGCGTTCGTTCCGGAACGCGTCGCGACTGCGTGACGGCAAGGAGCTTGTCGAGGCCGTAGAGGACGAATGTCGCGACGTTGATCGCGACGAAAAGGACGAGGTACCATCGGTACGTCAGGTAGTGCTCGCCCGCGACGAAGCCGGCGACGATGAGGATCGTCCAGAGGATGAGAAACGGGACGTCGGGAGGTCGGCGATTTGGTTTGCGGCTGGCCATAGTGTGACGAGGATGGATTAAGCGCGCGCCTCGCGTTCCAGCGTCGGGCGCGCCGCGTCGAGCACGATCGCTAGGCACGAGTGAACCGGGGTCGGGAACGCGCCGAGCGGGAACCATCCGATCTCGTCCGCCTTTTCCGGCTCGCCGACCGTCGCGGACTCGCGATCGACGAGCACGACGTGGACGGCGGAAACCCAATGGCTCAGCGCCTCGCCCCCGCCGCGGAGCAAATTCTGGACGGAGGCGAGCTCCACGCGGACCGGCTCCGTCCCATACTCCTCCCGCACCTCGCGCCGCACCGCCTCCTCGAACGTTTCCCCAACTTCCATCGACCCGCCGCCGACGTCCCATCTCCCCTGCTCGTCGCGGCACGCGGCGCTTCGCTTGTGCATGAGTATATTCCCCTGCCCGTCGTGGCAGATAAAAACGACGCCGACGCCGATGTAATCCTTCCCCTTTTTCATACGCGATCGATCCGATCGCGCAACGCCGCCATCGCCAGCGCGCGGTGCGAGATCTTGTTCTTTACGTCCGCGCCAAGCTGGCCGAACGTCTGTTCGTACCCGTCCGGAATGAAGTACGGGTCGAACCCGAACGTCGAGTCGCCTGCCATTGCGGTGAGACGGCCCGTGACGACTCCCTCGACGTACTCCAGTCGTTCCCCGTCGAAGTACGCCGCACCGCACGTGGCCTTGGCGCTCCAATCGCTCACGGCCTCGCAGACGATCAGCGCCGGCTCATACCCCGCGGTCTTGGCCCAGAACTTCACGAACGGACCCGGCATTCCCTTCAGCGCGGCAATCTCAAAGCTCACGTCCTCGACGATCACCGGCCCGCCGACCGCCTCGAACGCGGCGCGGACCTTGGCGCGAACGATTTCCTCGAGCGAGAGCGACTGGATCTCCGGGATCTCAACCGTCGACGAAGTCATCTCACGTCCGGGAAACATCGTCTGCAGTTCCCTCAGCTTGTTCGGATTTCCCGTGACGATCGTGATCATAGGGCTCGGCATGATGAATGAAGGACTTTCTGTAGTGGACAAGGAACTGCAGCACGGCGAGGTGGATGATGAGCAACGATACGAATCCGATCCCGGGATGCGTGACGAGACGGTAGACGTTCGGCGGAAGCAGCACGACGAGCAATCCGAGCAACAGGTAATATCCCCACGACTTTCCGCGAAGAAACCCGATTCCACCCGCAACCTTCACCGAGCCGAACGCGATCAGGATCGCGGTAAAGACACCCTTTCCATGCAGCACCGACGGAAGGTGGTCCTGGACGAACCGGATGATCATATCCCGCGAATCCTCCCCAAGCTCCTCCGCCATCAGACGGTCCGCGATGTGCTCCAGCCCGCTCGCGGACAACATCAGCAGCGCGACGCCAAGCACGACCTCTACGAGGCCCGTCGAAATCTCATAGATCCCGATCGCAATGCGCTTGGCGCGTATGGTCATACCAATTCTTTCACGTCCGCCAGCACCTCGTCGGCGTGGTCGGCCGGCTTGACGTCCTCGTAAATCTTCGCGATCTTGCCGTCCGTTCCGATCAGAAACGACCAGCGCTTGATGCCCATGTACTCGCGGCCCATGAACTTCTTCTTGGCCCACACGCCGTACGCGTTCACGACCTCCTTGTCCTCGTCGGCCAGGAGCGTGAACGGGAGCGTGTACTTCTCCGCGAACTTCTTGTGCTTCGCGACGGAATCCACGCTCATTCCGAGCACAACGACGCCGGCCTTCCTGAACTTGCTCCAACTGTCGCGAATCGTGCACGCCTCGACGGTGCATCCCGGAGTGTCGTCCTTCGGATAAAAGTAGAGAAGGACGACCTTGCCGGCGTAATCCTTGAGGGCGTGTGCCTTTCCGTCCTGGTCCGGGAGAGAGAAGGCCGGGGCTTTGTTTCCAACGGTCAATGGCATAGGGTCAGATGAATTGTAAAATCGTTGGCAAATCCGTCGTTCCGTCGTCGCCGCTGAAATGCCCTTTCGCGTGCTCGACGATCGTTTTCGCGCCGAAGCGGTTGCGGACGATTTCCTCGCTGGTCAGGAGGATATATGGGTCGTCGTCGGAGAAGATGCCGACGATCTTGTCCGCGAATCGGCGGATCTTGGCATCGACGAACGGTCGGTCGAGCCAGGGGCGGGCGACGAGTTCTTCCATGAGATCCATGTTCTCGATCGTGTTCACGACCGGGGCGACGAGGATGACCTTGCCGATCGTCGACCCTTCCGGGAGCCGCTCGAGAAACCGCAGCGCCGCAAGTCCGCCCATGCTGTGGCCGACGACGACGGTCTCCGCGTCCGACGTGCCTACGAGCGATTCGAGGAACGGAACCCATGTTTCGAACGACGGCTCGGACGGATTCGGCATGAGAGGCGACTCGACGGCGTAGCCGCGGGATTCGAGCTCGGCTTTCAGCCACGGAAAGAATCCGTGCGATGGGTTGCCGTTCCAGCCGTGGATGAGAAAGGCTCGCTTCATAGGTTGAATCGAAATGTCGAAACCATGTCGGAAAGCTCGGTGCGCGCCGTCGCCTGGCTGGCGTTCATGGCGCTTTCGTCGATGTCCGTGAAATCGCTGGCGTAATGGAGCGTCGTGGCGATCTCCCAGCAGGTCCCGCTGAGATACGTCCGGTAGACCGTTTGCTCGTACCGGTTTCCCGCTCCCGCGTCGGTCGTCGAGGCAATTTTGAACGTTGTCGCCCCTATCGTCTGCTGGTCGGCAAAAGTCAGGTATACGCCACCGACCGGCGCGTAGCACGCCGTCTCGTCGATCGCCTGCGAACTGACGACAAACCAGGAATCCTGGGAGTAGTTCATTGGGTGATAGCTTGCCTCGCTCGTCTTGTACGCAACGGCAACGGATTCCGTGGAAAGACGGCCATATGGCTCCTGCGCATCCGTCACGGCCATGCCGGGCGCAAAATGAAAGTCGAAGCGACCTTGCGGATCGGAATAGGTTTCCCAATCGACCCAGGTCATTTCTTGGCGGGTCACGACGGGCGGCTTCGATTCGCGGGCCTGCTCCGACTTGAAGTTATAGTACGCGACACCGAACGAGATCCCAAAGGTGACGACGATGGCAACGGCGATTGAGACGAACCAGGCGATCTTCGTCTTCCGAAGCGCGAAGCCTACCAGCGCACCGAGCAGGACGTGAGAGAGGATTCCGACGGAATTCGCGATGATCGTCGTCGGGATGACGCCGAGCGAACCAAGGAGCGTGCCGACCGCCGGAAGTACGACGAGCGGCAGGGTCGTCAGCGGGTACATGAACAGCGGCGAGAAGCTGAACGACTCCCAGCAGCTATTTGCATCGGCGACGCAGCCCCAGAGGAATAGAAGCCAGATCAGGAGATCAACGGCGAGAAACGAGAGAATCCACTGGCGAATGGACGGGTTGATCTTGATCATACTTATTTCTGATACGCGAACGTTTTTCGCTGCACGCTCACCTTGTGGTCCGGTCCTCCGAAATATTCCTCGATTTCCTCAAGCGCGTTGCCATGCGCGTCGGACACCGTTGTCGTGCGTCGCATCAGGGTGCCTCCGAACGTCCAGGTGCGAACCGACCGCTTCCCGTCGGCCGACGAGGCGAAGGCGTTTACCCCGAACGGCTCTTCCTGGCCGACATATCCGACGAGGATTTCCGAGGCATTTCCGTCCTCACCGTACGCGTATGCCTCCCAGCGTCCCGGCGAAAGATTCACCTTCGCTGCGTTCGCGTCGTACGTTTCCGTCGTTCGCGCGACACGGCCATTCGCGTCGTACGACGTCGCGTGCTCGGTGACCGTCGGCTTGCCCCAGTTGTCGCCGCTCACGACTTCGAGGACTTTTCTGCCGTTCGCGTCATACGTGTACTCGGACATCGTCGTCCCGCTCGCGTCTCCGACGGAAACGGCCACGGAGGGAACCGTCTCGTCGCCTTGGTATTCAAAGTCCCTCGTCCATCCGGACTCATACGCCTCCGTGTCCGACGCGCGCATTCTCTTCCAGGCGAATACCTGCCGAACCAGCCGTCCCTTCTCATCGTAAGAATAGGAACGCTTCGCCCGGAATGCCTGGTCCTGTCTGGAAAGGAACCCGCGTTCCTTGTTGGGCTCATACGTTGTCGTTTGTTCCAAGACATGCCCGGCATCGTCGTACGCGTACCGGTCGACCGAGGTCCGATGCGAAAGCGGGGACTTCCCTGCCTCCCTCTGCAGTTTCTCATCCAAACCGGGCGCGACTTCGGATGACCTCCGTTCCGTGAGAACCCTCCCGCGACCGTCGTATTCAAACCGCACGATTCCCTGCGTCAGATCCGGCCTTCCGTCGCGAATCGTGTGCGTGCACGTTTCCATGACCCGTCGGCTTTCACCGCGTTCTCGCGAATCCCCCGAAAAGCTAACCGATTCGTCCTGATTCCCCGTGCGTCGTTCGGACATATCCCTGATTCTTCGTTGGTTATAATTCCCCAATACTCTATCACAAAACCGCCCCGACGTGCGTCGAAGCGGTTTTGGCTGTCTCTTATCGCATCGTCCGGTGCGGCGCGCTGAAGGTGAACTCGTCCTTGTCGCTCTGAGAATACACGTGGATGAGCGAAACCCAGTTGGAGCCGTACATGCGCTTGGCGGTGTACTCGTCCGGAATCAGGCGGAGATACTCGTTATTATCGAGCGTGTACACCCCCGGCTGGTTGTAGAACTGGACGAGGAAGCTGGCGCGCGAGTACGTCCAGGTTCCGACGACGTCGTAGGCGTCGAGGCGGGAGCACGAGATCGTGCGCACGTCGTCGAAGTCGTTGCCCCAGGCGTAAAACGTTTCCTCGTTCGGGAACAGCTTGAGGTCGTTGCCGCTCGTCACCGAGTAGACCGACGCGCGGCCCGAGCACTTCAGAAGCGTGCCGGTCGCGTAGTCGTAGTCGGGATAATCGTCGTAGCGAACGTGGAACGAGTCGTTGATGTCGCCGACCGCGTCGCGATACGCCTCAATGACGTCGCTCGCGTCGCCGAGATCGTTCACGATGAACAGGCCCGGGTCGTAGAACCACGCGGAGCGTCCGTCGTCCGTCACGCCGTTGCGCGAGGCCTGCTTCAGGAAGAGGCGCATCGAGTCCGTATCGTCGGAAATCTGCTGGATGCCATAGGCTACCTTCCAGCCGGTGCCGGCCGAAGCGTGCTGTCGCATCGTCGAATCCGTCACGTACTCGTTGATTCCGCCGTCCTCGTCCAGGTCGTACGCGTAGAGGTACGGAAGCCCGGCGATGTTCTCGTTGCCGTTCGACAGCGGAGAACGCGGGTCCTCGGCGCGGGTGAACGAGATGAACAGCGCGTACTCGCCCTCGTGGCGGGACGGGATCGAGACGTCCTCGTAGACGTACCCGTCGTGGCTGCCGTTCGAGGTCAGCTCAACGCGGCCGTCGCCCTTCACGTCGGCGTTGCCGTACTCCGTCCAGTCGGACGTGACCGGCGCGTAGTTCTTCTCGTTCGTATCGATGTCCGAACGGGTCGACGCCTGGGCCGTCGGGACGATCCCGGCGAGCAGGAAAACAAGGCTAAATGCGGAGACAATTTTTTGTGCAGTCATATATTATGATGATTGGCTCAAAATACTGCCCGATTCAACGTGTTTTGTCAATGATCATTACACGATTAGGCGATTTTTCCCAGATCGCCAAAGATAACCGTCGGATTCACCGCCTCCAGCTCCGTTCGCAAGTATGCGTTTTCTGGCATCGGGTTCAGCAGGAAAATTCTCTGTCCGAGCACGTGCGCGAACCCGATCTCCCAAAAGGTATTCGCCCCGATGTAATTCTCCACTCCGTTCTTCTCCACGTTCGTAACCAGCACCGCGTCCCCGCCCTGCATCAAGTTCCAAAACTCACGGACCGCGTCCATTGTCATCTTCTGGTCAATCTTAATCCGTTCCTTCTCCTCGTCGGACTTCCCAACGAACGGAGCCGCCAGCGCCGTAAGATACGCGTCATGCCCGAGACCGATCAGACGGTCGCGAAGGTCGATCATGACCTCCGTCTTCTGCATGCTCCCGATGATCCCGATGCGCATAGAATCTCAACTACGAATTATTTTGTCGACGATCCTCCCCGTTTGGTCGAAACGATACACGTACACCTCGCCGGTCGCGATCTCAAGCGACGTGATATCGGCATCGGCGATCTCGTCCAAATGCTTCACAAGCGCGCGGAGCGTGTTCCCGTGCGAAACGACCACCGTATTGATTCCGGAAGCCAGATCGGGACGGATGACTTCCTCAAAGTACGGCACGACGCGAGCATGGACGTCCTTCAGGGACTCGCCGCCGGGAATGGGATGGTCCCAGCTTCGTCGAAGCAGTTCAAACCGCTCGACGCCATACGCGTCGCGCACCTCCCACTTGTTCTTGCCGGTCAGCTCCCCGTAATCCCGCTCGTCGAGCGCCCCGTGCTCGTGCGTCGGCAGATGAGCCGTCCCGTGACACGCCTTGATCTCGTCCAGTGTATGCCGCGCCCGAACGAGCGTCGAGCACCGAAACGCATGAATCTCGATGTCCCGTACCAACTCCCCGGCCCGCCGCGCCTGCTCCCTCCCGCGCCCCGTAATCCCGACGTCCGTCCGACCCGTCCAAAGCCCAAGCGCATTGTAATCGGATTCGCCGTGTCGAATGAGGATGAGGTACGAATGCATATGGCCAAGCGGTCTTAGGATGATCCTTATGCCAACTTCCACCGAATGATGAGCAGATGGCTGTCTTCCAGCGCCTCGCACTCATGGGCGCCCGTGTCGTACGCCAAATATTGTCCGGGCGTGGAAAGGATAATTTCCCGGTTTTCCTCAGGAATCCAAGTCCTCCACGAACCGGAAATTAGGATCATGACGGTGCGAATGTCCGATGAAAGGTCCATCCCGGCCGTTTTCTTGAGACCCTTCGGATGCTTCGCCCACTTTACTTCGCAGGACTCTGAATGAAGCAGCGACGACTCAGGGATAAAACTTCCAACGATCCAGCTTCGCGTCGCCGGGTTCGCCTCGTTGAGCTCGTCGAGATTGCCAGTTTCAATGCGCATACGCTTCGTTTTTATTTACGCCATCGCAAATCCAAGCGCGCGGGCCTTTGCCGTCTTTTCTCCCTTCGCGTCATAGAACGGCATGAACAGGACCTCGCCGGACTGCATGACGCGGTACCGGGTAAGACCCCCGTCCCCGTAGATCACATATACCCCGTGAGCCGCCTCCGACTCGTCCAGGCCAAGTTCGCTCAGCCGGGCGATCTGTTCCAGCGCGCCGGGAACCGAAAAGTCTCCGCCGGACTTCTGCGATCCGACCCAGGCCGCGCCCTCGATCTCCCCGATCGCCGCGACGGTGTCCTCGCGGTGCGTCAGCAGGTTCCGCGGGGACATCGGGATCTCCTTGGTTGGATCGCCTTGGGGGATGCGTTCGGGCATAGGTGACATCGCAAGATTACGGAAGAAAACGAAGCGCGTTTTTCGGTTCCCGCATCAACGAATAGTTCTCCGCGTCTCCCGGAAGGATCCACTCGAACGCGTCGAAGTCGTTTCCAAGCGCGACGGCCGTGTTTTCAACGGTGCACAAGAAGAAAATGCCGATGATCTGCGTTGGCTGGCCGTGAATGACGGGATGCCACTCATCCACGTAAAACGGAACGGCCGACGTGACGACAAGGCCCGCCTCCTCCAGAACCTCGCGTTTCAGCGCGTCCATCACCTTCTCGCCGGGACTGATCCTACCTCCGGGAAAATCATATTTTCCAACGTTCGTCCCGTCCGCGTACTTGTTCGACTCCCGAATGATAAGGACTCGGCTGCCGTCAAAGATGACGGCGCGACAGGCGATTCGCTGTGAAATTTCTTCGGACATACGATCTTTCGACTCATCGGTTATTCCCGAAACGTCTCCCACCCGTACTCCGAGTACTCAACCTTGTTCACACAATTCTCGATCGCCACGCGGACGTAATCGATCGTGTTCTCCGGCAGCGCGTCGAGCGGGAACCAAGAGATATCATCGCACTTCCTTGGCTCCTTGTTCACGATGGTTCCGGCAAACGTCTCGGTCGTAAAGAAAAAGTCGAGTCGCTCGTGGTCGCCGCACCAGCGGTGCATCGTATGGCCGAGCGCAAGGTCGTTCACGTTCAGCGTAACCCCGGCCCCCTCCCGAACCTCCCGCGCCAGCGCCTGCCGCAGGGTCTCCTTCCCTTCAATGTGTCCCGCGACCAATCCATACTTCCCATCCTCATATCCCGTCCGAAACCGCCGGGACAGCAGCGTTTTTCCGTCCTTGGTCAGAACGAGATAGACGGACGCAATCAGCTTGAAACGCTCGGGTGCCTGTGCCATAGTGACGCTTCTAGAAATTTCTTAGGAATGCAGCTGCGAGACGTACGCGGGACAATCGATCGCCTTCACCCCGTGCGGACGAATCGGAGCGTTTCCATAGTCGGTATACGTTTCTGGGAGTTTGGAGAGGTCGAAATAGGATTCGGTAATGAAGTAGAAGCACCCATCCGCCTTCTTCCACGCGAACCCATCCGCCGAGGAATATCGGACGAGCGTCCCTTCACCGCTTCCCGCCCCCGACGCATCCACCACGTCGAGCCACAGCAGGCCTTTCTCAACGAACATGCCGACCGGATTGAACGGAGGAAGGCTTCCCTCATTCTGACCCGTCGGAGAAACGGGAGGCAGGGAAAACACCGTCCTCCACGTGGAACCGCCGTCGCGGGAAAGCAGCATGCCGGCAAAATTCACGGGCGGATAGCTCTCAAGTCCGGGTCGTCCGAACAGACTAACGCCGGAAGCGAGCCAAAGCGGATTGGACTGATTCGGTTGCTCGACAAACGCGAAGATCGCGTTCTCCGAGGAGAACGTCGCACCCCTCGAGATCTGCATCGGGTCGACGCCGCCCGGAATCTTCCACGCGTCCGATTTGACGATGTGACTCAGCTCGGAACCGGAGGCCAATGCCTTTTGGATCGTCGCGACGTCGTCGACGCCCAACGATTCCAGGGCGAACGCCTTCGTTCCCGTCTCGATCTCAGGAGTCAGAACGGAAGAAGCCGGCGCGACCGTCCCTTGCGGCGCGCATCCGAATCCGAACAAGACAACGGCGAGAAGCGAGAGGATGGAACCAATTTTCATAGCATGATTACGCGGCAAGTTTCTCTTCGTCCAGCGGCTTGGCGCGGTCTAGTGCGACAAGGAACGTTGCGAGCTTGTCGGCTTCCAGCTCAAACGAGAGCTGGAGCGAGGGCGGAAGCACCGTCGTTACCGCAAGGTCGGCGAAGCCCATCGTTCCCATAAGGCGCTGCATCAGGTAGTCGCGCGCAGTGCCGGTCGTTCCCGTCCCGTGGACGGTATCGGGAGCGTCTGCGCGAAAATCGATCGTCTCGATGGACGTCGGGACGCGGTTGCCAAGATCGGCGAAGGACGCGCGGAATCCATCCGCGAGGTCGTGAGCAAGCGCCTTTGGATCTTTCCTGGTCGCTCGTCCGAGAGCCTCGACGACCACCGGGTTCCGGAGGATTTTTTCAAGCCAAACTCCCACCTCGGGACGATCCCGAAAGAGAGACTCGAGGCGCGGGTTGCGCGGCCATTGTCGCGTCGGGACCTGTTCCGCGACGACCGGCTCCGGCGTCATTCCCTGGGGTGTTTCTTGCTCCATAGCGTCTCGGCACTTACACCCCGTGACATTTCTTATACTTATGCGCGGATGCGCAGGGGAAAATTATCGCAAACTTTGACCATCAATCGTCTCGAAACCCCCGTAAAAGGGCGCTTTTTAGGGCACGAATGATTGAGAAGTTCGCTATCACACAGCTCGTTTCCCCATCCGCCGAAAGCGGATCGGGAGGCGAGCCGTAACACGGTTGTTAAAGGCCTTCTATCCCCTTCAGGATACCGTAACCTTGCCAACAGTCAAGTCCGTTTTTTCGGTCTTCCGGGTTTGCCAGCCGATATCTCACCAACACCGTACTGATACCAACGATAGACGTTCTTCACGTCTTTCTCAAGTAGTTTTGCGATCTCACGAAAAGAGAGGCCTTTCTTGTGGTAGGCCTTCACTTTGTCGATCATTTCTTGGTCCGGGTAGGGTTCGGGCATATCAGCTCCTCCAGTTGAATGCCCGAATTATAGCAATCTTGCCAACGGCATACAAGAATCTTGCGCTACATCGGCGGGCTGAACCGCACGCGGGTCGTGTACGCCTTCGCTCGGCTGCGTTTGTGATCAACTCTGTTTGCGAACGGCCGCAAGGGGGCGGTAGGCATCCGCTGGCGCGCTCGTGGCGTCGGTATCGAACCCATCATTTCTCTGATCACCACCTGTTCGGGAACTGCCACTGGCTGCTGATCCAAAAATTGCCTGGCACGCCCTTCAAGCTCGGTTCCGAACATCATCGTATAGATGCTGGAACTCGCGAGCGAAGCGTGGCCAAGCACGTTCTGAACATCCGCCTGATTGCCTCCTCTGTGTAAAATCGCGTGCGCTTTATGGTGCCGGAAACTATGCGCGTTCATGTAGGGCAGTTTTGCCTTGTTGCAGTAGTGCCGCAACATCTCGCCGACGCCACGGATGGTAAACCGATCGCCGGAATTCCAGTTGTTGATGCAGATGAATACCGCCTCCGGCTCCTTCGCCACAATCTTTTTGAGCAAGTGCTCGCGCTTCGCCATCCATGCGATGAGGGCATCGTTCGTTTCCTCGGACCAGAACATTTCGCGCACTGGCCGTCGGCCACGCGACTTCTCAGTCTTGATAAGCGCCTTGCGCCCGACAAGATCGAGCTGATCGGTATTCAATGCGCAGATTTCTCCGTTGCGCGATCCGGTATCCCACAGGAGCCCGACGATGGCGCGATTGCGGATGTGTCGGGGATCTTTCGTCGGCTCGGGAATCGCTGCCATCAATTGATTATAGTTTTCCTCGTTCGCAACGCGCGGCACGTTGTATTCTTTGCGCGCGATTGGGATCAATTCCTCGTCCAGCACCTTTAATCCCTGAAGCCGCCAAAACTCGAAGAACTTGCGAAACGCCATCGTGACCGGGATGAGCGTGTTCTGCGCGTACCCCATGTCCTTCATGAGGCTCAGGAACTCCATCACCTGACCGAGCGTGATCGTCTCGATGTCGGGATTCTTCAAAAAGAGACAGAGGCGCCGCAGCTCATTTTGATACTGCACTACCGTATTGATCTTGACCTTCATCCGTCGCCACTCGCTGAACTTCTGAATCGCATCTGTCATTATAATCATAAGCCGCCCACCTACTCCTGCTCGGTTTCGAGGCCTTGCAGTTTCGATGGACGGCTCAAAAATCATACGCCAAATCAGGGCGTTTGTGAACCATGCTTGCGAAACCGCTCGTCTCGAAAATCCCCCATAGAGGACGCCCTTACGGGCACGAGTGGTATATCGGTGTATATTGTTAAGGACTTAGCTGACACTATATAACGACGTTTAACGATGTCAACCTTACTTGTCCACTCAAGCAGAATGACGTTAAACGACGTTAAACACCGGCTTGCATAGCAAAAGCCGACATGTTAGGGTGCCAGATATGAAACAATCGCGCAACTATAAAACCATCACTGTCACCCTGCCGCCGGAACTCCTCCGACTCATGGAAAAGGACATAAAAAAGGTTGGAATGTCTCGGAGCGAATACTTCCGATCGCTTCTGCGAAAGAGATTGAAAATCGACGACGGCGAGTAGTAAAAACCACCGGCAAACGCCGGTGGTTTTAATTCGGAATTACTCAATACTACGACGCCTCAGGATGAAGCACGTTTTCCTAGTTCACCGATAATATAGTCGATCCAATTTTGGTACCAGTACCAATTTTTTACTACCATTGTTCCAAAACCCTTGTCTGGATTTTTTCCACCGTGTTCTTGCCAAAAGGTGGTGTGCTGGTGCATTCCAAAATTTTTATAGCCAGCCTCTTTTATTTTTTGAATTACAAGTGTCGCTGAAAACTTCGTTTTTTCTGTCTCTTCTTTTACCCAATATTCTCTAGCAACATTTTTAGACAATTCAGATTTTGGATCAATGAATTCGATCACACGATCCGCTTGCCCTTTTCGTTTGGCTAATACCTTAACAAACAGAAGACGGTATGCGAATCTTTCACTTTTAATTTCCGGCTCTGAAAGTTTGCTATCAAATTCTGCTATATACGAGTTGACATTTTGTGGAATGAGTCCTTCCTTGTCTTTAATCACCGCAGACTGTGAATAATCAAGCTCTGAAAACTGCAAGCTCAGGGCAAGATTGTCATCCAAGCCATATTTTTCTCCGTGCAACTTTTTAAGATAGTAGTTGAAGTTTAAGGCACAGGCTTGATACCGTGCAGATAGGTATGAGTCCAGCCCGTTTGCCTTTCTGTGCTCAATTTGATTTCGCAGCCCGATCAAAAAAACAAGATTATTAATTGTGTCTTTGTCCAGCGGGCAGTCAGATTTTGAAAGGCACTCGTTCAAATCCCAATACTTGATGCTCCCGTCAGGATTTCTGACGTATTTTTTTCGCCTTCCGACTTTTGAATAATAGCGGTAATCGACTCCATTAGCTCGATAAAAAGCATGGAGAAGATAGGTCCAGGCGATCATCGACAATACAATAAAACTCTCAGTTTTGAATGAGATGAGGGGGTTGTTGTAAATCTGAACAGACGAAAGCAATGCTTCGCGAGCTTTCGCAATCAGGTCGACTTTTTCTGAATAAATTTGCCTGCCCATGTCTCCTAGTGGTTACTATCTCTCCAAGTCTCGAAACTGTTGATAATGCTCGATCTCTTTGAGTGTTATAGAGGGCTTAAATTTATTGATAGACTCAATCAACATCCCTTCGTCGATACTATTTTTGTCTCTAGCAACTGCCAACCGCGCAGATTCAGTTACAATGAGCTCGATATCGGAACCCACGTAATTCTCAGTCAAGGTTGCCAGCTTCTCAAAGTCAATTTCTTTGTCATAAGGACGCCCAGCAAGACAGATCTTAAACATGTCCCTGCGAGCATCAAAATCTGGAGGTGGAACAAAGATCTTTTTATCCATTCTGCCGGATCTCAAGATCGCCGAGTCGATCATGTCTGGTCTGTTCGTCGCTCCTACAACCAAAACTTTATTTGCTCCTGCATTATTGAGCTGGATCAGGAATTCATTAATCTCTTCTTTTTTTGTACTATCAAACGGATTTGTGCCATCCCTTTTAGGAACAAGCCCTTCTATTTCATCAATAAACACGATTGAAGGAGCCTGGAGCTTTGCCATTTCAAAGACTTTACCAATATTTCCTACAGCGCCATGAACAAAGGATGTCGAAACAGAGGATGGTGCCATCTCGACAAAATTATAACCGAGTTCCTCAGCCAACTTTTTTACGATAAAGGTCTTTCCACAACCAGGGGGACCGTAAAGCAAAACACCGTTGGGAATTGAAAGTTTGAATTTCTTATATTTTTCTGGATTGCGAAGCGGCTCGATTACGTCGCTAAGAAACATTGCCTTTAGTGCCTTCATGCCTGCAACACAGTCAAGGCCTCTCAGCACGGTGAGCTCATCAATAATTTCTGTCATCTTTTCGTGCGAATGAACATCAATGACTACCCCAAGATATTTCTTTCCCTCATGATTGATGGTCACTAAGTCGTAGGTATTCCCCCGATCGACAACTTCCTCGGGCCTGATATTCGTAAAAAGATAAAGGAACTTTCCATTAGACAACGAGTAAACTTCCGTAAAGAAAATACGCTCAACCCTACCCTTGATCGAAAGGTCATCTTTGATCTTAAAACCGTTGTAGAGAATCGGTTTGGTAGGAGTTGCCATAGGTTTAAAATTATTGGGCGGTGCAATGCTGCGTTAAGTAATTATCGTGAGCCGTCTGGCTCGCGTTGTAAGCATCGATTGCATCGGACAGACTTTGTGCATCAGCTTGATACTGATGTAAATCAGCATTAAAGCTATCTATTCTAGCATTGTGATCGTCGATTGAAGACTGATCGGTCTCGTCAACGTACTCGGCCTGTATTTGAGCCTTTTGTGTATCCAACGCATTGCTTCTAGTAAGAAGACTATTTTGTCTGTTCGTTAGCGCCTGCTTTTGAGCGCCGCTCAAATCAGGATCGAGTTTGTCGGCCTGATCGCTATCATATTGCGAACAGCTAAAATGACCATTGGAGACAGTTTTATTGCCGGAATTATCGCTTGATGCGATTGCAATTAAAATGACAAGGCCGATGCCACCGAAAATTAAAATCTTTTTCCAATTATATTTACGCCCGTTCGGTGTTGACGGTGTGGAGCCGCTGCTAGTTGGCATCGGCTTAACCCTAACCGGTTCCTTTTTATCAAGGAACTCGAGGTCAATCTTTAGATGTTCTTTTTCATCATTCATATTTTCCTATCCATGATTTACACACGCCTTGACCAGCTCTGGAATCATCACCGCATTCAAGGTAGACATGGACACGGATGTAAATTGCTGACTCTTTCCCTCATTGTCTCTAAAGAGATAGACACTACCGGCAGAAAACTTTGGTATGTAAACAGTATCGGTCCACCGCACCGTCTCTTTTTCCCCTTTACCAAACCAGGCAGATTTGTGCCTTGAATAACCATCTTTGCTAAATTCGACCCCTCCAATGGTCAACGTCTCGCCGTTCTCGAATATACTAGAGACCATTTTCTTGACCAAGACAGGCTCGACCAAATGTTCACAGAGACCTATCAGTCTGCCGAATATCTGCTGCCTTTCCTCATTGTTACTACCTCCTGAAAAAGTTATATCAATGCGATCATTTCCAGATACAAGTGTAAAACTATAAGAGTGCGTGGTCGAGACCGGGATAAAATAGACGGACGTGGTATGTTTGGTTGAGTGATAAGCAACTCCTGTTATGTCCTTGTAGAACATCCTTTTATTTCGGAACTCGATAAAATTATTTTTGACGGCGAGTACCCCTTCGTTATCTCTATATCCAGGAATTGCCAAGTTAAGAGAATTTTCAACATCGTCTGAAATGCTTTTTTGAATTTGCTGAATTTCGCTCTCGAGCTTATTTTTCAAGCTCTCTGTCCCGCAAATCTGTATAGCAACCTGAAGCAGCTGCAAGGACTTATCGAACTCATTAAGATTGTTGTGTAAATCCAAAACAATTGTTCGGAGCGCATTCGCAGCTCTATCACGCATGATCTTGGTTTGGCTGTCCTCGTATAGACCGAGATCAATCAACTTATTCAGTTCCTGCTGGATAACACCGACAAGTTGTTTGATTTTTTCCGACTCCTCTTTATCAAACACACCGTCCTTACTAACCTGCATCGTCTCCAGCCCTTCAACCGCCCCACTAATCACCTGATAAGCTGGACCCAAAACGCTTTTTTCGATCTTCTCCCCTTTTACTGAAAACGTTTTTTGGAATCCGTTGACGTAATCCGCGTTCTTGTGGATCTGATGCAGCTCGGTGTAGATATCCGACAGATATTCGACCACGTGATTTTTGAAGTCGATAAAAATATCCTCACTTGCCGTTTGCTCATCGTGTAGCTTGTATACCTTTGAGAAGGAGGTCCAAAATTTATCTGAATCAGTGAGCTCCTTCCAAGCAGCCAAAGAACTAGCAAGGTATTCCTTGTTGTTTTCTACAGACAGAACGAGGCAATACAAAATTGCTAAGTTCTTTTTATAGAAAAGGGCTTTGGTACTCTGACCTTCAGACGCCTTTTGCCAAACGCCGATAGCGCCTGAATAATCCTTCTTCTTGAGAAGCCCCAATGCTTCCTCATCAATACTATCCGCTATTTGAAGCCAGAAAAAATACTCCTTAATCTTTTTCTTCGCGGCCTGCAATTTTTGGAGAGAATCCTTTACAGAATCTTCAGTACGAAAATCCTTAAAGAGACCAACGTCCAGATCATAGTCTGGGTGTTCGTCAATTTTAAGACGGTTAACAATCTCTTTAGCCCGCTTAAGAATGTCCTTCTCGCTGGCCGAGACATCCAGCCCCAAGACGTGGTAGGCGTTATTTTGGAGTGTGTAAGACATAATTTAACGGGTGATTCCTGACAGATTACTTTTTAAGGTTTGTTGCGCATCGGATGGAAGTAAGAGCTGAAGATTATGGACGCAGCGTTTAAGTTCATCCATGTCATTAAGTTCGATCGCTCTCTTACCCTTCTCGATGTAATATTTCGCTTCCTTTTCGTTGATGAAGCTGTTGTTTCCATCCACGATTTTTTGGAATTGATAAATCCATGTAGCCGGATTGGAGAATACGGCACGGACATTCAGCTCGTTAATTTGCTCGTTCACTCGGGTTAACAAAGATTTGTCATTGTCAACGATAGCCTTTTCCCCTTCCGTCCGCAGTTTACTGAGTTGATCGTTGTTCTTTTCCTTGTCTTTTTCGTCGGCGTAGTCATTTACGATCTTCTGAACACTCTCAATCCCCTCATGAAACTCCTTAACCAACTGTGGCATCTCCTTTTCTTTTTCGAGACGATCAAGAACCACCTTCAAATCCTTGAGCTGTTTATTGGCCTTGCGTTTTTCGTCCTCATCAAGATTGGCATTCTTCAAACTTGTAGAGACGGCGCTTATTGTGTTACTGATGCCCTTCTTCTCTTCGGGCGAAGAATTTTCAGATACCGCCTGTGCCCGCTCCATCTGCACATTCAGGTCGTACTCAATATTTTTAATTTCAATAACTTCGTCTTGCGAAGTTGAACGTGCCTTGAGCGTAAGATCTAGAAGCGGGATGTACGCCGTGACAAAGACTTCACGCGACTCGTTCATTTCTACGGTCAATTCCAATGGAGTACCTTCCGGGAGATCGTGCGGTAAGTCTTTGCCATTTATACCCAGCTCGCAAAGATACGTATTCCGATCAGGGGTTTCCGACTCGCCTTCGACGAGAGTAATGTCTAATTTATTTTCCTCCCCCTTTATCAATTTTCTCGAGGTCTTGTAGTCAGTAAGAACTTTTTTGATAGGCAGGATCGACCCTTTGTCAAAAACCCTATCGCAAAAATTGATTGCGACATTTCTAAGGTGATCTTTCTTAACAACAATGACGCCTACTGAATGTGGTAGTGGCGCCCCCGAAACGGATAGGCCGTGCGTGATCGTAAATGAATCAGGATCAACCGGGATAGAGTTTCCTTGTTTATCGAACAGGTACACCCAGTACAAATTCGTCTTATTCGGCTCAACCGCGATCGTATCAAAGAACTTACCGTTCTTTAATTTGATTCTTGACCCGCTATAAGAACCGCTGTCAGATTGAATCTGAATAAAATGCTCTTCCTGACTGTCTTGGAGATCTTCTATAACGCCACTGACCGTTTCTTCGGTTTCTGAGGTCAGTGATTCGTAATTCAAGGTGACGGCAAGCGCTCCGTTTTTTGTCTTTGGAGTACTCAACTGCATTAGCTCCTTTGGAATTTTTTGACTAATACCAAATATGCAAGCACCTTTGGCAACAACAGTGAGCGGATCAACCGATGAATCTACATCAATTTTAAGATCCGATTCGAGCCTCTCTCTGAGATAAGGAATCTGCGTTGGTCCGCCCACCAAAATCACCTTGGCAACCAATCCGCTTTTTATTCCGGCCTCTTTAAAAGTTTCCTTGGAAAGATCAATGGTGCGATCAACCATTGGCTTGATTAAGTTCTCAAATTCTTTTCTCGAAAAGTTTACGGTGAGAAAAATCTCCTTCCCATCGTCGTCCTTGCCCACATCTTCAACCATCATCGAAGTCTTTTCGTATTCCGAAAGCTCGATCTTGGCAGTCTCGGCAATGAATTTTAACTGCGAGAATACGCTACGATATTTCTCATTTCCACGATTGAAATCTTCAATCGAAAACTTTTCAAGAATCTTTGGAACGAGAACCTTATCAACAATTTCCCAATCGAAGTTCTTGCCGCCTAAAAAGTTATCGCCATTGTGACCAAGTACCGACAAGACTCCGTCCTTAGAAGCGATGAGAGCTACGTCAAAAGTACCACCACCCAGATCGTAAATTAGCCAGTTTTCATTTTTAGATTTTCCAAAACCGTAGGCGATAGCCGCCGCGATCGGCTCCTGAAGCAAAGCAACATGGGCAAACCCAGCAAGGTTACCTGCTCGTTTGGTTGCTTCGGATTGCAGGACAGAGAAAGCGGCTGGCACAGTGATGACTGCGGCGACCGTGTTAAAATCTGGATATTTTTTCAAAATATCTTCTTTCAGACTCTTCAGAATCTCGGCTGAAATCTCCTCAGCGCTCATCTTCACATCGGCCCGATCGAAATAAAATGTTTCCGACGTGCCCATGATCCTTTTAACTTCTGGTTTGTAGTTTTTAACTTCTTCTTGTGACGCATCTTTATAATAAGCCTCGTAAGCGCGCTGACCAACCACCTTGTTCTTCGACTTATCGAAACCGAACACGGAGGGCGTGTACTCGACCCCTCCCGGTTTCTTGATGATCTCAATATTGCCGTTATTGTTTATAGCAACGGAAGAATTCGTCGTTCCGAGATCAATGCCGATTTGAATGTTTTGTTGGTTGGCCATAAGGATTAATTACTCAGCAGGATAATTTTTGCCCTGCGCACAACCTGACCTTTTAACATGACAGTCGGCTCCTTGGTTTCTTTTACAATCGGTTCTGTAATGGACGGGTCTTTCTCAACTGACAGAACATCGAGGTTGAGTCCACTGTTGAATTTCTGATTCGTGTGATCGATAATTTCGATGTCATATTTGCCTAGGTATCGATTGAGCTTCTGAACCGAATTTTCTAAACCTGGCTTTTGGCTTTCTGGCAAAGTCGGCAGAAGTTTTGCAAGCCTCTGCTGGATTCGCCAGACCTCAACAGCCAGCTCGATCAGATCATTTACCTCAAGAGAAATTTTCGTGAAATGAGGGGTCACGGAATATTTGATATTTTCCTGAATTTTCACGTCCAGGTCATCGATCTTTTTTGAAATGTCTGACGCGGCACCACGACGAAAAAACAAATATATTAAGACCAAAACAGCCAGAAGAATTAACACTGAAATTAATCCGGCGAATTGATTGATCTCTGAAAGTAAGGCGATAATTTTCATATTGCTTTACATTTAAGCTCTTACCACATCGTCTCTACCGATCGATTTCAGAATGTCTTTCGTTATGTCCTTCCCCCCAGAAAAATTGGTCATGAAGGAACCAATGGTATAAATCGGTCCCCACGGGAAGCCCCACCAACCGAAGACTAAGGAGAGGAGTGTGTAAGGTAGCCCTGCCAAAATAGTATTCTGACCATTCTTGATAAAAATAACTGAGGAGGAGCGGCGGAAGGTCATTATGAGAATCGAAATGCAGTATTGAAAAACAACAAACTTACCGCCCATTTTCAGTTCGAACTCAATTTGCTCGTTAGTCATCCCTTCCATGCCGCGTATAGACATATTGAGTTCGTTAGAGTGATTTAATGCGTTGCAAATATTTGTAGAAATATATTGCGACAACTATATCAACAATGACCCAGATCAAGCTAAAATACAGATGAACGGGTACAACAGGATTGAACAAAATTGCGATGATCAAGAAATACCAAAATGGCTTTGGCTTTTCGGTGTCCTTTTTATAATTCTTGATGCAATAATAAGCAGCCGCCAGACAAACGGGAATTTTCCCAAGCACATAAATGGGATATGACCATGGGAAGATGGTTATAATCAGTGCTGCTATTGCAATTTTTGCTGGCCAACGTTCTTGCGTGTTCATAGAATGCTGCTAAATCCGGGCAAAATGATGCCTTTATTCACCCTGAGCGAACGGGAAAGGATATCAGGAAAAACGGATTTTGTCAATAGATTTAGCATAGATCTTGCTTCAAAGGATTACTGTGTTCTGTTCGTACAGCATAGGTAAACAATCCTGTCGCATTCGAAATTTTGTGCCGTGATTGTGGCCGGTACGTGCATCAAAATCCACCAAAATTTTACCCTCTTCAAGTGCCTTCAAAAATCCCTCAAAGCTGAACTTTTGCAGCATCATGACCTTCGTATAGTGATAGGATTCCTTTTTTCGTACAGACTGTACTTCGGCCTGAACATAAAAAGCATTGAGTAATTTTGTTCCGGCTTTGTGCTCCAAGTCATCAAAACCCCAATATGGCTGCGGGTTGAGCTCCTCAAGGCCCACACGTTTCTTCACGGACTCAAGCCAATCCTTGTGACGCACATCAACACTGCCCGCATCAAATGAAATCAGAATCTTTTTCTCTTTTCGGTCAATTACCACTTTAAAACCACGGTCGCTCCGTGACTGACCGTGAATTGTTTGCCGGAAGCTCATTTCACCCGTCGGATATTTTTTCCCATCTTCTTTGTGTGCCCATCCATATTTTGGCAACAGCACTTGCGGCACAAAACGGATTGCGCGCGGCGAGGGTTCGATGTGGAAGAGCGTTGTGAGTGATGTCGAATTGATCCGCTGCGCTTTCAATTCCCATTCAGCAGCGTTAGGTATCGGCAGATTATTTTCTTTGATACCAAGCAAGTCCTCAAGCGTGTTTCCGATGCCGCCCGCATTGCCTCCACGAGCATTTGGAACAAACCCCATCGAGGAAATCTCCTTGAGTTTCGCAATAAGTAGGGGTTTGGTGTAGATGACTGGTTTATTTTCCATATAGTTCAAAAGTTAGGCAAAAAGTTTTGACTGAGATTGATGTTGTTTGATTCTCTTTCTTGCCATTTCGCAGTATTCCGGTGAGAGATCAATCCCTATATAGTCTCGTTTATGGTTGGTTGCGGAAATTGCCGTGGTGCCAGATCCCATAAATGGATCCAGAATAATTTTTGCTTCTGTCGATGACACAATCCGATCAATAAGTTTCACTGGAAAGGCTGCGGGATGTTCGTTGTTCATTTCCTGAGTAAAATCCCAAACGTCACCGTGTGCGTTAGCCTTTTCTGCAAGCTTAAATTTTGGTTTCGCTATCAGATAAATCACCTCGTATGTTGGCAGAAAATATCCGGCATTAAAATTTAGGCCACCCTTTCGTCTCCATATAATAATCTGTCGAACCGGAAAGCCGCTCACAATATCCTGACGATCCTGCAAAAGACCCCCCTGCACGCGCCATTTGTGATTGTAAAATATGGCCCCGTCTTCGGGTATAATTCTCATCATCTCGTTCAAACAGTCTCTTTGCCACTTAACATACTCGTCATGTGGCATGCAATCATTGTGGTGTGAGTAACCCTTTTGCAGAGCTGCATTTGCCCATTTTCCCCCACGGCCATCTTTCATCCCATTTCCTGTAGAGTTCTTTAGATTGTAAGGTGGTGAAGTAATCACCAAATCAACTGAACCGTCGGGTATCTGTTGCATAATCTCAACAGCACTGCCACAGATAATCTTATTCAAAAAGTTTTCTGGGAATTTTGACTTTTTCGACATATGGCTATTCCCTTTCAAGATTGCTCGTCTTTTCTAAAAACTCATGCAGATCCGACTCCTTGATGCGCCACACACCGATCTTTGACGCTTTCAACTTCCCTGATTCTATATATCTGGTGACTGAGCGCGTACTGACACGCAAGATTTCGGCGACCTCCTCAATGGTGAGAAGTCTGTCTGTTTTTGAATCCATACCGTATGTTGGCTAAACAAGTTGTTGGTCGTAATTTTACTACCATGTGGCAAAAGTGGCAACTTTTGTCATTCACACTTCTTATCTCGAAATAAGCCAAAACCGCCCTGTAAAAGGCGGTTTGTTTAAGCAAGAGCTATGAGTTATCCACCGCCGAAGCATCCTCGGGTGCATTAGCTACGATCGGCTCCCCCGTCTCGAGCGAACAGGCGATGGTTTCGTACTCGTTGGTCGCCGGGTCCATGATCTCGGACCAGAATTCGCCCTGCGCAGCACCGTCGAGCGACTTAGCTTTCGTGTCCTCGGCCACGCTGGTGTCCCACCATTCCTTGAAGGTCGACTCGGTCCACTTATCTGCCGCAGCTTCGTACGGAGCGGCGTTTACCGCCAGCACGCGTTCGACGACATCACCTGATTTGAAGTAACGAAAAATCATAAAATATTGCGTAAGTTTTTTAGGAACCGATCCCGATCTTGTCGAGAACCGGCTTGATCACGAACTTATAACCCACCTCGTAGAGGCCGATGGCGCTCACCCAAATCTGCCCGATAGCTTCGAGCTCATGTTTGGGTGCGACCTTTAGCACCACGGCGACTACGACCGAAACCACCAGCGACGAGACGATAATCACGGCGCGGGTAAGTTCCAAGTTGTGGGTTTTGTTGAAGAGCCATTTCGCAAACTGCACAAGCAGCGTAACGAACGCTCCAGCGAGTAGAATTTCCATAATGCTTTAGCTGCGGGATTTATTTCGGTCACAGAACTGCGCGAGGCCGTTGAGGACAACGGTATTGCGCTCGATCGCGGCAGTGTTATTTACGAGGTGATTGTTGACCGTCTTCGTGAACTCATTGGCCATGTCCTGTGCAAGCCTGTCCTTCGACTCGATGGCCCGAATAAAGTGCGCCACGATTTGCTTCATCAGCATGTAGAACACGAACAGAACACCGCCCGCTACGCCGAATTGAAGAAAAAAAGTAGTGATGTCCATATTCGACTCCTACCCGGCAGGGGCGCTTAGCCTGTACGCCTTCACGATCTGCGCGATGGTCGGCGATGGGCAGGCGGTTGGGTTAGGGATGAATGCTATCGTCCCCGGCCAACCGACTCCGCGCACCTCTTTGTGCGCCCAGAAGCTCTTTTGCAGGAGAATCGGCATATCAGGCCGTTCATAGGCCAGGTGCCGCATTAAACCTTTTAACGCAGTCGATTGCGCATCCGTAACCGGCTGCCTGGTCAGATCGCCATCGAGACAGATACCGATTCCTGTACGATTGAAGATCCAGTTACCGGCGTGATAGCCGATTTCCTCGAACGGCAGCGTCTGATATATTTTTCCGTCTCGTGAGATTCGCAGGTGGTAAGCCAGATGCCCCCAGCCTTTGCTGATGTGGTAGTCCGCCTCATGCGCGTAGCGTAGGACCGGATCGTAAACGTCCGGTGCAAGAACCGCATCGTGATGGACGACCGCGTAGTTGATATTCCTCAATAGCCGTCGCCCGACCGAGAATTTCCACGGCAACTTTGAACTGACGTTTTCAATTGTGACGGTATCGGGCATAAGTTTCGCGTTATAATTTAAATGATTCTTCTTTGGCTTCTATTTCCGTATCGGCTTGCGCGAAATCGGGTTGATAAGCTCCGTTCGCTTTTTCGCAAGCCGCGCAGCGCGAGTCGGCAATCGCATAGCGTTCTGGGTTTGTCTCAACGTCCGAATGTTCCTTTTCCAGGAACGAAAGCGTCCCTGTTTCCGTTTTGCAGAACGCGCAGCGGAGCGAGTACACGTATTCGTTCCGGACGATTTCCTGTTCGGTACCGTCGGAGAGCTTGATCGTTTCTTTATGTTCGATGATGCGCATAGATGTTTCGTTAAATACCGGAGTTGAACGTAACGACTTCAATTTCACCTGCCGCACCAGCTCCCCCATCGGCTCCGGTCTTGTTGCCAAGCGTCGAGGAAACGGTGCCGGTGTTGCCAGCCGTTGAGGTGTTAATGACAGACGCGCCTCCTGAACCGCCCCCGCCACCTGTGCCGGACGTCTGCCACGTGCCGCTGTTGTAATTGTTTCCGCCTGTTCCTGCCGCGCCGCCGGAGACTGTTTTCGTCGAGGTGTCTGAAAGTGCTCCGCGATAGATGACGATGCCTCGGCCTCCAGCTCCGCCGCCGCCTCCTCCACCTCCTCCGAGATCTTGGCCGGTGCCGTTTGTTCCGTTGCTTGCCGCCGCGCCGGACAGATTGATTGTCCCTGAAAGCGTGCAGTTGCCGCCGACAAGCAGGACGAGACCGCCGCCTCCCGCGCCGCCAGCGCCGCCGTTTCCCATGCCCGATGTTCCGCCGTAGTTCTTGTTCGTGTTTCCGCCCGCACCTCCTCCGCCGCCTCCCGCTCCCGCAAGACCGCTGCGAAGCCGATTGCCGACCTTGAAGAAGTATTGGTAGAGGTTGGTCACCATCGCCGCGACCTGAGCACCCCCGGAACCGCCGAGGCCGTTGCCTCCGGTACTGCCGCCGTTCCCCAGATTCCCGCCGAGCGATGTCGCTGTCGGTTGACAGATATTGTTTCCGTTGTTTCCCGGATTCCCGATGACTTGAGAGGCACCATTGCTGCCTCCGGAGCCGCCAGAACCAGCGGAACTTCCCATTGCGGACAAATTAAGCGTTCCGGCTATCGTGCAGGCTCCATACGTGCGCAGGACAGCTACCGATCCGTTCGTGTGCGGGGTTGAGAACGCGAGCGTTGCGCCCACGCTGACGTTGACGCTCGTGTAATTTTTTTCGAGGTAAGAAGCGGAAGCGAACGAAAGCGTCGTCGTGCCGGAGGTGACGTTGAGTGCGCCGTCCGAGCCATCGCCGAAATAATCCGCGAGGATGAAATTCCCGTTCACATCGCTCGCGTTCGCCTGATCGCCCGTGTTCCAAGATTTAAGGGGAGTAGGCATATCAGCTGATGGTTAGCGTCCAATCGATCGTGAGCGTTTGTGCGGCCGATTTCGTCACGGCGATAAGAACGTGGCTGAAAAGCTGGCCGGTGTTTGCGCTCGCCGTGCCATCGATGAATAGTCCGGCCTCGGCATAAGTACCGTTGCATTCAGCCGCCGTGAAAAATCCCGTGATGTAGGCGATGTTGTTTGCGTACGTGAGCGAAGCCGCTGCGTTACGATACGTTTCCGTTCCGAGGATCGTGTCGCCATTTGCGACGGGCGTTGAATTCGATCCGAGCGCGACCTTGTTTATGATCCCCGTGTACGTCGTCGTGTTCGCCAGACGCTGAGCGAGAACTGAGCGCCCTGCCGTCGGGATGATGTTCTCGACGAAGATCGGCGCATGGCCGAATTTGCCGTTGAGCTGGTCGATCAGATAACGCAGTCGTTTCGGATCGTCCCCGCGTTCCCGCAGGCGTTCGATCATGGATTGCAGACGTCGGGCTTCGCTCGTCACGACATCGGCAAGAGTGATTTTCCATACGCCTTTGAGTCCGGTTTTTTCTTGTGCTTGCATAGAGTTTTGGTTAGCCGAGAGGCGAACGATCGAAATTAAACTGGCGGGACACTCCGGAAGGCGCGAATGGTCCGAAAACGAACTTGGTGCCGAAATTGAGGCCAGTGCCGCCTGCAAGCGCCGCGCTGTCGACAGCGGCCGTCGATTCCGGGACGGCATTGTGCGAGGTAGTCGCCGATACCAGCTCGATGAATGTCGCTGTTTCAAGCGCTGCTTCGGCAGGATCAAATGATTCGTTTGCGGCGTAGACGACCGTCTTGATCTGGGAGCGCAGGAGTTTCACGAACAGATCGATGAACTCAAGCAATTTCGTCGATACGATCGTGACTTGGTATTGGTAGGCATTCGGCGTATAGAGCTGCGTTTCCACCTGCGTGATGATGTAGGTGCCGCTCTTGTTGAACTGCGTTGAATTGAGGGTAAGGTACTGCCCGGCGTAGAGGCCTTTCGTTTTGGTCGTGAATGTGCCCGACACGATGCTCGCCGCGTACTTGAGCAGTTCCGCTTTTGCCCGCTGCATCGCTCCATTTCGCGTTGTGATCGTGCTGTCGATGATTAGGATTTGCCGCTCTCCGTATTTAGCGATACTCGGACGGTTCGGCAGGTAGAGCCGGATCGGATTCAGCGGCGTGCCGGTTATGGCGACGATGTTTCCAGCCGTGACTGCGCTCGCAAATTGGATAATGTTGTTCGTCGAGTCCCACATGCACTGGAAGTTGGCCGGGTTGTCGACGTTGAGCGTGCCAACCGTCTGCGCCGCGCCGCCGTTCGTAACCGCTGGAACTGCCGAGAAGTGGTAGCCGCATTGAAAGACCGTCTGGATCGTTCCTGCTGCGGCCGTGAGGCTGGTCGTCACGGATGCGTCGGTGGAATTGCCGCCGCGAAGATAGACTGAATTGCGAAGCTGGCTGATGTCGTCCTTGAGCACGAGCGATCCCGTGTCGTAGCTCCCGTTCGTGTCAGTGACCGAAAACGGCGCAACCGAATATTGCGTGGCATCGAAAAAATGAATGTCCTTGTATTGATCGACGTACCAGTCATAGCCCGCCATGTCGGCGAGAGCCTGCAAACAGGCCGAAAACGTCTGATAAGCGAATGAAATGAAGTTGACCGTCTGCGCCGCGTGTACGCTGTTGGTCGTGAACTGCGGGGCGTATTTCGTGACGAGATAGTTGATGATGTATTCCATCGTTTGCGCCGTGAACTGGTCGCCAATCAGCTTTCCGTCCAGCTCGTGCGTATAATCGACGGCGTTCACTTTTACCCGAAGGAGCTGCGACGAGATCTGCTCGGCCTGCATGTCCATGATCACCCCTTGGAATATCAGCGAGCCAGTGTCGTACACTTTTACGTTCGATCCGACCTTGCCGATCCATGCCGACCCCGCCTTGAGTTTGTAGCTGAACGCGCAGGTGTCGATCTGCCGCGTCAGAATGTTCTGAACGTCGAGCGACTCCCATTCGATCGCCGTGCTTGTCACGTCGACATTGTCGACTTCGATATAGGTCGCAGCGTTGTACGAAAACGGATAAACCATCGGAAGCGGCCGAAACCTGACCCCGACAGGAGCAAGCGAGGTATGAAAGCGACAATCAAGGAAGTCGCTTACATTAAATTGTCGGGTTGTTCCGACGTCTGCGAACATATTTATCCTTGAGCCAGAATGAGGGTTCCGATTTCATCGCCGAGCGTCGAAGCGGTCGCATACGAGGCGAGAGCGAGGCAGGCGTTTGCTTTGACTTCCGGCAGGTTCGCCGTTTGCAGGATCAGATCGCGTTCGTTGTAGCCGTTGGCGTTCCACGCGATCATCGCGAGCGGGTAGTAGAGCGTGATGCCGATGTTTCCGGCCGTACCCGTCGAGGCGGCGAGGGTGAGTGATTGCACCGACTGGATGCCCGTGTCCCCGGCTGCAAGCGGGAATGGAAAGACCATCGACTGGGCGACCAAAGTCGCCGGGATCGTGATGGTGCCCGAAATCTGACCAGCGACGCCCGCTTGGTTCGTGTATGAAATGGTCGCGGTCGTCGGCGTAGAACCGATCGCCGTGTACACCTCGAGCGCGCACATAACGCCGACGCCGGTTGTATAGCGAGTAAGCGCGGCGCTGTTGATCGTTTGAGCCGTGTTCAGGTTTCCAACGAGACCGGACGTATGAACAAGTCGGTCATAGATCATCGACATGCCTGCCGTTCCCCCGCCTGCGCCGTATGTCAGCGCGCGGAGCAGGTTAACGCCCGACGGGTTCACAATCGGAAACGCTCCGGTCGTTGCCGAGGTTGCAGCGGCACCGGAACCGCTGGCTGGAGTTGATCCGGCCGCCGGGTTGCCTGCGGACTTGAACAATGAGTACCAGCGCGCGGTCGTCGTCGTGATCGATTGCTTCATCCACGGAAACGATTGTCCGTTTCCGGCAGCGAGCGCGGCGACGATGGTGTCGTAAGAAGTAAAAGCCATATTTAGATTTGCAGGTTAGATTTGAGCCTCCGCAGAACGGCATCGCCGATCGTCTCAGCCATCCGTCGGACATCGAGGCTGTTCGCCACCGAGCCGATCGTCACGCTCACGTTCACGCCGCCCCCGAAGGCGAGCTGATTATTCGGGACGATGCTGCCAGCCGAAGATGGGACGAACAGCTCCATACCCCGTTCGCCGACGAGATAGGGCGTATTCGCGCTCACTGGCCCGCCTGTGGCCTTACCGCCGATCCCGAGCGCTTTGCCGATGCTCGACACCGCATTCCCAATGAAGCCGCCCCCGCCGAGGCCGGTCGCTTCTTTCGCCTTGGAAATGAACGAGGAGAGCTGGCTCAACCCGTCGCCGACGAACTTGATCATGTCCTTGATCGCGCCGGTCAATCCGGTAACGGTGTTGGTGATGCCGTCGATCACCGGCTTGAACGTCTTGGTGAAAAATCCGACGATATCGGAAAACACGTCGATCACCTTGCTCGCGATCGACACGATGACCGTCAATGCGCCGACCAGCAGCATGAGCGCGCCGAGCAATGCACCGCCGACGAGGATACCGAGCGCCTTAAGCAGCGGCGTGAGCGGCTGCAATGCCGTCCACAACTTTTGAAGGGCAGGCCAGAGCTGTTGGCTGATGACGTTCCACAGAGCCGAGAACGCTTTGGAAAATGCGTCGACGATGCCCGTCTGTTTCAGCCACGCGTACAGCTCCTGCACCTTCTCCGAAACAGTGCGAATAGCCGTTTGAAGAAATTGGAATCCTTGAGAGGCCAGCGCCTGCAATTTCGGCGCAGCGGGCACGATGACGTTGTTGATAAAATCCGTGACGTAGGGAGCGAGCTGGCCGCCGACCGCAAGCGTGAGACCCTGCACCACGTTCTTTACCGCACCGAGGGCATCATTCAGATCAGCCGCGTGTTTGGCAGCAAGATCGGTAAATGAAACGCCGAGATTTTTTGCTTGATCGCTCCATTCCTTCATCGAAAACTTGCCGCCCTCCATCAGCGGGATGAGATCCGAACCGGATTTACCGAACGCAAGGATGGCCGCCTGTGTACGGGCGGTCGGGTCGGCAATGCTGCCGATGGATTTTGCCAGCGCCTCGAACTGCTGCTCGGGCGACTTCGCCTTGAACTCCTTTACCGAAATGCCGAGCTTATCGAGCAGCCCCGTCATGTGCGACGTGCCCTTGGCGCTTTCCAGCATGCCGAGCTGCATCTTCTTCACAGCCCCCTCGATGGTCCCGATCGACGTGCCGGAAGCGTCCGCCGCCACGCGCAAAGCGGAAACGGATTCAGCAGAAAGACCCGTCCGCGCCGCCATCTTTTCCACCTCATCCCCGACCCTCGAAAAATCGAGCACCGACTTCACGGCAAAAGCGCTGATCGCGGCACCGGCCGCAACAGCTGCGCCTGCGGCGACCTTCATCAAGCCGCCGATCTTATCGCCAATAGACGACAACTCCTTCGTGGCGTTGTCGCGAGCGTTCACGACGATATCGAGTTGTGATTCGCTGGCCATAGTTGGTGCTAATTAGCTTTCGCTGCGTCGTACTTTTGTTTCTCCTCATTCATCTCGAGAGCCGCGATCAGGAGGTCCGCATCCTCGAAGGTCATGTCGCGGATCTCCTGCGGGGACTTATGCAGGGTCAATGCGAGCTTGGCGATGGCATGATCCTGCGACGGCTTCTGGTGCCAGATCGCATCGTAGAGAGCGAGCCGCCGCGCTTCTAGTCTTTTTTTTCGTTAGCGCCCACGTTCTTCACCGCCTGTTGCAGAGCCTTCCCATCGTTCAAGTGAAGGGTTGAGATAGCCTCATCGGTCACTGGAATGTCGCTGCCGTCCGCCGCCGTGAGCTTTTTCACGGCAAGGCGCATGGCGAGCCGATCGTCCGCTCCAGCATCGGCAAGGCTGACGTCCTGCGATCCATCGGCGTTGATATGCAGGCGAGCCATGGTTTTCGTCGCGTTTTCGATCTGTTCGAACTCCCCGAAAGTCCACGATTCGATGACGTCCGCGAGGATTCCGGAGACGGGCAGTTTGATCTGCGTGGTGGTTCTCATAGTTTTATGGGTTAGTAGCCGTTCTTAAGATTGGTCGCGAGGATCGTCACCATCTTGCTGTCGCCGGTTGAGTAGTAGGCCGTGAACGGGATCGTCTGAATGACCATGTCGTTCAATTTGATCGCGCGCGTCGGCTGGCCGAAGATCGCGTTCGCAAGATCGATGCGCAGCTCCGGGTTCGCCGAGGTACCGATCGTCACGTCCGTGTTGATCAGGTCGAAGCGCAGCGCCTTCGAGGTGCCAGCAATCGCGATCGTCTTGTACGTTTCATCGACCCAGCACAGCTCGAACTCGCCGGTGATTTTGAACTGCTTGTTTACGAAGTCGGTCGGAGCGAGGCTGCCGAGATTGTGGTCGTCCTCGATGTTGTTCTGAATGAGCAGCTTCGCCCCGCGAATCGTGACGGCGCTTGCGGCGGTAAGACCCGCGAGGTTCGCGGCGATCTTGAAGGTCATGTGATGCCCGAGGAAACGGTTGATGGTCGTGCTTGCCGGAGTGTTCGTGGCCGTCGCTCCCTTTTTGCACTTCAGCTTGGCGATGAATTCGACAAACTTGCCGACCATGTAGTCGAGCTCAAAGCTCGTGCACACGCCGAGGGCATACTTGTAATCGACCGTCGACAGGTCATCGTTCGAGTAAAGCGAGAGCGATTGGTGGATCGGGGTCTGCGCGACCGTGATGGTGTTGTTGTAGACGATCCCGGACGGATCGCTGTTCGCTGCCGGTGTATTCGTGCCGAGCAGCGAAATGAGAAACAGCGGGAGAATGGTGTCATCGACGGGCGCTTTCACGCTCGCCTCGGCCCACTGTTTTGCGATCGTTTCGCCGTTGCCGTCCTCGATCACTCCTATCGCCGTGTCGATCGGTACGCGCGCGTCCTTTTCGTCGATGGAATGCTCCGACCACGGAAGCCAGTAGTCGGCCGCCGCGTTTGCGGTGCCGCGTGCCGTTTCTTTCGCGATCCCGAATTGGATCATCCTGCCGATACCTTTTGCTACGGGCATATATGTTGTAGTTAGCTGTTAGGTTCTTTTACGCGTTCCCATTCTTCGGTGGCCTGCGCGAGACTTTCGGCGTGGATCGTCACCGGATTCCATCTGCCCTCCCCCGAGAAAAAGAACGGCTGGGTGCGTGCCGCCTCCGTTTGCGGCGGTTCGGATTCCATCGCCTTGTTTTTTGCTTTGTCGATCATAGTTAGAACGTAAGATTTTTAATGCCGCGCGCTTTTATGAGGATGGAGAACACCACGAAGTTGTTGCCCCGGATCGACGCTGGCTCGGGGCGCGACGTCGATGGGAACACTCCGCCTGGCGCGGCGCCGGAGAGAGCCGGATCGTTGTCGAACTTATCGAGCAATGTTTCGATCAGCTCCTCGATGGCGGTCGCGCTTGTGATGTTGTCGGCTTTCTGGAACACCACGACCTCGTAGAGATACGAACGCATGTTGTCGCGGTTATCCAGAGCTTCGCTGTCCGTTGCGGGGCTGGTTAGCACTGCCGCCGGATATGCGCCGAAATCCCGCTCGAATATGCTCTTGCGCAGGTCGTCTTCTTGCACCTCGCCGAGTGTGCCAGCAGAGACGAGCGCATCGAGCTTCGTCTTGAGAGCTGCTTTGATTGTTGCGGAGATTCCGGGCATAGATTTATTGAACTTCGCGGATCATGCGGCCGAACGCTTGATTGAACGCGGTTAGGATTTCAGGCGTGGCTTGTCTTGCGATCATCGGCATGAATGGACGCGCTTTCGTTCCGGGATGTCGAATGTGTCGCGCGAAAATTGTGCCTAGATTCTGTTTGGGGATGTACTTCGATCTGCCACTTGAGCTTTTTCCGTAAGCGCTTCCCGTCGTCCAGTTGAAGGCGAGGACGGACGCCGTTCGCGGATAGATGTCGTGCGGTTTCGTTCCCTCATGTACGAAAATACCGTAGGGCGCCACGGAGGGATCGATGAACAGCTGTCCCGACAAACCGTTCGTTTGCCACTTGAACGCGCTGCGCAACGTGCCTGTTTTCTGCGGCACGGTCGCAACCGTTGCCTGCTGGCTGTAGCGGAGCAACACGCGTCCGCTTTCATCGAGCGCCTGCCCGATATACTTTTTTGCGGCAGCCGGAAACTTTGCGAACTTCGACCGAAGCGCATCCAGTCCTTCGATGGTGATTGTGATGCCTTGGTCGGCCATATTTATGCGAGTAGATACCGTTCGTAACGCGCGAGAACGTCCTGATCCGTCTCATCGAGATAATCGTTCCATGTCATGGTCGACTGAGGTCCACCGACTGTTTTCTCGGCTTCACCCTCGCGACGCTTGTATGAACGGACGACCATGCGTTCGCATAGATCGGTCAGATCGCCGGGGAGCGTGTGCTTCGTTGGATCGTTAACGTTCGCAAAGTCGATCAGATACCCGGCCGTATAGCTGGCGCGCAAATTATTGATGCCGAACAAATTGCCGTAGATGCGCGCGAGGCCGGATGCGCCATTTGATACCAGCTCGAATTGATCGGTTATAAAACTCGTCCAACTGGGATTGCTGGGGGTTCCAGCGCGATATTGAACATTTAAAAGCTCGGTAACAGGCGATTGCCTCAATGCGACGATCTGCCGGACGCCTTCGAGAAACGAGTAGACCTCGTTCGTGTAGGTCGTCGATTTGAAGCGGCGATTGGTCCGAGATTCAATAAAGTCGGTCGCAGCGTTGATCAGATTCTCCAATAGCGTCGTCTGGGCGGCAGACGGCGTAAAAGTAAGCCGTGATCCGATACGGCTGGAATTTGTCAGTGCGTAAGCTGCGAGAATTGATGGCATAGGATGTTGATCAGGTGCCCGCCAAGCCCCCGCAATATGCGGAGGCCAAGGCTGAAACCCGACTAGACGGGGTTCTGAAGCGCACGACCGAATTCCCACGTGGCAGAGCCGACGAAGATCGGCGTGGTACCAGCGAGTGTTGCGACCACCTTCAGATAGCGCAGGCGGGTCGTTCCGAGACCGGAGACGCGCTGAACAACAACGGAGTTGTTTGCGGTGCCGCCGACGATGGCCGGGAGAACGAGGCCTGTGTCGACGAAGGAGCCGCCGGATGTGGCGCACTCCGTGATCGTCAGGACGTACGTCTCGTCGCCGGTGGTGATGTCGAGAACGCCGAGATTGATAGAGAGCTTTGCGTTCTCGTATCCAAGCGTGTCGACAGCCGAACCCGTCGTGGTTGTGGTGATTGACTTCGCGGGCAGCGCAAGTACGGATTTGACGTTGTCGTATACGTTTGCGGGCATAGGATTCTATTGAGGTGAATTAGGAGGCCGAGGTCTTGATGTTCACGAACGATGCCGGAAGTGCGTTCACGAGAGCGTGGCGATCACGCAGCACGAGAGCGCGCTGGTTAGCGAGAGCCACTTCCTTGCCGCCGAACGAACCGGACTCGAACTGGTTGACGGTCATGCCGCCGCGTTCGCCGTAGGCAAACGACTTGAAGTTGCCGAATACACCGAAGATGGTAGAGACGGCCGTGGCGCTGTTCGCCGGAAGGTGACGGCAGGTGTAGACCGGGAAGCCGAGGATCATGCCCGCGAGCTTCGGACCGCCACCCTTGCTGTACTGAAGAATCTCGGCGGCGTTGGCCTGCGAGAAGATTAGGTTGCCGACGGTATCCTTCTGCATCCGGAGCTTCGCCCACACGGTGCGTTCGAAGTAGAACGCAGCACCATCAAGCAGCGATTCCTCAAGCTGGGCGATAATGTCCGCACAGTCGTTGATCGTCATCGACGCGAAGGTGGTCTCGCCTGAGGTGGTCGATCCGCCGAGGTTGTAGGTCGTACAGCCTGTGTCGAGGGTGATGCCGACGAACGGACCAGCACCGATGAATCCCTGCTTGTCGACCATGTTTGCCTTCGCTTCACCAGCGAGAGCCATGAGCCAGTCGGCGACGTTCGCTGTGGCATCGGCTAAGAGGTCGTTGCCGACCACGAAGGCGAGCTGCCACTGCTTGGCGATCAGACGAGCAGAACTGAACGTGATGCCAGTTGCTGTTCCCGCCGTATCCACACCGAGGTAATCTCCAGTGAGGAATGAACCGCGATAGGAAGGAATATCGAGCTCGTCAGATCCCATTGGCCACTTGGTGGCTTGCGACATGACGATACCGACGGAAGCAGCGATACGCAGGATTTCGCTGGCGATTTCCACCGGAACGAGATATCCGCCGCGACTGTCCTGCTCGATGATCAGCGCTTCGTTGGCCTTTGTTTTCATGCCGACCGAAGCGCGCACGGCTGCGACGAACTTTTCTTTGGCTTCGACGGAGATCTTTGTTTCCCCAGTCAATTCTCGCAGCCGGAGGGATTTCACCTGTTCCGCTACGCTGGCCGCGACCATCGGCCCGATGTGCTTCTCAATGCCGTCCTTCATCGTCTTATCGACGATGTCAGTAAAAGACTGCTCGAGCTGTTTTTGCATTTCTGCATCCATATAAATGTTTGGTTAAGTTAAATTCTTACCGCCACGAATGCGCTCGTTGATTCGCTCAAGCGCTTTGCTCGTGGCGTTGTTTGCGATCCGCAACACCTCCCGATTGAACAGCCACTCCTCGAGGGCTGCTTTCGTTGGCGATGCTGCGGGGATCGACCTTTGTTTCGGGGAGCCCCCATCGGTCGGGACTGCTTTCCCCTCGCCACCTTTCGGTTCCGTTGCGTCATGCAAGGTTTTCAGGGCGGCGGTGACGTTTGCTAACGCTTCGATGGTGGTTTGAATGAGAGAGCGGTTCTTATCCGACAACACGCGCCCCTCTTTTTGTTCGACTGTCTTGCTTTCTTCTACCGCTGCTTCATCCGGCTTTTCTGCTTCCTCTTTGTCCGCCGCGTCCTCGGCTGTTTCGTTACTATCTGCGGGCGGTTCATCGGCCGGTGGCGCGTCATCCTTCTTTTCAACGAAGAAGATGCCCTTCGTCACAAGCTCGCCCACATTCCAGCCCGCCTTCTCAAGCGTGAGGCAGTACGGATTGGCCGGGACAGGGACGAAGGAAAACTCGAGCAGCTCGGCCTTGGTGATCACATTCCCGTTGGTCTCCTCGGCAATGAAGCCGACCGATGTCGCCTTTACCGCGCCGAAGTCGTAGAGCTTGCGTACCTGCTGGGCGAACGGATTGGCGTCGCCCGGGACGAATTTGCCTTGCGCCCGCAGCTTCCCGTCCTGCGTGGCGATCGAGGTGCAGACGCCGATCGGCAGACCGCCGTAATCGTGCGCCCACAGGACGACGCCGTTCGTCTTGTAATGCGTGAGATCCCAACCGTTCACGTCGACGCTCTCGCCGTGGCGGTCGACGTCCATCGTCGAAATGATGACGTCGAATGTTCCCGTGTCCTCATCGCTCGCGGCCTTGGTCTGTTCGATGATGGCCTTGATGCTCGCCTTGGCGATTGCCTCGGCTAATTTTTCCTTGAAGCCGACGTCCAGCTTCGTGAGTTGTAGAGTGGTTTCCATAAAATGCTTTTAGGAGTTGATATCGTCTGGCCGAAGATCGCAGCGGCAATTGACGTGCGCGGGAGGACCGCCGATGTCGCTGTAGTCGGCCTCGATCGATGTCCCGTCTGATCCGTCGATGCTGCCGCCTTCGTCGACGAAGTTATCCCCGAGCGCGACGTTCGTGCCGTTCATCGCATCGCAGTACGTGCAGACGCGTTCGTCCTCGGCCGTGTACCACGTCTTCGAGCCCACGATTCCGCTCTGCTCCCATGCGGACACCTTGGCGTCGTTACTGATGCGGGTCGTCTCGGTGCGGGCTACGGAATCGGCGCGGGTCAGATCGCTGAACTCGTATACGTCGTCGACCAAGCCGCTCATCTCATCGAGCGAGGAACCGTCCTCGATACCCTGTTCGATCTTTCCTTTGAGTAGATCAACAGTCGTATCCGTGTAGCTTTCGGCCATCTTCGTCATGGACTTGTTGATCGCCTCCTGCACGGCCGGTGTAAGCAGATCGATGTCTTCGATGCCGATCAGCTTCGCTGCTTCGAGCCCCTCCTGTTCGAACAAGGCGGTTTGAATCGGCACGGAAGCGTCGACGATGATCTTCACGTACTTGTCTCTGTCCATGAGCTTGTCGGCATCGACGGCCTTTGCCCGTTTGATTGCCGATGGGAGCTTCCGCAGAACTTCTTTCTTCTGCGTCTCGTTTACTTTGCGCAAAACGTCCGCCTGTTTTTTCTCAAAGCCCGTAATGCGGGCGATCTTCGCCTGCCAGATTTTTCCGTATTCCTCGTCTGACAGCTGCGTGATGTCCTTTTGCTTGATCTTTTCTTTCACAACGGCAAGAGCAGCCACCGCGACCGCTCTGGCGATTTCCCGGCGTTTCTCGGCATTCCGGGCGTGCTGGGTACGAAAAGGCTTACCGGATGTCTCGACGCCCTTGGTAGCGACTCCGGGTCGGATTTGATTCTCCGCTGGTGTTCCGGCTGCGCTTTCCTGCGGCGGGTTCGATGCGACCGGCTGCATCGTCACGGGAGCCACGATGTCATCGCCGCCCTTGATCGGTCCGAGGCCGAGGTAGCGGGAGCGCGCCTCGTTGATCGTGAGGATTCCCTGCGTGCCCATTGCCGCGCCCAATTCCTGAAGCTCAACGTCTTTGTTTTCCGGCACCGGGTCTTTGAAGGCGAGGAACAGGTTGTCGCCGAAACGTGGCACCAAGAACTCGTTGAGGTAGGCCGTGATCAGCTTCATCTTCGGTTTGATGGTGTAGAGCGCGAACACGTAAGTCGCGGTTTCAGCCGTCGCACGATTGGTCGATCCCTCCGCGTTGCCTAGGATCGTTTTCGGAACGCGCATACCGGCAAGGATTTTGTCCCGCAGCTCGTTCAGGCTGTTCACGAAATCCATCTCCTGCTGCGACTTCGTGATGTCCTGATACTCAAGGCTCGACGGCAGGATCACTGGCTTGTGCGCGTTGCGCAGCCCCTGCTGCGTTTCCTGCCATTGAGCGCGGAGCAATTCAATCTGATCGCGCGTCAGCGTGTTCTTGCTCTTCAGGATGCCGCCGACCTTCGCGCCGTTTTGGAAATAGACGCGCTGGAAATCGGCCGCGTTCTGATCCGTTTCGATCCACGACCGCAGCGCTTCGACCGGAGCCAAGCCGAGAACGTCGTCGCTCGGGTTCGGATATTTCAAATGCAGGATTTGATGCGGCTGGAACGGGATCGTCGATGCTTTGTCCGTGTACTTGTAAAGCCGCACCAGCTCCGGGAAGTCGCCGCGATCGATGGTGATCTTCGACGGATTGAGCGGGTACACGGCCGTCGGCGCTTCGGTATCGCTATTCACAGGCTTGCCGTTCGCGCCATAGAGCAGCCAGTAGGCGTTGCCAGCCAGCTCGAGGTGGCTGCCCGTGCGATGCTTCAATTCGTATCCGGTCATCGTCGGGTTCACCCCATCGAGCAGATCGAGCAAGGCGTGTTCCTTCACCTCCGCGACCGTGCCATCGCTCTTTTTCTCGTAGAGGACGAAGTCGATGTTGGCCATCGCCTCGCTGATCGCGTGGACGGCGGCATACACCCAGCCCTTGTTGAGCTGCATATCGCGGACGGAACTCGTGCCAATACCAAGGAACGCGGCGAGGTTTCCGCTCTCGTAGCCCTTTCTGGTGTAGCCGATGCGCGCGGCGATGCGATCGAAGATGCCCATGTGCTTATAAAAAAACGAGAGGCCCGACTACTGCTTGCGCAGCGTCGAAGCCCCTCGGTTGTTCCGTAAGGGAAGTTTTGAGTTGTCTACTGGGTAAAGAATATCACAAAATCGGCCGAATAGCAGCTTGGGGATAACTCACAATCTGGCCATCCGCAGTTTGTCGGCGACATCCTTCGGATCGTCGAGCTTGATCGACTTCACGACGATCTCGACGCGCACCGGCTTGCCGTCTTGAACCACGAGACGCAGCTCCCCGTAGCCCATCGTTTCGATGAGCTGGACGAGGTGTTTCCATTGTGGCGTGTCTGGGATCATAGCTGGATGATTTGGGGCGTCTCGCCTTGAATCGCGAGGCTGACGGCGTGAACGAAGGCGTCGACCATGTCGTCGTGCTGGCCGTGTGGGAAGGCGAGCAGCTCGGCGAAGAACTCCTCCGGCAGATCGTTTGCGAACTCGACCGTTCCGTTCTCGATGAACGGGAGCACCTGCAAGAACCGCCGCACCTTGTCTTTGTCGACTGTGATCTCCGACGTCGGGACGTAGGTGTTCTCCGATGGGCCGAGCCGGTCGATCTCCTGCTTGAGCGCCTTCTGGTAGGCCACGGTTTCGATCCCGAACGTCTGGTAGTTGAACGTGCGATGTTTGCGCAGGATCATCCGAACCTGATCCGGGAACGACAGGTGGCCGCGCTCGATATCCACGACCGTAAGCCGTCCGGTCTCGATGTTCCGCCAGACCGTTGCCACCGCCGTATAGTCGGCCGTCTCTTTCTCGCTGATGGCCGGATCAGCCGCTCCGAAGGCATCCACGACCTGCGCGAGATTGCCTTCTTCATCCGTTCGCGTCGGCAGCGGCTTCGGCCTGCGTATGATCCAGCTTTCTTTCACTAGCCGCGCCGCCGCAGTGATCGGGATGTTCATATATTCCTGATCGAACACGAGGGCGCCCACCGCGCGACGTTCTTCCGCAAGCCTCTTGAGCGGCCAGAATTGCGGCCAGATGCTTTTACCGTCCTCGATCGCGGAACGCTGGATGCCGCCGAACGTGTTGTAAAACTTCACGAGCGCGGCGTCCGGGTGCAGGATCGTTCCGATCATCTTCACCCTGCCGCGCTCTTTATCGCGGGACGGTATGATCACGCCAAAAATCCACCGATCGAGTTTGTCTCGCAATTCCGCGCTGCGCACTGCCTCATCATTCTCCACGTCATCAATCACGATCTTGGTCGGCCTGCTCCCCTTGATGTTCACGCCGCGTCCCTTACGCGCTCCACGGGCTACGACGTTGACGCCGTTTGTCGTCTCGAAATGCTTGTTCGTCCATTTGCGGGACAGGTTTGAATCCGGCGGAACGATGTTGCCATAGACCTTCCGCAGCGCCGCGTTATTTTCAAGTTCGAACTTGATGCTCTCAAAATGAAACTGCGCTTCGGTAAGCGTGCACGATATGTACAAGATCACCGGCTCAAGCTTGTAGACGATGTCGTGGATGGTGTCGATCTTCTCCCACGTTGTTTTGGCGTGCCCGCGAGGAAATACGATCGCACTATCAGTCTGTCGCGCGAGTTCACGAATAAGGTCCGCATGGCAATCAGGGACTTCACCGGCGATCAGATGCGGGAAAAAATATCTACCGAAGATCGGCAGATTGTGCTTCGGCATCAGGCTTTGCCTGATCCACGTCGCCTTTTCCTGATCCGGCTCCCTCAGCCTTGCGAGAGCCGCCATCCACGCGTTTATTTTCTTCGTCGTCTTTGTCATGGTCGTCGTTGATAAATGGGACCATCAATTCAAGCGCGCGCTTGCTGAGCGAACAGTCGATCTCCCCCTCGAACTCGAAGGTCTGGTGCTGCGTCGGTTTTCCTATGGCTTGATCGAGAAGCCACTCGATGGACTTTCCGTCGGGGGACTTCTTATAAACCCTGATCTCGTTGGTCTCGGGATCGGTGACCTGTACGAAGTGCCCCTTAGCCAGCGCTATCTTCGCCTCATACAAATCGTCGAAGTGATCCGCGACCTTCTGCATCAGCTGGTTGCGCAACTCCAAACGGATGCGATTCTCTCGGCTGACCGACCCTTTAGGCCTGCCACCATTCTTCGCATTCTCGCGGTTGGCTTTTATTTGCGCTTCAGTTGCCATAATTGGGATTAAAATCCAATAACCCAATTCAAGTGATCATTTCGGCCTTTTTTCCGGTGTATTTCTCCCACCGTGCAATGATCACGTCGCAGTATCCGGGGTCGATCTCCATCATCCGGCACTTGCGTCCTGCTTGTTCGCAGGCAATCAGGGTGGTGCCGGAACCGCCGAACAGGTCTAGGACGATGTCACCGGGCACAGACGAGCCGTTAAGCGCCTTCACGACGAGCTGGATCGGCTTCATGGTCGGGTGAAGATCGTTGACTGATGGACGCTTCAGCTGCCACACATCGCCTTGATCGCGGTCGCCGCACCAATAGTGCTCGGCACCCTCTTTCCAGCCGTAGAGAATCGGCTCGTACTGACGCTGATAATCCGCCCGGCCGAGCGTGAAGCGATCCTTCGCCCAGATGATCGTCGTCGACCAATGGCCTCCCAAGCGCAGCCATGCGGACTGTAACGGACCCCATTCCTTACAGCTCATGCAGATATACGACGCTCCGGCGTTGAATTGGAGGATGTTCTTGATGAAGCCGTCGACGAAGATCTGCCAATCGCCGTCACTCATTTTGTCGTTAACGATTTTCCGATCCTTGCCCCAGCGCGGGTTGTCATGATTCCCGTAGTCGACGTTGTAAGGCGGATCAGTGAAGACCATCCCCGCGCGATCATCGGCCATAAGTCGCTTCACGTCTGCCTCGTCGACGGCGTCCCCGCAGATGAGGGTGTGCTCCCCAAGCCTGTAAAGATCGCCACGCTTCGATTTCGGTTCCGCTGGCGGCTCCCCGTCGAAATCATCCTCCTCGCCCTCGATAGCCTTCTTGAGAATCTTGGCTATTTCGGACGGATCGAAACCGGACAACTTTCGTTCTTCTTCGCTCATTTCTTTCAGCAACGCCACGAGCAGCGCCTCGTCCCATTCGCCCTGAATCCTGTTCAGGGCGAGGTTCAGCGCCTTCTCTTTCTCCTTCGGGATATCAACCCTGATGACAGGCACCTCTTCGATCCCGAGACGCTTCGCGGCAGCGACCCGCTGGTGTCCGCCGATGATCGTGTCGTCTTGGTTGATGACGACCGGCTCTACACAGCCGTACTGCTCGAGGCTTCGCATCAGCTTCTCCATCTCGCGGTCGGCCATCTTGCGCGGATTATAAGACGCCGGTTTCAGTTCCGTGATTTTCTTGTACTCGATTTGTATCTGATTCATAAAAATTGAAATTGACAACAGAACACCCTTACCGCTATCCTTGAAGCAATCGACTCGCTTCGTGATACCAGTTTCGAGGGAGACCCAGGCAAGGGTCTCTTTTCTATATCTCGTTCCCTCTGGAATGCGACCGGGTTGACGGTGTTCATGGTTGGTTGCAAGAACCGCAGAGCCAACGATCAGAGCCCGGATTTTTCCCATGGACAGAGGAAGCGAGATTGTCTTCGGCAGCGTTACACCGTTGCCCCCATCCAAGGCGACGGAACCTAGAGAGTCCTAGGGGATTTACACTTGCCATTTAGCGATTTGTTTTCCGCAGCCACGCGGTATCGTCGCAGTTTTACGCCCAGCACCTTTCTCCGATACGTCGGGCGACGCCTTTCTTTTTCTGCTTGCCGGTCCTTTGCGGCACGCCCTCCCACGAACGAGACACAGACCGGCCATTTAGGACGATCTGTATTCGGTTCACAGGAGCGCGCACCGGGGCGATTGCTCGCCCGGCGGCGGTCAGGACAACTCTTCGATGGCTTCAAGTATGGTTTCGAGCTCTTTGAATTCGCGCTCGATCTGGTTTTGAACCACCCTTGCCATCCACTTGAGCGACCTGATCTGCCCTTCCTTGCGTTCGCGCATCTCGATCAGGTTCTGGAGCTGCTGCTCCAGCGTAATCGGCACGACCCGCACTTTGGGCTTGCGCTCATTTGTAAACATAGGCTCCTCCTAGCGTTAGGCTTTACTCATCGAGGCAGCCGCCTCTGCGAGTTTCTTCTCCACGAACTCGTGCATCTTGTCGATGCCGCCTTCGAGTAACTTAGGATTCTTTCCGGTGATCTCGGTCCAGCTCGGCGTTGCGAATGCAAACTCGAGCGCGGCGATCTTGTTCTGCTTCATTTCCGCCGTCTGGCCGGGCCACACCTTCGTGAGATAGGCCTCGATCTTTTCAAGGGCGATGTCGCGGCGCTTAAGATAGTCGCGCTTGTCGTCCTCCGTTTGAACGAGAGCCGATGCGTCCGCTTCCGCGACGGTAGACCGCTTCATCGGTTCGGAGAGAATGACCTCCATCGCCGGTTTGAATTGCTCGTAGGTCGGGTTCTCGAAGGACTTGCCATCGAGAAGCGTCGAGCGGTCTTTGATGATCACCGCGCGGCGCGAGACCTTCTTGATGTCGCCTCCCTCCATTTCCTGAATGCGCTCCATGAGGACCAGAAGGTCAGGCTCGTAAGCGGTTTCGCCTTCCACCTTCATTTTCACGCCCGACTTGTAGATTTCGCGCTTGCCGGTTTCTTCGTTGATCTCGTTGTCATACTCGAAGCCAGCGCGGCCAGTCATGATGATGTGGTACGGATCGCGGACGAAGGGGTCGGAAAACTCCGCCTTCCACGTCGGCTTGATCACGCCCCAGTCCTGAAACTCGAGCCGTGTTCGGTTTTTCTTTTTCTTGTACGCCTCCGTGAAGTTTTCCCAGATGTGGCTGATCGAATCGACCAGCAGTACGTCGGAAAAACCATCGCGACAGCGTTTCATCGTCTCGGTGAGATCTGCGAGGCTGCGGCTTTCCTTCAAAACCGCCTCGATCCCATGCTCCGCGAACAGTGGTTTCAAGAACTTGGCTGACATTTCCGTATCGAAGATGACGATTGGCTTCGTCGAACCGATACGTTTGTGGAGCCCCACAGCGACAAGCGCGGCAGTGTAGGTTTTGCCCGTTCCGGCGAAGCCTTCGAACGCGGCTTTGAAGTACGGTTTTGTGTTCCCGATCGGGCTGAAGAAGTCGTCGAAGTTGTTTTTGTCGTAGGTCGTCGTTGGTTTGGTTGTCATATCCTTTCTCGCCTTTCAATGGTGAATAAGCCTTGGTGGACGGTTCCTCGGCCTCGCGGCAGAGTTCCTTTTCCACCTCGATGTCGTACGGTTCGATCGAACCGCCGAGCGGGTAATCCGCGCTCGGCTCCTCATGTCCTTTGTCCATATTTCTCCTGTCAGGTTAATTAAACCCCCCGTCTCCTTTTGGCTGGAGCAGCCTTTCGACCTTTAACGGGCTGTGGATAACGAAAAAGCTCGCTTTTTAAGCGAGCTTCTCGTGGTCTGATTTGCGATTATTTATCCCCTAAGCTCCGTGGCATTTCTTATACTTCTTGCCTGATCCGCACGGGCACATCTCGTTGCGTCCCACCTCGTCCGTATTCACGATCGGCGACAACCCCTGTCCGACGACCACGCCCGTCGCGACGGCGACGGGCTCGGCTGGCTTGCCCATCTCCTTGACCGGTCCCTGCGTCTGCATGCCTGCCCGGCTCAGAAGGCTCTGCGCCAAAATCTGGGCGGCCTTGGCGTCGCTGATGTGCTTGGCGTGCTTGAAGAAGCTGTAGGCGATTTCCTGGTTGATGTACGAGAGCAGGCGCTGGAACATGCCGAATGCCTCTTTTTTGTACTCGACGAGCGGATCCTTCTGGGCGTATCCCTGAAGGCCGATCGAGTGGCGCAGACCGGTCATTGCCGAAAGGTGCTCGATCCAGAGGGTGTCCGACGCACGGATGATGACGGCGCGCTCGAGGTTGCGGAGCTGTGCCGGGTCCTCGAACTGGGCCTGGATCCGGTCGTATCCGTCGCGCACGAACCCCATGATCGTCTCGATGAGCCTGGTGCGGTCCTCGGCGGCGTGCATCTTTCCGGACGACGGCGTTCCCGCCAGCGCGGAAAGCTCCGTCTTTTGCGCGTCGGTCAGCGCGACGATGGTCTCCACGACCTCGACGATCTCCTTTCCGTCATGGTCGTTCTTCGACGCGTCTCCCGCTCCCGTGTGAAACAGCACGACCTGCTCGACCTCGCCCTCGACCACGTCGAGGATCACCTCGCGCAATCCGGCGCCGTCTTCCTTGGCGTACGATTCGAGAATCTCGTGGCGGCGGCGATAAATGACCTCGCGGTGCTTGTTCAGCACGTCGTCGTACTCGAGGAGGTGCTTGCGACTGTCGAAGTGGTGGCCCTCCACGCGCTGCTGGGCCTTCTCGATGGAGCCGGTGACCATCCCGTTCTCGATGGGCATGTCGTCGGGAATCCCGAGCTTGTCCATGATTCCCTTCACGCGGTCGGAGCCGAAGATGCGCATGAGGTCATCCTCCATGGAAACGTAAAACTGCGTGGAGCCCGGGTCGCCCTGGCGTCCGGCGCGTCCGCGGAGCTGGTTGTCGATGCGGCGGCTCTCGTGGCGCTCCGTCCCGATGACGTGCAGGCCGCCGAGCGCGCGCACCTTCTCGGCCTCGGCCGGGTCGGGCGGGTTGCCTCCGAGCATGATGTCGACGCCGCGGCCGGCCATGTTCGTGGCGACCGTCACCGCGCCGAGCCGTCCGGCCTGGGCGATGTACTCCGCCTCGGCCGCGTGGTTCTTCGCGTTCAGCAGGTTGAACGGCACCCCCTCGCGCGTCAAAAGCGCGCCGAGCAGCTCGTTCTTCTCAATCGAGATCGTTCCCACGAGCACCGGCTGGCCCTTCTCGTGGCGCTCCTTGACCTCCTTCGCGACCGCGATGAACTTGCCGACCTCGTTCTTATAGACGCGGTCCGTCAGGTCGATGCGCTGCATCGCCTTGTTCGTGGGGATCGAGGTCACCTCGAGCTCGTAGATCTTTCCGAATTCCTCGGCCTCGGTTGCCGCCGTTCCGGTCATTCCGGACAGCTTCTTGTACATGCGGAAGAAGTTCTGGAACGTAATGGTGGCGAGCGTCTGGCTCTCCCGCTGGACCTCAAGCCCCTCCTTCGCCTCGATGGCCTGGTGGATTCCCTCGGAAAACCGGCGTCCCGGCATCATGCGGCCCGTGAACTCGTCCACGATGACAACGCCGCCGTCCTTCACGACGTACTGGACGTCACGCTTGTAGAGCGCCCATGCCTTCAGGGCCGACTCGGCGTAATGCTGCGTGTTGTCACCAACCGCGTACAGGTTCTCGATCCCAAGCGCCTTCTCGACGCGATCGATTCCCTGCTCGCTGAACGTGGCCGCGTTCATCTTCTCGTCGACGTTAAAATCCTCGTTCTCCTTGAGAGACTTCATGATCTGCGCGTACTTCTGGTACAGCGCGTTGGATTCCTCGGCCGGGGCGGAGATGATGAGCGGGGTGCGCGCCTCGTCGATGAGGATCGAGTCGACCTCGTCCACGATCACGAAGTGCAGGTCGCGCATGACGCAATGGTCGAGCGTCGGCGCCATGTTGTCGCGCAGGTGGTCGAACCCGAACTCGTTGTTGGTACCGTACGTGATGTCCGCGGCATACGCGGCCTTGCGCTCAACGGGACGAAGACCGCCCTCGACGGACGGATCGACGATAAAGCCACCCTCGTGCTGGATGATGCCGGTGGTCATGCCAAGCGCCGCGAACACCTGTCCCATCCACTTCGCGCCGAGCTTGGCGAGATAGTCGTTTACGGTCACGAGGTGCGCGCCCTTTCCAACGAGCGCATTCGCGAACAACGGCGCGGTCGCGGTGAGCGTCTTTCCCTCTCCCGTGCGCATCTCGGCGATTCCGCGGCGATGCAGGACGAGCCCTCCCATGAGCTGCACGTCGAAGTGTCGCTGCCCAAGCGTGCGCCGGGCCGCCTCGCGTACCGCCGCGAACGCGTCAAACAGAACCGCGTCCGGCTCCTCGCCCTTCGCCAGCCGATCTCGCAGCGCGACGGTCGTGCCGCGGAGATCGTCGTCGGACATGGCCGCGTACGTCGGTTCCAGCGCGTTGATCTTCTCCACGTCCTTCCGCAGCGCGTCAATCACCCTCTTGTTCGGATCGCCAAAAATCGTATTGAATATCTTTTGCATATCGAGAGGATTATGCCGGTTTGCTGGGAAAACAGCAAGGGATGGCAAAACGGTCGAAAATCAAAAGAGCCGGATGGCTCTTTGATGGTTTTACGGCTTATTCCTTGTCCGGCCGCGGGGCGCGCTGCTCGTCCTTGGCGCGATCCTTGTGCTCGACCAGCTGGCGGCGGACCTCGTCCTTGCAGACGTCGATCGCCTCGTACAGGTCCTCGCGCTCCTCGACCGAGCGGAACAGGTTGCCAAGGAAGGTCAGGTTGATTTCCGCACGCATGTACGGGCCCTTGTTGTGGTGCTGCGTGCTTTTGCCCACCTCGACCTCGACCATCGCCGCCGCGTCGTAATCGTCCACGAGCTTCGCAATCGATTCCATGCGCTCGTCGACGTACTGCCGAATCGCGTCGGTAAGCTCGATCGCCGTCGCCTTGATCTTGATTTCCATACCTCGATCATTAGTTTCAGAACCCCAGGTATTGTACCTCTTCCTGCAACTGGATGCCAAACTCGTTTCGCGCCCGCGTTTTTACCAAGGCGACGAGCTGGACCACGTCGCTCGCGGTCGCGGAACCGAGGTTCACGATGAAGTTTCCGTGTTCCTCGCTGATCTTCGCGTCGCCGATGCGCGTCCCTTTCAGCCCGAGCTTGTCGATGAGCCAGCCGGCAGACAGTCGCCGGCTGGCAGGCATCTCGTGCATAGGTATATCGGCCTTCGCGGAGATTCGTTGCGCTTCCTCTTCCGTCGCGTCAAAATTCTTAAAAACGCATCCCGCCGATCCGCCGTACAGCGGCTGCGACGCCTTCCGCTTCGCCAGCGTCTCGTCAAGCTTCGCGCGAAGTTCGTCGCGATCGCCGGGGCTGAGCTCCATCGTGACGGACAGGATGATGTCGGAAGAATGCTTGATCGCGGACTCGCGGTAGGCAAAGAGAAGATCGCCGCGGCCGACGTCGACGGTTTGCCCGTCGCGCAGGACGCGAACGGACAAAACGACATCGCCCATCTCCCCGCCGAAGCACCCCGCGTTCCCGCGCACGGCCCCGCCGATCGTTCCGGGCAGCGAAATCGCCCACTCCATGCCCCTGAGTCCCGAGTCCGCCGTCTGTCGAGCGACCATCGCGGACATGGCGCCAGCCTCCGCGACGACCGTCGGCCCATCGATCGCGATCTTCCGCATCGCCATCTGAATCACGACTCCCGCGAACCCCTCGTCGTTCGCCAGCGTGTTCGACCCTCCGCCCGTCACGCAAAACCCAACCCCCTTCTCCGCCGCGAACGCAATCGCCTCCCGCAATTCTTCCTCCGACCGAACCTCAACGAACCACCGCGCGTTCCCGCCGATGCGAAAGTTAGTATGCTTCGAAAGCGATTCGTTTTCCTTAAGATTCATACGAAAAATGCACGCGAATCCTGTCCGCCGTAATGGTCAATTCCTCAACGCTCGCCTCGATTTTCCCAACGACGCCCTCGGAGGCGGCATACAGTCCGCGCAGGTTCGTCTTGCTCGGCAGCACGTGCGCATGCAGATGCGGCTGGCTGCGATACTCCCAGCCGTTCACAAGGAACATCGGCGTCACGCCATATTCCTTCTTCACTGCGTCCATCGCCAAATTCGCCGCCGTCATAAACGCCCGCGCCTCTTCGGCAGTAAGATCCTTCATGTTCTCCGCGTGACGGATCGGAATGATCATGACGTGCCCGTCCTTGATCGGGTGGAGAATTGGTACAACAAATACGTGCGCGTCGGAGTAGATGATACGGCTCTTCTCGTTCTCGAAAGCGTTGCAAAGTTCGCAGGGCATAATTCACGATACCGGGCCGGGGAGATACCCAAGCCGCTTGAACAACTCGACGGACGGTGGCGTCAGCTTCAGTCGGTTAAGCTCCGCAAGATCCGTCCACGCGTACTCGACGAGATCGTCATTCAGTGAAACCCCGACGTCTTCCGCGTTCTGATCGCCGAGTACAACTCGATAGACGAAAAACTTCATCTCGCACAAAACCGTTTCGCCCGTGTCCTTCAGCGTCTTCTCACCCATGCCGCCACCCTGATCGTCGACGAGTTCGATCGGATACGCGGAAACGTCGATCCCGGTTTCCTCCCGAACCTCACGAATCAACGCGTAGACCTTCTCTTCGCCTGCGTCGATTCCTCCGCCAGGAATATGCCAGCAGTCCGCATAGACCCCGCCCTTCGACGAATCCTTTCTCCCTTGGAGCAGTTTGCCATCCTTCGACAGGAGAAGCGCGGAAACAATGTCGCGGTGGATCGTTCGCATAGCAAGACCGTTAGTCGACGAGCCTCCGCGCAACCTCGTCGATGTCCCCCGCCCCCTGGACGATGACGACGTCGCCGTCGCGGACGATCTCTCGCAACGCAGCCTCCGCCTCGTCGAGCCCCGCCGCATACTCGACTCTTCGACTCTTCGACCCTTCGACCCTTCGCACCTCCTCAACGAGATCCTCGCTCGACACCGCCTCGCTCTCCGTCCGCCCCGCGACGCCATAGATCTCGGCGACGACGATCTCATCCGCGAGGGCGATCGACGCGACGAACTCGTCGAACAGCTCGTGGGTTCGGGAGTGCTGGTGCGGCTGGAAGCAGAGGACGATGCGGCGGCCCGGGAAGAACTCGCGGGCGGCTTCGATCGTTCCCTTGATGGCCGTTGGATGGTGGCCGTAGTCGGAGACAACCTCCGCGCCGTTAAATTGTCCGACGCGCTCGAAGCGACGCCAGATTCCGGTGAAGGACGAAAGGACGCGCGCGCAGGTTTCGAACGGGACGCCGAGTTCCATGGCGGCGGACGTGGCGGCGAGCGCGTTCATCGCGTTGAACGCTCCGGGGATCTTGAGTTTCAGCGTCCCTTGGCTCGTCTCGACGGTCTGGATTCCGTCGACGGTCATTCGTGACAGACGTTCGTAGTCCGACGCCCCGTCGAACCCGTACGTCACCCCGCGGTCGACGATGAGACGATTCGACTGCGCGTCGTCCTTGTTCCACACGGTCAGCCCCTTTCCCTTCAGCTTGTCCACGAACGTCTGGAACGTCTCGCGAATGTGGTCGACGTCGCGATAAAAGTCGAGATGGTCCGCCTCGATATTCGTGAGCACGATCATCTCCGGGTTGATCTCCAGCATGTTGGCGCGGTACTCGCACGCCTCGACGACGAAGAAGCGCCCGTTGCCGACGCGGAGGTTGCCAAGCGGAAACGACGGCACGAGCGAGCCGACGATGACCGTCGGATCGTATCCGGCGGCCTCGAGCATGAGGGCGAGCATCGCGGTGGTCGTCGACTTCCCGTTCGTCCCAGAAACCGCGATCGTGGAATACCCCTTGGACATCGCGCCCAAAAACTGCGGGTACGATAATTCCTTCGCCCCGAGCTCGCGGGCACGGACGCGCTCGACGTTCGATTCGACGACCGCCGGGCTATACACGACCAACTGGACCCCGACCGGCACGTTCGTCGCGTCATGCCCGATCGCGATCGCCACCCCGCGACGCTCAAGATCGTCCGTGATCGCCGACCCCGCCCGATCCGACCCGCTGACTTTTTTCCCTTTCGCCAAACACCACTTCGCCGCCGCCGAAACCCCAATCCCCCCAACGCCAACGAAATGAATTGTTTCAATTCCCTCAAGCATAACCCAAGCATCTTACCGTTCATCCACCATTCGTGGCAATACGTTACATATGTGTAATAAGTAACTAATTCGTTATTCGCAACCCCGCCTCCCCAAATAAAAAGGGCCACTGAACACGATCAGCGGCCGTAGGGGAGTTCGATGCGATGGATCTTGCCGCTGACGAGCACGTTCGCCGTGACGTGGTCTTCGCCGTGCGCGATGTTCCAGGCGTAGGGATAGCCTGAGGTCATCGATGAGCCGGCGACCACGTGTCTTCCGCTCCCGTCCTCGAGGACGTATGCCACGCGGCCGGAGTTGTCGATGCTGGGCTCGTACGCCATCCCGTGGATGACATCCCGGCGCCCGCCCTTCGTGACGATCATCTCGTTCCGCTGGTTTCCGTCGCTGTCGACGAGGCGGAGATGGGCCACGAACTGGCTGCCGTCGGGAGACCAGCGCAAGTCACTTTCACGGATGCAGAAATTCCCTTCGTACACGCGCTCGGTCGAGTTCAGCAGGAGCCTTCGGGAAATGCTGCCGTCCTTCCTCTGGATGCGAAGCAGATTGACGATCGAGCTCGTGTCCGGCGAAGGCCAGACGAAGTCGATCCCCGTGTCCGTCCCGTCGCGACCCATGTCCGTGAGGACTCCCTCGCGACGGACCCTTCCGTCCTTCCTGACGTCGACCTCGTGCCAGTACGCGTCGCAGTTCCCATCCCGAAGCACGCACATCATCCGTCCGTGGTACAGGAACGGCTCGACCCGGTCGGCGACGAACGGAAGCGGGTAGATCGGCGGTCCTCCCTCGTCGGCGGAAAGACGCGGATCGGTCGGAGGCGGCAGAATCCACGAACGGCGCGTTCCGCTTCCAAGCGGAAGCATGCCGTGCGAAACTCCCCGGTCGTCCATGACGAGCCTGGTCCCCTCGGGGACGACGACCTCCGTGTCGCGAATGACGTAGCGCCGCTGCCCGTCCCCGAGCGTGCCGATCACGACGGTTCCGAACGGCGAGGGCACGACGGCGTCGACCCGATCGAGGCGCGTCACCAGTCGCGGCGCGCAGTGCTTGGTCAGCATCCAGATGCCCCGCGTGCCCCCGTACTCTCCCCACGCCTTCACGGCGCAGTCGGAATACACGTGCAGAATCATCGCCTCCCCGAAAATGGAACCGGGAAGCGGAAGCTCGGGGCTGGAGTGGACGACGATCGAGCAGGAGCTGCCCATCCGTCGCGTGACGGCGGCGATGTGCGAGCCGTCCTCGCTCGCTACCAAGTGCCGCTGCGCCAGTCGCTTGTGCAGCTCCGAGGCGAGCAGCGGATACGACGGCGCGTAGACGAGCTGCGAACGCGTCGGCTCGCGAAGGGAGAGGTGAACGATATCCTGATCGACCGGTCTCGGTCCCTGTTGAATCTTGACCATTTGTCCTCCTGCCCACCTTTCGATGGAGCTTTGCCAACCTACGTGGTTTTGCCGAGTTTGTCAAGAAAAAGACCCCGAAGTACACTGTGGCGGTATGTCATAGAGAGCTCACGATTCCTCATTTCTATTTTTTAACGTCTCTCTATGTTTCTTTCTGATTTCGATCCGGACCTGACCCGCTCCCTCAACGCCGAACTCCGCCGCCAGCGCGAGGGGCTCGAGATGATCCCGTCCGAAAACTTCGTGTCGCCCGCCGTGCTCGAGGCGCTTGGCTCCGTCGCCACGAACAAGTACGCCGAAGGATACTCCGGCAAGCGGTACTACGGCGGCTGCGAGTTCATCGACGAGATCGAGGAGCTCGCGATTGCGCGCGCCAAACAGCTGTTCGGCGCCGAGCACGTGAACGTCCAGCCGCTTTCCGGAGCTCCCGCGAACATCGCCGCCTATTCGGCCATCCTGAAGCCCGGCGACACGGTCCTCGGGATGGACCTCTCGCACGGCGGCCACCTCACGCACGGCCATCCGGTCACCTTCGTCGCGGGGATCTACAACTTCATTCGATACAAGACCGCCAAGGACGGGACGCTCGACTACGACAACCTCCGGGCCATGGCGCTCGAGCACAGGCCGAAGCTGATCCTCGTGGGCTACTCGGCCTACTCGCGCGAGATCGACTACGCGAAGGTGAAGGCGATCGCCGACGAGGTTGGAGCGCTCACCATGGCCGACATCGCGCACATCGCCGGGCTCATCGCGGGCGGAGAAATGGCAAATCCGGTTCCGCTGTTCGACGTGGTTACGACCACCACGCACAAAACGCTCCGCGGACCGCGCGGAGGGATGATCATGTGCAAGGAGGCGTTCGCGAAGGCAATCGACAAGGCGGTGTTCCCAGGGCTCCAGGGCGGTCCGCACGAGAACGCGATCGCGGCGAAGGCCGTTGCGTTCAAGGAGGCGCTCGAGCCGGCATTCCGGGACTATGCTCGGCAGATTCGGTTGAACGCGAAGGTTCTCGAACAGGAGTTCCGGTCGCGCGGCTACATGCTCGCGTTCGGAGGGACGGACAACCATCTCCTTCTCGTCGACGTGATGGGATCGAAGGGAGTCACGGGGCGGAACGCGCAGGAGGCGCTCGACAAGGCCGGGATCACGGTAAACAAGAACGCGATTCCCGACGACGCGCGCGGACCGATGGATCCTTCGGGGATTCGGCTGGGAACGCCGGCGGTCACGACGCGCGGAATGAAGGAAGGCGAGATGAAGCTGATCGCGGGATGGATGGACGCCGCAATCGTCCACGCCGGAGACGAAGCAAAGCTCGCCTCGATCCGCGCCGAGGTAAAGGAGCTCACAGACAGGTTCCCGTTGTATCCCGGCCTCGCGTACTAACACGTTTCCCCGACTGCAACCGTTCGACAATCCGTGCGATATATACGCATATGCACGAAATCAAACCAAATTCATCCGCAAAAATCGCTCTCGGCGTCTCAATCGCCGTGATCGTCTTCGCCCTCGGCGTCGCCGTCGCCCCGGATATCCAAAAGATTCTCCCGAACGTGCCTGATAACGCCGCGCCTCCAGCGACGATCCAGATCGTCTCCGAGGAATCCGCGGTCATCGACGCGGTCAAAAAGGCATCCCCCGCGGTCGTCAGCATCATCGCGACCGGCGACGTCCCGAAGCTTGAACGCTGCATGAAGAGCGCGTTCGGAGGGTTCGGAGGAATGCAGTTCCAAATTCCGTCCACCTGCCAGAACGGAACGGAAAAGCAGCAGCTCAGCGCTGGGTCCGGATATCTCGTCACCGAAGACGGTTACATCATGACCAACAAGCACGTCGTAAGCGAGGCCGCCGGGACGGAGTACGCGGTCGTGCTGAACGACGACGGCCACAAGGGAAAGAGCGTCGCCGCGAAGGTGCTCGCGATCGACCCGACGAACGACATCGCCGTCCTAAAGATCGAGGAAACCGGGCTTCCCTTCCTCACGTTCGCGGACTCCGACGCGATCCAGGTCGGACAAACCGCCATTGCCATCGGCTATGCGCTCGGACAGTTTGAGAACACGGTCAGCAAGGGCGTCGTCTCCGGCCTGGCCCGTTCGATCAACGCGGGTGGTGGCACGTTGGGTTCCGAGCGCCTGTCCGGCATTATCCAGACCGACGCCGCACTCAACCCCGGAAACTCCGGCGGACCGCTGCTCGACATCCAGGGAAACGTCATCGGCATGAACGTGGCCATGGCAAGCGCGCAAAGCATCGCCTTCGCCCTTCCCGCGAACGACGTGAAGTCCGTGTTCGAAAGCGTGAAGTCGACGGGCAAGATCGAGCGCGCGTACCTCGGGGTTCGCTACGTCCCGATCGACGCGGATCTTAAGAAGCAGCAGGACCTTGCCTACGACTACGGTGCGATCGTCGTCCGCGGCGAGAAGATCACCGACCTCGCCGTCGCCCCGGGCTCCCCGGCCGACAAGGCGGGACTCATTGAAAACGACATCCTTCTCGAGTGGAACGGACAGAGGATCGACGAGGATCACGTGATCTCCGACTTGGTGAATCGGGCCAAGGTCGGCGACAGCGTCAGTGTCAAAATCTCGCACAAGGGCGAGGAGAAGACGGTGACCGTGGTGCTGGCGGCTAGGCCGACGGAATAAGTTTTTGAGAGCATTCGTCGAAAGACGGGTGCTTTTCTTTTTCTTGCCGGAAGGGGTTTTTTCTGTGGCTGGCTGCCACACCGCGTCACTTTCTTTTTGCGGAAAAAGAAAGTAACCAAAGAAAGCCGCCGCCCGGTCGCCGGCCCTGCCGGAGCGACCCAGCCAGGCCGCGGAAAGCTGACGGCGGCTTCAGCCGGGCGAGGATTGTCTGAGCGTACGAGCCCGCAGGCGAGAAGCGAGTTCCGCAGCGAGTCAGCTTTCCGTGGTCTGGCGTAGGAGCGGATGGCCGGGCGGAGCGGTTCTCTTTGGTTACTTTCTCTGTCCGCCAACAGAGAAAGTAACGCGGGTGCAGGGCGCAGCGCCTGCGGAAAAACACTTCAAATTCCGTGACACAAGTCACTTTCCCTGCTAACATGCGTAGCATCTTATGCTCCACCTCCTCGACGGACGTGCGATCGGCGCGCGGATCCGTGAAAAAGTGAAGGCGCGCGTCGCGGCAATGGCGGTTTCTCCCGGCCTTGCCGTAATTTTGGTCGGGGACGATCCGGCGTCGCACCTGTACGACGCGCTTAAGAAAAAAGCTTGCGAGGAGGCCGGGATCCGCTTTGAGCTATTTTTGTACCCAAACGACGAGCCCGAGCAATCGCTGATCGCGAAGATCGAGGAGCTCAACGCGCGCCACGACGTAACGGGGATCCTGGTCCAGCTCCCCCTCCCGACCCAAAACGCCGACCGTGTCATCGCCGCGATCCGACCGGATAAGGACGTCGACGGGTTCCATCAGGAAAATCTAAAGGCGCTCCGGGAAGGTCGCCCCGGAATCGTCTCCGCGCTGGCACTCGGCATCATGAAACTCGTCGACGAGGCAAAGCGAGTTTCCCCTCCTCATAGGGAGGAGGGGTCAGGGGTGGTCGTCGCGCCTCGCGTCGCCATCGTCGGAAGCAACCTCTTCGCCGAGCCCCTCCGCCACCTCTTCGCGGAACAGCACGCCGACGTCGAGCGCGTCGACCCGAAGGACGACGATCTCGCCGCCAAAACAAAAACCGCGGACGTACTCGTCGTCGCGGTCGGAAAGCCCGGACTTATCGTCGGTTCGATGGTAAAACCTGGCGCGACCGTCATCGACGTCGGAACGACACGCATGGGAAAACGCATCGTCGGCGACGTGGACGCCGAGTCCGTCTCATCCGTCGCCGGCGCGCTCAGTCCGGTTCCGGGCGGAGCCGGACCAATGACCGTCGCGATGCTGACGCTGAACGTCCTCAAGGCCGCCGAGCTACAAAAAAATCCCTGACGGGATTTTTTCTTGCCTTACTTCCGGCTCGCCCATCCCGCGACGAGTATCGCGGAGACATTGATGAGCTGCCCCCGCAGCGTCGACGGCGAGAAGGCGATCGTCCACGGATATCCGTACACGGGCATCATCAGAAAGGCGGCTCCGACGACGGAAAGGCACACCCAGACGGCGGCGACAAGAAACCGCATGCTCCAGTCGTTCTCGGAAACCTTTCGAAAATACAGCCAGGAAAACAGCAGGTATGTCAGCGGAGCCGCGACGAACATCGCCATGAACACGAACGGGTTCGGCGCGATCTGGTAAAACGTGTACAGAAGCATCCCGGAAACATAGTTGACCGCAAAGCACGCGAACCAGAATCCCAGCATTCGTTTGAGCGAGACGTTGTGGATGTTCATACGCTTAGGCAAAATAATGAGCGACGGTCAGGATCATTCCGATCAGGTAGACTCCCGCGACCGCGAAGGAGCAAATGCGCGGAAGCTCAATGCAGACATGGTCGCGGCAGACCCCGGAGGATCGCATGGACTCGTAGGCTGCCACGATCAGGATGCCGACCCCGGCCGCGAGCACGGACCCAACGAACCCGATGAGACCGATGAACGAGCGCAGGCCGGCCAGGTAAAGGATCGCGGGCGGAACGAAGGTGAGCGCCCAGGCCGCGTTTTTGTGAAGGCCCAGATCAAATTGAAACGCATGGCGAAGCGCAATGGACGCGAGGGTGAAGATGGAGAGCACCGAGACGACTGCAAGCGCCGAGCCAATCGCCTCGAACGTCCCTCCGAGCAGCGGAACGAGCGCGTCAAGCGCGAAGGCGGACGTTCCCGTCCCGGTCGCGGATACGACGGCGAGGGTAAACACCGCGTAGATTCCCATCACCCAACCCATTCCAACCATGACCGCGTGCGGTAGCCGCCGATTCGACCCGAGGATTTCCTTCATCTCCGGAATGGCCGCAACCCCGCCGTTCAGGGCAAAATAAACGACGCCGTACACGAGAAGGAGCTTATTCCAGTGCGACGGCATCAGGTTCGCCGGATGCGCGACCGAGGACGCGGAAATGGCGATGAACGCCAAGAGGAACAGAAGCACGGTGAGAATCGCCACCTCCGCCCGCGAGGCGACCTTCATCCCTCCATAGGAAATGACCGCGACCGTCGAGAGCACGAACAGGCCGAATGCCGTCTCGGATCCGGACGACGTCGTCCCAAAAAGAAGCGAAAGGAAGCGTCCGCCCGCCATCAGATACGCCGTCAGGCTCCCCCACACTCCCACCGCGAGCGCAATGAGCCCGAACCGCCCCCAACCCTTTCCCAAATATGCCGAAACGTATCCGGCAAGCCGATGATGGCCGGGGGTATGGGCGACGATATCCGTGTACATCAGCAGGAGCAGCGCGTTCAGTCCGCCGAGAACGAGGAGCGCGAGCAAGCCAACGCCGTACCCCGCCTGCGCGAAGGCGAACGGCAGTCCGAAGATGCCAACGCCGACGATCGATCCGATCATCGTTCCCACGGCGCGTACGAACCGGTTATTGGCAAAATCCATGCACAGATTATACCACAGGTTATCCTCTTGTTCACTCTGGCCGGCGTGCTAAGATGCGTTCGATATGGGCCTTGAGAGACTCCCACCGCAAAACATGGAGGCCGAGCAATCCCTGCTCGGCTCCCTTCTGATTGACCAGGACGCCATGATCAAGATCGGCGACGTCACGCAGCCCGAGGACTTTTATCGCGACTCGCACCGGCTCATCTATGACTGCATGCTCGACCTGAGCGAGCGCCACGAGCCAATCGACATTCTCACGGTCGGAAACCGCCTCGAGGAAAAGGGCAAGCTCCAGCACATCGGCGGCCGCACCTACCTCGTCGAGCTGTCGAACGCGGTCCCGACCAGCGCGCACATCGTCCACTACGCCCAGATCATCCAGAAGAAGGCTTCCCTTCGACGACTGATCGAGGCCGCCACGAACATCACCCGGCTCGGCTACGACGAGGAGGGCGACATCGACGAGACGCTCGACGAGGCCGAGCGCACGCTGTTCCGCGTCTCGCAGAACCTCACCAAGAACGCCTTCACCCCCATCTCGCGCGTCCTCGCCGAGGCATTCGACCGCATCGACGAGCTCCACCGCGAGCGCGGCAAGCTCCGCGGCGTCCCGACGGGCTACACCGAGCTCGACGGGCTCCTCGCCGGGCTCCAGAAGTCCGACCTCCTCATCCTGGCCGCGCGTCCTTCCGTGGGAAAGACGTCGCTCGCCATGGACATCGCCCGCAACGTCGCCCTTCGCGGAAAGGCTCCCGTTGGCGTGTTCTCGCTCGAAATGTCCAAGGAGCAGCTGGTCGACCGTATGATTTGCGCCGAGGCCGGCGTGGACCTGTGGAAAATGCGTACCGGCCGCCTCTCCGACCGCGACGAGGACTTCCCGCGCATCGGCCACGCGCTCGGCGTGCTCTCCGAGGCCCCCATCTTCATCGACGACTCGCCGACGCTCACCGTCATGGAGCTTCGCACCAAGGCCCGCCGCATGCAGGCCGAGCACGGCCTCGGGCTTATCATCATCGACTACTTGCAGCTGATGGAAGGCCGCAGCAAAAAAGGCGGAGGCAACGACGAGAACCGCGTGCAGGAAGTCTCGGAAATCTCCCGCGGCCTCAAGCAGATCGCCCGCGAGCTCCGCGTCCCGGTCCTCGCCCTCGCCCAGCTCTCCCGCGCCGTCGAGCAGAACAAGCCGGCCATTCCTCGATTGTCCCACCTGCGCGACTCCGGCTCCATCGAGCAGGATGCCGACGTGGTGATGTTCATCTACCGCAAGGCGGCGGACCGCAACTACCGCGAGGAGGATCTCGCCCCGGAAGAAAAGAACATCGCCGAGGTTCACATCGCCAAGCACCGCAACGGCCCGACCGGCATGGTCCGCCTCTTCTTCGATAAGACAAGGACAAGCTTTAAAAACCTCGACCTCCGCATGGGCGGCAGCAACCAGTACGGCTCCGACATGCCCGTTCCTCCCCCGATGCCGTCCGCTCCCCCTCCGGTTGATCACGGGTTCGTCCCGCCGCCGGGAGAGATGGTATAATATCGTCGCATTAATCTATTACGATCCTATGTTCTCCAAGATCAAAGCCATCAAGGATATCCGCGACCAGGCCAAGAACATGCAGTCCGCGCTCGAGGAGGTTGTCTGCACCGGTACCGGAGGAAAGGGCAAGGTGAGCATTTCCATGAACGGCAACCAGCGCATCCTTTCCATCGACATCGACGACGAGCTCATGACGAACAAGCCGGCGCTCAGCCAGGCGCTCATCGAGGCGTTCGGCAACGTGACGAAGGATCTGCAGAAGGAGATGGCAGGAAAGATGAAGGAGATGGGCGGATTGCAGGATATGATCAAGAGCTTGGGGATGTGAGACGCTTTCCGGAGCCAATACAAAACGCCGTCGCGAGTTTCGCGCGGCTGCCAGGCGTGGGGCCCAAAACGGCCCTGCGCTTTGTGTATTATTTGCTGAAGCTGCCGAAGCACGACCTCGAGGTGATGGCCCGGTCGGTCGTCGCCCTCGCCGACATCAAGGTCTGTTCAACCTGCTTCACCTACGGCGAGGCCGAGACCTGCGACATCTGCCGCGACGAGAAGCGCGACAAGGCGATCCTCTGCGTCGTCGAGGAACCGCGCGACATCTCGACGCTCGAGGCGACGGACGCGTACCGCGGGCACTACCATGTCCTCGGCGGAACGCTTAACCCGATCGAGGGAATCACGCCCGACGTTCTGCGCATCAAGGAGCTCGTCGAGCGCATTCGATCGACGGACTCGATCCGCGAGGTGATCCTGGCATTGTCTCCGACCGTTCATGGGGAGGCGACCATGATGTATCTGACGAAACAGCTGGCGCCGCTGGGACGACGCGTCACGCGGCTGGCGCGCGGCCTGCCGATCGGGGCGAGCTTGGAGTACGCGGACGAGATTACGCTCGGCGACGCGCTGAAGGGGCGGAGGGACTCGTAACAGGATACAAAAAAGCCCCGCGCCAGCCCACCATCGGTGAGCCAACGCAGGGCAAGGGACGAGAGTCGTCAGGCGAGCGACGACGACAACAGCATGCGACGGCGCCCGCCAACGTGACGTTGGGGAACCTTCAGGTAGGGAGCATCATGCCGGCTGACATGAACCTTGCTGGCAAGATCGCACGCGCTCAGACAGCCCGAGCCAAACGACGTGCGAAGGAGGCATTCGGTAATGTCATCGATGCGCCTGCCAGCGAGATCCGAGCACGTCAGGTACAGGATGGCGTACTCCTCAAGCGACAGGAGACAGACGTCCGGCGTCAGTTCCTCGTGGCTTCTCATGCGATGCGGGCAGTTCACCGCGGCTTGAGAGAGGAACCAGTACCCGACGTCGCATGGCTCCCACCGGACCTTCTTCCGGGCCGCCTCGTCCGCGACGGTCCAGTCCCTGTCACAGCCGTGCGATGACATCCATGCCTCGTACGTCAGCTGCGACTCGGGAGGACGGTAGTTGAGGTCGAACTCCAGCCGCTCCCAGTTCATCAGATCCCGAACGGAGGCGGTCGGTTTCGGAACCGTCACGAACGGGTGGCCGAGACGACGGTAGTTCGCCTCGACGGCGGTGCGACGTTCCTCGGCGCGGTCACGAACGAATTCATCCAGCTGCGCTTCCATGAGCCTTCCAGGAAAATATGTCCGTTTCCGCGCGGGATGCGCGATCTTGGAACGATGGGAAGGTACCCGAAAATGAAGGATTTGTCAAGAAATCCCGGTTTGTGCGAACAAAAAAAGCCGACCGAGCATGGTCGACTAGTGGACGCACTCATCCCAGGCTTTCGCCTGTATCTCCCGGGACCGCTGGAGCCGCAGGAGCATGACGAGCTCCTTCACGTGTTCGTTGCGACACCCTTCGAAGAATCGCCTGGACTCCTCGGAATCGTAGCCATACGCGTGTTCGCGCACGGAGTCGACGTGGATTTCCCACGGGACCTTCTTCTCCGCCTCATCGATCGCCTCGGCCAGCCTCTCATCCGACAGCCGTTCTTCCTGATTTGCCATTGCCCTGCTCCTAATGGTCGACTGACAATACTTGAAAACCGGCCGATTGTCAACCCAAGCGGCGCCAAAAGAAAATCTCCGCCCTAGGCGGAGATTTTTTCGATCTTGAGCTTGGTGAACGGCTGGCGGTGACCGACGTGGCGGCGATAGCGCACCTTCGGCTTGTACTTGACCACCAGGATCTTGTCGGCGCGGCCGTGCTCGACGACGGTGGCCGAAACGACGGCTCCGGTGACGAACGGCGCTCCCACCTTCACGCTCTTGCCTTCCTCGTCGGAGACGAGCATGGCGTCGAACGCAATGGCCTTGCCCGCTTCGGTCTCCAGCAGCTCAACCTTGAGCTCCTGTCCCTCGCGGACAATGTACTGCTTTCCGCCGGTCTTAATGACTGCGAACATATTTCACTCGCGGCTTATCCGTCCCCGTCAGCGACGGGCGATCCTGCCTGCGAACCTAGAGAATTACAGCGGAATAGTACCTTTACGGGAGATTGATGTCAAGCGATTGGCCTGGTTTCAGGTCATGTTTCAGAGCAAACCCGGCGTTTACCTCCAAAACCTGGTTTATATCGCCGTTTGGCCGAACGCTTGGCGGATTCATGTCCGTCGAAACAGGCATGGACGGCTCGATTCCGACGACGATCCCGTCGCGCAGCCAGACGATGTCGATCGGAAACTTCATGTCCTTCATCCAAAACGCCGGGCGGGACAGGCCGTCGAGCATGAACAGCATCCCGCGGTCCGGGTCAAGAAAGATGTGGTCGGAAAGGCCGACGCGCCGTTCCTCGGGAGAATCAGCGATTTCGACGGAGACGACGGTTCCGTCGGGGAAATGAACGGTCGGATGCGGGGATTTGAAGCGAATGAACAAGATGGCAATCGCGAGGACGAGGAAAACGGCGATAGCGACGACTGTCGCAGCTCGACGTTGCGCGACGACCACCCCTACCCCCTCCTCCCTATGAGGAGGGGAAACGATGTTATCGCGGATCATACCGGCTTATCCTGCTTCGACAGAACGATCGCGACGACGAGCATGAGGGCGACGATCGCGGCCAGGGCGATCAGCTTCTCCCTGCTCTGCAGGAACAGCGCCGAGCAGCCGAAGACGATGGCGACGAGATAGTAGGCCGCGACGATCTGGGTCTGGGTCCATCCGCGGTCGAGGAGGCGGTGGTGGAGATGCTTGCGGTCGCCCTTGAACACCTGGGACAGTCCTCCCGCTCGGAAGCGACGAACCATGATCCACACGACGTCGAGCATCGGGATCGCGAGGACTAACAATGCCGTCGCGAGCTTTCCGCCCGAGATCACCGCAAGCGTGCCGACGATAAAGCCGACGAACGTGCTGCCTCCCTCGCCGAGGAAGATCTTGGCGGGATGAAAGTTAAACGCAAGGAACCCGAGCATCGCGCCGAGGCAAACGGTCGCAAAGGCCGCGACGTCGGGCTGGAAATATGCGGCCGTCGAGGCGAGCAGCAGGACCATCAGCGTTCCAATCGACGAGACTCCGGTCGCGAGACCGTCGAGGCCGTCGAGGAACTTCGTCGTGTACATCACGACCATGAGCCAGACGAAGACGATGACGTTCGACTGCCAGTGCTCGAGAAGGATGACGCCGCCGAACGGGTTCGTGAGCTTCGTGATCTCGATCCCGAGCGCGATCACGATGACGGCCGCGATGACCGGCGCGACGATGGCGAACTTCGCGGAAAGGTTGAGCTTGTCGTCGAGGAACCCGCCGACCATGAGGACGGTGCCGCCGAGCAGGAAGCCGACGTAGTGGCGTACGGAGATGTCGCCGCCGGTCAGCAGATCCGTGCGAAGCAAGAGGACGTCGACGGTCGCGGCGATCGCGAGAAAGATTGCCAGCCCTCCGAGCAGCGGGATCGCCTTCGCATGGATCTTTCGTCCTCCCGTGGGCCGGTCGACGATCCCGAACCGGATCGCGACGGAACGGACGACGACCGTCGCGACCATCGACAGGAAGAACGCGCCAAAGAACCAGGAGATCATAGTGCCGCCCCCTTCTCAATCTCAATCTTTCCTCCGTGATGCAGGACGATCGTGTCGCGACGATTCACGCGCCCTTCGAGAAGAGCGGTCGCGATCGCGTTGTCGACCTCCTCCTGGATAATGCGGCGCAACGGACGCGCGCCAAACTTCGGGTCGTACCCCTTCGTCGACAGCTCCGCGACCGCCTCGTCCGTCGCGCGGAACATAATCCCTTTTGCCTCGAGCCGCTCCGCGACCTGCGCGATCATGAGGTAGGTGATCTGTTGAACGTCGTCGGGCGTCAGCGGATGGAAGACGATGATCCCGTCGAAGCGGTTCAGCAGCTCCGGGCGGTACGTTCCGTGCAGTTCCTCCTCGATGAGGCGCGTCTTCATCTGGTCGGCCGGGACGCCCTCGGACACGGCCTTCTGAATGTACGCGCTCCCGGCGTTCGAGGTGACGATGATGATCGCGTTCGTGAAGTCGACGACGCGCCCGGCCGAATCGGTGAGGCGGCCCTCGTCGAACACCTGGAGGAACAGGTTGAGGATGTTCGGGTGCGCCTTCTCGAACTCGTCGAGCAGGATGAGCGAGAACGGATTGCGTCGGACGGCCTCGGTCATCAGCCCCGCGTCCCCTCCCGGCGCGCCGATAAGCCGGTAGACGCTCGCCTGGTCCTGGTACTCGCTCATGTCGAACCGCAGCATCGCGTTCTCCCCGCCGAAGTACGACGCCGCCACGGCCTTTGCGAGCGCGGTCTTTCCAACGCCGGACGGGCCGAGGAACAGGAAGGTCGAGATGGGGCGGTTCTGCGCCCGAAGCTCGGTCCGCGCGCGACGCAGTGCCGAAGCCACGGCCTTCACGGCCTCCTCCTGGCCGATCACGCGCGCGTGGATCGTCGACTCGAGCGTCAGCAACTTGTCCTTCTCATCGGTGGATACCTGCGTCATCGGGATACCGGTCTTTGCCGCGAGGACCGTTTCCACGTCGTCTCCCGTGACGATCGCGTTCTCCCCTCGGGCCTTGAACGCGACGAGCGCGGCCTCCTTGCAGACGCCGATCGCCTTCTTCGGAAGGTAGGAGGCGTGGACGTATCGGTCAGAGAGAACGACGGACCGCTCGACCGCGTCATACGTAAAGATGACGTTCTGATCGTATTCGATCGCGCCGACCTTCGACTCGACGATGCGGATCGCCTCGGTCGTATCGGGCTCGGGAACGTTCACGACCTCGAAGACGCGCGAGATCGGCGACCGCTCGACGGTTTGCGCGTATGCCTCGGGGGTCGTGGTCGCGATCACGAACGCCATTCGGCGCGTGAGGGCGTCCACGAGGAGCGAGGCGAGTTCCGACCCCGTCTCGACGAGCTGCTCGATGTTCTGCATGACGAGTACGACGTTCCCCGAGCGTCCGGAGTCGTTCAACACGCCGATAAGTCTCTGCTGCGCCTCGGACGCGTCGACTCCCGAGATGACCGCCGACAGCACGACGCTCACGAGGCGACGGTCCTGTAGCATCTTCGGAACGTCCTCGCGCACCATCCGTTCGGCCAGCCCGGAAATGAGCGCGGTCTTTCCCACGCCCTCCGGACCCACGAGCAGAACGCTGCGTCCGCCCCCCTCGATGACGCGCAATAGTTCCTCCATCTCCGCGTCGCGCCCGATGAGCATCGGCAGGCGTCCTCCCACCGCCGCGGTCGTAAGATCCTCGGAAACGGAATCGAGCGCCGGCGTCTGGATGGCGGTCATGGAGCGGTTCATCGGCCCGGTGGGCTTGAACGCGGCGGCGCGGCGGTACCTGTCGTACCGCTCCCGGAGCGCGTCCGTGATGCGGATCCATTCGACGACGTTCGAGAGCCGCGCCTCGTCGACCTTCACGTCGTACAGGAGCTCCTGGACGAACGGGTCGCGACGGTATGCCTCGTAGAATAGTTCGATAGGGGAAACGGACGATCGGTCACGAACGACCGCGTTTTGGAACGCCGCGATCAGGGTCTGCTCGGCCTCCTCGGAAAAGGTCGGCCCGGGGCCGGTCGGAACGGAAAGCAGGCGGCGGTTGAGCGCGTCGCTTACCGCGTCGAACCGAAGGCCGAGGCGGCCGAAGACGACCGGAACGTCGCCGTGCGACAACGATGAGATGAACAGGTGCAGCGGCTGGATCGATGCGTGACCGAACGAAGAGGCGAGCTTGTACGCGTCCTCGACCGTCTTCATCGCGTCCGCGTGGAACAGATCGGCAACGTTGACGCGCTCGCCCTCCGGGATCGTCGAGACAACGCCAGGCACCGCTTCCCCGTGCGAAATCACCGGCATCTCAACTTTCTTTCGCGTTACCTCGCACATCCGTTGGAAGACAAACGAGGATGACAGCACGAACAGCGAAAACGAGAGCCCCACGAAGCTCGGACGGAATACCGCGCGCACGAATGCCGTCATTCCACTGGGAATCACGTACAGGTACATCCCCCATCCGAACCAGAGGAAAAATAGGAATGCCGCGGCCAGGATTCCTGCGCTGATGGCTGTCTGAACCTTTTGTGCCAGCCGCTTCTTCGCGAGCGACGCGTCGTCTAGCCGTTCCGACCAAACAAAAGCCTTCCCGTCGATGAGGACGCCGGCGCGGGGGGTCGAAGGGATCGGGGGGTTCGAAGGGATCATGTTAAAAAACAATCAGCCCGACCGCGTGGTAGAGCAAGCCGAGAATGGCCATCGGAAGGGCAAGGACGTAGACGGCAAGCCCGACGAACGCGGCCGAGGACCAGACGGCAACCGCGCTGCCGCGCACGAAGATCATCGCGAAACGCACGCCGAAGCTGATGGCGCGCCCGCTCCATTCCGTGTCGCCGTACATCGGAACAAACAGGTTCCTTACCCACACCCCAAGCGAGAAGCGCTCGGAGGCGTCCCGGACGAATGTTCGGAACCATGCGGTCATGATGGCAAGGCCGCGCGTGTACCACCACGCCGGAAGCGAGACGATGCCGTCGAATAGTTCCGTGAGGACGAGACGCAAAACCATATGCGTACAGTTTACCATAAATCGATTGCATTGACAGAAGCGCGATAATCGCGTATTCTGCCGGTTCGTGCGCGGATCCTCCGAGCACAACCCAGAGGTTTTCATGCCCCTCCCCGCCTTCTCCCCCTGCCAGCACTTCATACAGGCCGTCCTCCCCGGTCTGATCCACGCGGACGCTTCGCTCACGCACGTGGTGGCAAGTTACAACCGGATCGGATCCAGAAGGCCCGCGATGCCCGCGGAGATTCTCCGAGCCGACGGGCTGACCTCATTGCTGTTTTCAGAGCTGACGCTTGGACGGATCCAGACGGACGTCGTCCGGGTCGTTCGGAAGGAATCCGACCCCCTGGTCCCGATGATCGCGACCGTCTACGTCGGCGGACGACAGTTTGTCGAGATGATGCAGCTCGTCGTCCTCCTTCGCGAGGCTCGTCCGGACGCCAGGATCGTCGCCATCGCCTGTCCGTGCATCACGACGGACCAGGAGGAGACCGTCAGGCGCGGCATCGAGGCCGGCAAGCTCACGGCGGCGGCCTGGAGCGATTGCGGCGGAACGAACATGATCCGCGACATCCATCGCGCGGTCGAAAAAAACTGGATCTCCGACGAATCGGACATCCAGTTCTCTCACCACTCGACGAATTCCGTCGACCTTGGCGCCTAGCCTTAGGCGCTTTTTTCTTTTCTCAGTTCCTCCATCAGCCTCAGGTAAAACCGCAGGTTGTGGATCGTCGCCAGCCGCATGGCCAGCATCTCGCCGACCGAGAACAGGTGTCGGAGATACGCCCGCGAGACGGTCTTGCACGTCGAGCAGTCGCACCACGCGTCCACCGGCGACTCGTCGAACGTACTGGCCTCGCCGGTCACGTTGAGCTTCTTGTAGAAATCGGTGGGCCGCTTCGAGAAGTCGATCGTCGTCGGATCCTGAGCCCAGGTGAACAGCGTGCCGTGCCGCGCGTTTCGCGTCGGGATCACGCAGTCGAACATGTCCACGCCGAGCGAGACGTAATGCACGATCTCCTCCGGCATCCCCCCGCCCATGAAATACCGCGGCTTGTCCGCCGGCATCTTGTCGCAGATGAACTCCGCGATCCGATACGCGTCCTCCCGCTTCTCCCCGACGGACAGTCCGCCGATCGCATACCCGTCGAACCCGATCTCGACGAGCCCCTCGACCGACTTCTCGCGAAGGTCCTCGTGCGTCCCGCCCTGGACGATCCCGAACAGATTCTGTCCTGGCGGCAGCGCATCCTTGCACCGCCTCGCCCATCGCAGCGACAGCTCCATCGCCTGCTCGTACCGCTCGCGCGTCGAGTCGCCGGCCGCGACGTCGTCGAACTGCATCACGATGTCGGACCCGATCGCCGCCTGCATCTGCATCGACAACTCCGGAGTCAAATGGATCCGCTTCCCATCGATGTGCGACTGGAACGTCACGCCATCCTCGTTCGTCTTGTTCATCTTCGACAGGCTGAAGACCTGATAGCCACCTGAGTCCGTGATGATCGGCTTGTTCCAACCCATCAGGTGATGGAGACCTCCAAGTTTCTCCATTCCCTCCAACCCCGGACGCAGCAACAGATGATACGTGTTCGACAAAACGATCGACGCGCCAAGCGCTTCGACATCCGCCGACGACAGCGTCTTCACCGCCCCCTTGGTCGCGATCGGCATAAAGCAGGGCGTCTCGACGATTCCATGTGGAAGGGTCAGGCGTCCGCGTCGGGATTTTCCGTTGGTTGAGAGAAGTTCGAACACAGAGAATTTCAAATTGATCAACATACCTCACGGCTGCAAGGTAAGTTGAACTGTCCAACATACCTTGCAGCCGTGAGGTATGTTGGACAGTTTACTGTAGCAGGTGGAGCTCTTCCAGCAGCTTCCGCTGCTCCTTCGACAACTTCGTGGGCGTCACGACTTGAACAATGAACACGTGATCGCCACGACCGTTTCCTGCCGGGACGCCTTTGCCGCGGACACGGATTTCCGTTCCCGACTGTGTGCCGGGTTCAATCTCGAGTTTCCACTTTCCGTCGATGATCTCCGTATCCACCGTCGCGCCGAGCGCGGCCTGCGTGAAGCCGAGATTGAGCGACGAGTAAATCGTCGAACCCTCGCGCTCGAAGCGCGTGTCGTTCTTCACGTGGAGACGGACGAACAGGTCGCCCGTTTGTCCCCCGCGGATCGCCTCGCCGCCGCCGCGAACGCGGAGGGTGTTGCCGTTCTCGACGCCGGACGGGATATGGACCGTCAGCGTCTTTTTTCCGCGGACGATCCCATCGCCGTGGCACGCCTTGCAGTTCGTCGACGGAACCTTTCCCTCGCCGCGGCACGTTCCGCACGCGACCTTGGACTGGAACGTTCCAAGAATCGTGCGCTGCTGGACCACCTTCACGCCCTTTCCGCCGCAGTCGTCGCAGTCCCTCATCTTCGTCCCCGGCTCGGCTCCCTTGCCGTCGCATTTCTCGCACGCGTCGAACTTCGACAGGTGCAATTCCTTGTCGACGCCAAAGATTGAATCCTTGAACGTAAGCTCGGCATCGACCTGGATGTCGTTCCCCCGCGGCGCGGCATGACGACCTCCTCCCCCGCCGAACATGTTCCCGAACATCTCGCCCAAATCCTCGAACCCACCGCCGCCCTGGAACCCAGAGAAATCAAACCCTCCAAACCCCTGGCCACCGCCGAATCCCTGCCCCCCTCCCGGGCTTCCATCAAACGCGGCCGACCCGAACTGGTCGTACTTCTTGCGCTTCTCCGCGTCGCCCACCACCTGGTACGCCTCGTTGATCTCCTTGAACTTCGCCTCGTCCCCCGTCGGCTTGTCGGGATGATACTGGTGCGCCAGCTTCCGGAACGCAGCCTTAATCTCATCCTGCGACGCGGACTTGGAGACGCCGAGCAAATTGTAGAAATCTTTGGCCATAGGTTCAATGTCCTCCTCCGCCGCGGTGAATCGACAGCATCAAGAGCTCGATCATCAGTCCGACAAAGAGGACCACGATCACCAGCGTCGCGAGATGCCACTGCGCGATGCCATACAACGAGTGGACCGACTTCGAACACGAAGACGGGGGCGGGATCATCCCGCCCGCCGTCTTCACGCATCCTTCCTGAGATTCCGCGAACGCGACGATCTGCTCGTCAAACGACCGCGCCACGTGCGTCTGAGTCATATTTATTTCTCTTCGGCCTTCGCGTCAATCGGCTCATCGTTCGTCTTTTCCTCCGAACCCTTGGCCCCCTCGGAACCCTCGGTCCCCTTATTCTCGTACATCTTCGCCCCAACCTTCTGCGCCGCGTCCGACAGCGTGTCCGCGGCCTTCTTGATGGCCTCGTGGTCGTCGCCGTCCTTCACAGCCTTCAGCGCCGCGATCTTTTCCTCGATGTCCTTCTTTTCCTCGTCGGTCGCCTTGTCGCCGGCGTCCTTCATCATCTTCTCGGCGGTATAGATCATGTTGTCCGCCAGGTTGCGATGCTCGATCATCTCCTTCTTCTTCTTGTCCTCGTCGGCATGCTCCTCGGCATCGCGCTTCATGCGCTCGATCTCGTCCTTGGAGAGGCCGGTCGACGCGGTAATCGTGATCTGCTGGCTCTTGCCGGTGCCTTTGTCCGTCGCAGAGACGTTCAGGATTCCGTTCGCGTCGATGTCGAACTTCACCTCCACCTGCGGCACGCCGCGCGGCGCCATCGGGATTCCGGAGAGGGTGAAGTGTCCGAGCGGCTTGTTGTCCGCGGCCATCTCGCGCTCGCCCTGGAGAACGACGATTTCGACGGACGACTGGTTGTCCGCGGCCGTCGAGAAGACCATCGCCTTCGACGTCGGGATCGTGGTGTTGCGCTCGATCAGCTTCGTCGACACGCCGCCCATCGTCTCGATGCCGAGCGACAGCGGGGTCACGTCGAGCAGGAGCACGTCCTTCACCTCGCCCTGCAGCACGCCGCCCTGAACCGCCGCGCCGACCGCGACCACCTCGTCCGGGTTCACCGTGATGTTCGGCTTCTTGCCAAAGAAATCCTCCACGGCCTTCTGCACCATCGGCATGCGCGTCATTCCGCCCACCATGACGATCTCGTTGATGTCGCCCTTGTCCATCTTTGCGTCCGCAAGCGCCTTCTTCACCGGACCGAGCGTCTTTTCCACGAGCGGGCGAACGAGCTCTTCCAGTTTCGATCGCGACAGCGAAAGCGACAGATGCTTCGGGCCGTTGGCGTCCGACGTGATGAACGGCTGGTTGACCTCCGTCTGCTGGGCCGTCGACAATTCAATCTTGGCACGCTCGGCGGCATCCTTGATGCGCTGCAGCGCGAGCGGATCCTTTCCGAGGTCGATTCCCTCGGCCTTTCGGAACTCGTCCACGATCCAATCGATAATACAGCGGTCGAAGTCATCTCCGCCAAGGTGCGTGTCGCCGTTGGTCGACTTCACTTCGACGGTGTCAGCGGAAACGTCGAGCACGGAAACGTCGAACGTTCCGCCCCCGAGGTCGTACACCATCACCTGCTCGCCCTTCTTCTTGTCGAATCCGTAGGCAAGCGCGGCAGCCGTCGGCTCGTTGATGATGCGCAGAACTTCGAGTCCGGCGATTTCGCCCGCAACCTTGGTCGCGGCGCGCTGGGCGTCGTCGAAGTACGCCGGAACGGTGATGACCGCCTGCGTGATCTTCTCCCCGAGCTTCTCCTCCGCGTCCGCCTTGAGCTTCCCAAGGATCATCGCCGAGATCTCCTCCGGCGTGTAATCCGTTCCCGACATGGTAATCGCGATCCCGTCGCCCTTCTTCACGATCTTGTACGGCATCGTCTTCATGTCGCGCTGCACCTCGGCGTCGTCAAACCGGCGGCCGATCAGACGCTTGATCGAAAACAGCGTGCTCTCCGCGTTCGTCACGGCCTGACGCTTCGCAGGTGCTCCAACGAGACGCTCGCCCGTCTTCGTCACGGCGACCATCGAGGGAGTCGTCCGCGCGCCTTCGCGATTTTCCAAAACCTTCGGCTGTCCGCCTTCAATGATGGACATGCACGAGTTCGTCGTTCCAAGGTCGATTCCAAGAATCTTTGCCATAAAAATATTGTTATTTGTTTACGATGACCTTCCCCGGCCTCACGATCTTGCCTCCCATCTTCCATCCGCGCGCGACGACCTCGACGATCGCGTTCGGGGCGACCTTCTCGTCCGCTCGCTCGCCGACCGCGTCGTGCAGGTTCGCGTCGAACGGGTCTCCGACTTCGCCGAACGGTTCCACCCCCATCTGGAGAAGGACCTCGTCGAGCTGGGTCTGGACGAACAGGATGCCCATGAGCCAGTTCTTCAGCTTCGCGTCGATCCCCTCCGGGACGAACTTCACGGCGGTGTCGAAGTTGTCGATCACCGGGATGATCCGGCTTGCCGCGTCGGCCGTGGCCGCCGCGCGCATCTCGACGCGCTCGCGTCCCTGCTCCTTCTTCAGGTTGTCGTAATCCGCGAGGGCGCGTTTCCATCCCGCAAGATACTCGGCTGCCTTGTCCTCGACAGGTGTCTCGACAGTCGGCTCGACCGTCACGTCTTGTTCGTCGCTCATAGAGAATCGTCTAGAATTTCTTGAATGTCCGTAACGAGTCCGAGGTTCCTCCCATAGTCCATCCGCATGGGGCCGATCAATCCGAGGATGCCAATCTGTCCGTTTGGCAGCCGACACTTCACCATCACCGCGCTCATGTCCTTGCCGAACGGGTTCTCGCTGCCGATGAGAACCTGCGGCTCGCTCGTCATGCGGTCGAACACCTCGCCGACCAGCTGGTCGAAGCGGTCGAGCATCCGGGAAAGTTCCTGGACGACCACGATGTCGCTGAAGTCGGGTTTGCCCACGAGGTTGGCGACGCCCGAGTAATAGCTGTTGCGCGGATCGACCGCGACGATCGCCATCTCGCCCGACAGCTCCATGAGCGTCCGGGCCAGGTCGCGCATGTCGGGCTCTCCGGCTCCGGTCGAGCGGCCGTCCGCGACCGACTTCCGGAGCTGGTCGCTGGCCGCGTGTCCGGGCTCCGCGGACACGAAGTTCTGGAGATAGTAGACGTACGCCCTCTCGGTGGGTATCCGTCCGGCCGACGTGTGCGGCTGGACGATGAATCCCGCATCCTCGAGCGCGGCCATCTCGCTGCGGATGGTGGCGGGCGACACGTTGCTCCCCGACAGCTCCGCGACCAGGCGAGACCCGACCGGTTGCGCCGATCGGATATACTCGTCCACGATCGCCTTCAAAATGGCCTCTTGCCGTGGTTCCAGACGCATAAAATCAAAATTAGCACTCTCATTGTACGAGTGCTAATTCATCGTGTCAAGGCTGAGAAAAACGGCATGCGCGCTATCGGTCCAAGGCCAGTTTCTGCCAGGACAAACGTCGCGTTTTCTTTTCTGACAGCAACTCGCGCAACTTCTCTCCCCCGAGCACCGTCGGAATGATCACGAACGTCGCACCGGCCGCGTAACACTTCTCAGCCTCGTCCTTCGTCCGCGCCGACACGACGGCCGTTCCGGCGAATTTCTCGCCGCGAAGATAACCGAGAATCTCGAGCGAAACGCTCACGTCCGGAATGGTCGACACGATGAACTTCGCGCGCTCGACCCCGATCTCCTCGAGAAAGCTGTCGTCGCCCGCGTCGCCGTAAATGGCCGGGATGCCGACCGCGGTGAGGTCGCGAATCACGATCGGGTCGAAGTCGACCACCGCGAACGGCTGGCGCAGTTCCTCGAGCGCGGAAAGGGCCGCCGTGCCGATGTCGTGCAGGCCGAAGAGATACGTCTTCACCTCCGGATGGACGACCTTGTGCTCGCGCGAAAGCGACCGTGCCGGCTCCATGAATCGAAACACCGGGCGAAGGATGTCATAGATGGCCGCGTTATGCTGGATGACGAGCGACGAGGTAGCGATCGTCACGAGCCCGACTGTCGTCGCAAGCGTGAGAATCGACGGATCGATATGGCCGAGCGCAATTCCCGCCGCGATCACGATGAACGAGAACTCGGAGATCTGCGCGGCCGTGGTCCCGGAAAGGAACCCTGTGCGCGGATGGTAGCCGAGCGCGCGCATCACGAGCATGGCAAGGATCGGGTTGCCAACGAGGACGTAGAGCGAGAAGACGATCGTCGGAACGACGAGCGAGCCGACGGACGAGACGTTGAGGTGCGTTCCGAGGACCACGAAGAAGATCAGCAGGAAGAAGTCGCGCAACGACCGGATGCGCGCGCCGATCTCGCGTTCGAACACCGTTCCCGAAAGCGTTATCCCGGCGATGAGCGCGCCCATCTCCACGCCGAATCCGAACCAGACAAGCAGTCCGGCGATGAGAAAGCACCAGGCGACGGAGAAGACGAACAGGAGCTCCTGCGACTTGGCTGCGTATGCGACGAGACGCGGGACGACGTATGCGGACACGACCATCAGGACGGGGACGAGGAATGCGATCTTGATCAGCGTCTGCGCGATGATATCCGGCAGGCTTGCCCCGCTCCCGATGGCGCCGAGGCCGAGCAGGATGAACATGGCGATGAAGTCCTGCACGAGGAGGAACCCCACGCTGATGCGCCCGTACAGCGTGTTGAGCTCGTCCTTGTCCGACAGCAGCTTCACGATCACGATCGTGCTCGAGAACGAGAACGCGACCGCCACGTACAGCGACGTAACTGTCGTGAGCCCGACGAGACGTCCGATCACGAACCCAACCACCGACGTCACGAGAACCTGCCCGACCCCCGTCGCAAGCGCGATCCCGCCCACGTCCTTCATCCGCCGCCAGTTCAGCCCGAGCCCGACCGTGAACAGCAGGAAGGCGACGCCAATCTTCGACAGAGCCTCAAACGTCTCCGGATTTTTCGTCAGCGCGAACACGCTCGGCCCCACGAGAATTCCCGTCACGATATACGCGATCACGAGCGGAAGTCGCAAACGCGAAACCACCATCGCGAGCGATGCCGCGAGGACGACGACGGTTCCGATCTCAAAAAACAATTCCTGCAGGAGCATATTGACAGTATAGCATTTTTCCCCTACGGTGCGCGACACCCGAGACAATCATGCCGCTGCTCATCGTCCTCTTCTATCAGCTCGTTCTTTTTCCCATCTTCTACCTGGCCGTCGTTCGCCTCGCGAGCACGGCTCCTGCCGATGCCGTCGATCCCGTTTCCCATTTCTCATCGACCGGACGCGCCTGCGCGCTCCCAGGATGGGCCGTCACGCTCGGCGCGATGACTCTCGTCCTTGCAATCATCGTCTGGCTCGTGGAGACATAGCCGGACTTCTCGAAGGCGCTCGACCGCTGGGGCACGATCCTCGTCCTCGGCGCGTTCCTCGGCGGAGTCTTTTCGCCCAAGACAACCTGGACCAGGCTCGCGCTGGGGTACGCGGCCGCCTACGCGCTCTTCGAGGGAGTGCGCGCCTGGACGAACTGGCTGACGCTGGAAATGCTCGGGTTCGCGGTCTGCGGCATCGGAATCCTGCTCTTTCGCCAGATCCGGACGCGGTTCCTTTCCTACGGGTCCGTCGGCATGATGCTCTATGACGTCATCAACGTCTTCGGAACGAAGCTGATGCTCCGCATCGTCCCGGACACATCGGACACGACGTCCATGGCACCAACCCTGGCCGGAACATTCTCCATCCCGATGTCCCTGAGCCTTTCCTCGGACGCGTCCGTCAGCCTCGGCTTCGGCGACATCGTCATCCCCGGACTCTGGGTGATGGCAGCGGCGCGGACGACCGATCGCCCGACGCGCGCCGTCCTCTGGACCGTTGCCGGAATCTCCGTCGCGCACGTGGTCACCCTCGGCGTCCTGATCGCCTCACAGGTTCCGCTCCCCGCCCTGCTCTTCCTCCTCCCCGGCGCCGCCGCCGGCTACTGGATCGGCACCCACCCTCCGCACACCCGCTAAACCGGGTGTTTTTTCTTCTTCGCCCGTTCCGTCAGGACGATCGGCAACGTCCTTGAGTCGCAGAGTCGTTGCGTGTAGGATGCTTGCATATGTTCACAGGAATCGTAAAAGGACTCGGAACGGTCGTCTCGGGCCACGCGCGGCCGGGACTCGTCAGCTTCACCGTCGAAATGCCCGCGGGATACGCGGACGGCTTACAAATCGGCGCGTCCGTCGCCATCGACGGGGTTTGCCTGACCGTCACCGACATGTACCCCTCTCCTTCACAAGGAGAGGGACAGGGTGAGGTCATCGCCTCGGCGTCCTTCGACGCGATGCAGGAAACGCTCGAACGAACGACCATCGGCGCGCTCGTCGAAGGTTCTCGCGTCAACGTCGAGCGATCCTATCGCGTCGGCGACGAGGTCGGCGGACACATCGTCTCCGGCCACGTCACCGGAACGGCCGATATCGTCGCGATCGACGCGCCGGAAAACAACCACGTCATCACCTTCCGCGTCCCGCCGGAATGGATGAAGTACATCCTCCCCAAAGGATTCGTCGCCCTCGACGGATGCTCGCTCACCATCGTCGACGTCAACCGAACCGATTCGACCTTCACCGTCTGGCTCATCCCCGAGACGCTCCGAATGACAACCTTCGGCTTCAAGAAACCAGGCGACAAAGTAAACCTCGAGATCGATTCGAAGACCCAAACCATCGTCGACACCGTAGAATCTTTCCTATCCGTACATCCCCAGATCCGTAATTCGTACTAAAAAATCCGTATGAGAAATATCGCCATCGTCCTCGGCTCGTTCCACACGAAGGAGGTCTCGGAGATGCTCGACGAGGCCAAGCAGACCGCGGCCGAGCTCGGGCTCAACATCGTCGAGCTCGTATGGGTCCCGGGATCCATCGAGAAGCCGCTCGCGCTCAAGCGCCTGCTGATGCGCAGCGATATCCACGGCTGCGTGGCGCTCGGCATCATCGAGCGCGGCGCCACCAAGCATGGCCTCGTGATGGGCGAGGTGGTGTACGACGCCATCATCCGCCTCATGCTCGAATTCATGAAGCCCATCGGCCTCGGCATCCTCGGGCCGGAGATCGACCCGGAACAGATCGAACCCCGCCTTCGCCCGTACGCCCGCGCCGCGGTGGAAGCGACGGCCAAGATGATGGTCGTATGATCGACGACGACGGGTCCGTCCCGATGATCGTCGGAGCCGGCGTGATGCTTGGCGCGCTGTTTTACGGCTTGGTTTGGAGTTCGAACGGACTGGGAATCAACGCGTTTCTGATGCAGATCGCGTTCGTGGCCGCCATCGCCTGGCTCACGCGTCGAGCGGGCCGAACCCTTCCCCGCGAGGCGTGGGTTGCGGCGGCTTTCTCGCTGGCATTCGCGGGAACCTTTGCGATATGGACGTCCGACCTTGCGCTGGGCGTCGCGTTCGTCTGCCTCATGGTGTCGGAGGCGGCGTTCATTCTCTACGCCATCGGCCATCACTTTGAATTCCACCACCCCGCGCTCTTTGCCCACGCCGCGTTCGTCATGACGCCCATCCATGCCCTCGGACGGCTCGGCATCTTCCGTCACCTTCCGCTCCCAAGCCGCGCCCCGGCGCAAACGCGATCAATCGTGGTGGGCCTTCTCGCGCTTGTCCCGGTCCTGCTCGTCTTCGGAACCCTGTTCGCATCCGCGGATCCCCTGTTCGGAGACTACGTGCGGAGTGTCCTAAATTTCTCCTCCGTTCCAGACTGGACGAGATACGCCGTTGGAACCCTCTTCTGGTCCGTCGCGTTCGCGTCCCTGCTCGGCCTCGCGTTTTGGAAACGGGAAACGTTCGCGTCGCACGTCCGGCCGAGTCCGCAGTGGCACGTCGAAAGCAACGTCGTTCTCTGCGGAGTCATCGGCCTGTTCGCGCTCTTTATCGCCGTCCAGGCAACCTACCTGTTCGGCGGCGAAGCGGCGTTCCTTGCCACCGACTATACCTTTTCCGAGTACGCCCGCCGCGGTTTCAACGAGCTCGTAACCGTCGCGACGATCGTTCTGTTCCTCTTCCTCAGCCTGCGCTACCTCCACGGCGATCGCGCGTCAAACATCCTGAGAGTTCTGTATGGCGTCCTCTTCGGCGAGACCCTGCTCGTCCTTCTCTCCGCGATCATCCGCATGAACCTGTACGTGGACGCCTACGGCTATACCGCGGCAAGGCTGTTCGCCTACGCGTTCCTTACGGCCGTCGCGACCCTCATCGTCGTCGCCTTCGTCCACGTCCTGCGCAACGAGCCCCAGCCGCGATTTATCCGGCAAGGACTGGTCGTCACCGGAATCTTCGCCCTTGCGTTCGTCGTCTCCGCCCCGGACGCACTGTCCATGAGCCTGAACGAGAACCGCTTCCGCCAGAACGGAGGAATCAGCCTGCTGGATATTATCTACGCGTCCGAGGAGGCATACCCGGTCATGCGCTCCATGGAAGCGCGCGGCATCGTCGCGTACGATCTCGGGCCGTCGCAGGAGCTGACGGATACGGAAGTAAACGCGGAATTCCCCAGCCCCCAACCGGACTGGCGCCAATGGAACTTCTCAAAATCCCGCATTGATCCGTCGAAACCCTATCCCTGGCTTGGCTGCGTAACCCCCGAATGCACGGCGACCGAAGCCCAGCCTTGATCAATCTGAGCGGGCATGATATTCTCTCGCCACGAGAAACTATCAGCCCAAACGGCCCCATCGTCTAGCGGCTAGGACGGCTCCCTCTCACGGAGCAAACCCGGGTTCGATTCCCGGTGAGGTCACCAAAAATCCCCACGCAACTGCGTGGGGATTTTTGCTTAGAAAGCGGTTATGACACAAGGTACCCGATCGCCGCCGTGACAACATTCATCACCACCCCCGTGGCAAACGCCAGCGCCCGGCGATCCCGGAACATCAGCCCAAGGACAATCCCCTCGAACGCCGCGACGCATGCTTCCGATAGGAACCAGTTCGCGTGCAAAACGAAGATCATCTGCCAGACGATCGGATGCGAGACCATGTTGACCCCGACCACGACCAAGGTCACCCGCCGCCAGTCCTCCTGCCGCAGGAGGACGAGGGCGACGGGCAGCTCGACGGCGACCGTCAGGATGAGATACGTTATTTCTTCCATGCCTTTGTGGCGAGAACCAGGATCGCGGCGCCCATGACGACGATGGCGATCCAGAAGGGCGTCGAGGAGGAATTGGTGGAATCGGCGACGGGCGCGGGAACAATGATCGGGGTTGCCGCGACGGGTACCGTGTCGGTAGCGGGCTGGACGGTCGTCGCGACGACGGGAGTCGCGGTCCGAACGGTCGGAAGCGCGGGGCCGCTCACGAGCTTCGCGGTCGCGTCATAGCGGGACTCGCTCACGAAGTGCGCGGTGAACTGCGCGTCCGTCAGCTGGTCGATATGATACGTCCAGACGATGTAGACGGCTGGATTCGAATCCGGGAGAGCGCCGTTCACAAGTTCTGTCTTTAAAGACTTTCCCTCTCCCGTACCGGTCGCAACGATCAGGTACTGCTTGTTTTCGGGAAGTTTGTCCCACATGTCGCCCTGCTCCCCGCTTGGATCGTCCTTGTGCGCGATTAACGACTGATTGCTTTTCTTGACGGCAACGAACGGAGGCAAGTCGGAGGTCGGATGCCCATTGGAAGCAATGTCCTTCTGAACGGGAGCGACCGCGTCCTTCGCCAGCGTCAAGGACGGTCCGAACCGCCAGCTCATGGTCGCGTAAACGTCGTATCCCGGATAATCCGCAAGGTTATCAAACTCCGCGTGCGTAGAATACTCGTGCGTTCCCGGATCCGGCGCGATGTCGGCCTTCGCGGCAAACGGCAGAATGGTCGCGCCAATGAGCAGAATTGAAAGGAGATATTTCATAGGATTGTTCGTTACCGGTTTTTAATCTTCAGCGTCGACGCGATGTCCGTCATGGCCGCCAGCGCCTTGGTCAGCTCGGCGCTGCCCTTGACCGGAAAGTCGTTCACGACCTTGCCGTCGTAGGCCATGGTAACGACGAGGGCCGGATTCTGGCCGGGGACGTAATCGTTAAAGTACCCGTTGCCCGGGCTCGTCAGGTACGAGAAGAACCAGACGGTCTTCCCGTTCGTCGGAACCGAGCATCCGGCGCGGGCGTCGTCGGGTCCCACGAAATTGTCGACGCGCGAGAAGCTGTCGTGCGCGGGCGTCGTCTCCCTCGTGCCGCACTCGCCCGGCCAGTCGGTCACCACCGCGTCCGCGCTGGGCGCTCCCATCGCGATCTCGGCGAACCGCCCTCCCTCCACGCCGCTCGCCTGCGACGCGTTCACGTTGATGTACAGGATCCACTTTCCATTCGTCACGTTGACGCCGGCAGTGGTCGCGGCTTGCTTGGCGGTCCAGCCGGCGGGGACGGTCAACGTCAGATCGGCGGTATCATAGACGGTCCCCTTCTTTGCCGAGGCATCCGTCGCGGTGACGGCAGGCGACGTCGGAACGACCTTCGGATCGGAAGGCGCTACCGCGGACGAAACCGTCGCGTTAACCTGCGACGGACGCTGACGGCGGACGTTCCACGCGGGATAGGAGACGGCCGCCCCGACGAGAATAAGCGCAACAACCGCGATACCGATCGTCTGTGTCCGATTTGACATAGCACCAGATAAGTCACTCAGCGTGGGACTCTCCATTGAGTGTGGGCTACATCGGCCAGAAGCACAAGGACATTGACGTTCCGCGCACGGTCGACCATTCGGTTGCCCGGGATTCGGCGGGGTTGTTTCCTTTTCAACAAAAAAACGACGATTCACGCGTCGAGCGTGGTCGCCGTCAGGCCGATGACGAGGTAGTCCGCGAGGGTGCAGTCGGGGGTCGGGTCGAACGTGCGGTACGCTTCCACGATCTCGGGGCCGTCCGCCACGATGCGGTCCTCGTCGAACGGGACGCCGGAGAACGCCTCGAGGACGCCCGGGGCGAGAGTTCCGTCGCGAATGAGCGCCCGGAGGATCTTTGCCCAGACGTCCGTGAACGATCCCACGAACTCGGCAAGCTCCTTGTACGCGATTCCAGCCTTGCGCGCGTGATGGGCCGCCCAGAGAAAATGCCCGCTCCACGACACGAGCTTCTCCGCCTCGTCGTCGACGACCGGGTGCGCGCCGGATTCCATCAGCGACGAGAACGGGTCGACGGCGGCGCACAGGAGATCGATCGCGTCCGCGAGCGTGTCCGGATTCTCGGACCATTCGCGCTCCACGAACTCGTTGTCGTCCAGGTCTCCCGCGAGCATCGCGGACACGTCCATCAGCCGTAGAAGGAGCTGCTCGTACGCGAGGTGCGCGTCCTGGACGGGATCGTCCGTGGCGCGAATCAGCGACGGAACGGAAGACAGCCGGCGCAGGAAGCGCGTCATCTCCGGGAGCGTATAGCGCAGCCCGAGCTCCCAAACTTCGCCCGCGATCAGGAGGCCGAACAGGTGGTCGGCCGGATCCGGAAGCGCCGACGCGATCTCTCCCGCCGCCTCGATCCACCCCTCGAACATCGGCCGGCCCGGCGTCGCCGCGCATGGAGCGCTTGCGTACCGCGCCAGCATCGCCCGCATGGGGTCGACCGGGTGCGTCCACGAGTGCGCGACCGCGGACAGCCGGTCCTGAAGCCACTCGAACCGGGCGTGGTCGGATGGGAATTCCCCGCCCCGGACCTGCGTCGCATATCCCTCGATTTCCTTTGACATTCGTACCTCCGACGTGAGAGTAGACGAGGAAATCCCCTGCGTCAAGAATCGGGTGCCGCTCCTTGACGCATCTTCGATTTCCCTCTACCCTACGCGGACACACGGAGCCTCGCATGGCAATCATCGTAGACGCGTGCCCCGCGGAGGCGGGATGGCGCTATCGCCTCAGGGACACGCAGACGGCACGGTACGTGACCGACGGGACCGGCGCGGTCGAGATCACGGCGGAAATCAAGGCCATGATGGAATGGGGCGGAGTCCAGGAAAGCCCGGACGCGAATGCCGTCCTGAACCGGTGGCTGAACCTGGCACGTACGCGCGGCAGCAGCGACCTCTCGAAGAAGGCCGTGGAGCCCGCGGACAGGAAGTGACAGGCGCCGACGGAGACGGATCCGCCGGCCGGACCGCTCCGCTACGCCATCCGGTCGGCAGCCGTTGCTGGACAAATCGTCCAGGGCATCCTGAACACCCAGATTGCCGAATGGACGTCCCGTCTCTCCCCCGAGGCGGCCGCGTTCCTGGGAACGTCCTTCGTCATTCCAGAGCTCCTGCGCGGCCCCGGCACGGCGGTAATCCGTGCCCGCATCGGCTCGCATGCCGACACGCAGAAGCTCGTCACGGAAATCACCCTCGCCTTGCCCGAGATCGTCTCCGTCGAAACCGAATGCGTCGACGATACCATCTCCTTCGTCTTCCGCCTGCGCTAGCGCACGGCGGTTTTTTCTTGACGCTGATTGGGAAATCGTCTAACGTCCCGGCACGATCAACCACTCACCGGGAGCCAGCGATGAAACTTCTCAGTCCGTTCTTTGACCAGGAAGGCAAGGCGGCGATCATGGGGCTGCGGGACGGGAAAAAATACACCGCGTTCGTCGTGCACGGCAAGGACGCGGCGCGTCACGTCGTCGCGCGCCACGCGGCAGCCGGCGACCGGCATTGGGAGATGCTCTCGCTCGTCGAGAACTCGCCGCTTCCCGGGCTGGCCGTCCTCGAGACGGAAATCGTCGACGGAGGGTCGGCGGAAATCGTGCACAGTGCGCTCGCGACGTTCGACGAGTTCGTGGGTCGGAACGCGCGCATCGACGAGACGGAAGAGGAGACGGCGCTCGCGGGCATCCAGCTGGCGTTCACCAGGCGCGGAAAGAGATCGGGAGGACTCCTGGCCTATCGGGATCCCGAGCGGAATTCCCACGTGTTCGCCTTCTGCGCGAAGCGCCAGGCGCGAAAGCACGTGCGCCAGCAGCTGATCTGGCTCGACAAGGAACCATGCACCGCCATCTCCCAGAACGTCGAGGAGAGCGACCTTGACGACCAGCCACCCGTCAACGCCAACCCCGCGCGGCGCGAGGTCCACATCGTCGGCGATCTCGCCACTCGCATCCGCATGGGACTCTACCTCCGAGCGACCAGGACGAAGCTCTGACCCGCACCGATCGTTCGGTGCGTTTTTTATTGGAATGTGCTATCGTTTAAGCATTGAAATCGCTCATCCACCCATATGCGATCCTCTCCATCCCCAAAGCCGCCAGGATTCTGGGAAAACCTGAAAAACGCTCCCGGCGACCTGATGAAGGAAATCAAGGGGGTCGTCGCGCCGAAGCCGAAGGAGTCTCCGCCGCAGACGACCACGGCCGAATTGAACCGTCAGGAGAAAACAACCGCAAAATATCAGGCGCTCCACGCTGCCGACCAGCAGAAAAACGCCCCGGCAATCGACGCGATACGCAACCGGTGGAACCCGCCGCCCATGCGCCCCGTTGAGGCTCGGCGTCAACGGTCGGCCGTAGAGCAGGACATGGAAGACTCATTCAACGCGACGCCTGCGGGAAGAGAGGTCGGCGCCGCGGTCAAGGCCGGGACGATGGACACGCGACCGCTTACTGCGGACGAGATGAGGAGCCGTGACACGAAACGCATGCTCCTCGACGCGCTGCCCGCGGCCAAGACGAAAGCGGATCAGGATCGTATCTACGCCCAGCTATACGCGCAAAAAGGCAAGCAGGCCGGCGGACAACATCCGAATCTATAAAAAACAGGCACGGGTCAGACCCGTGCCTTTGTGATTTCCGCTTCGACGATGCGGATGATGTCCATGATGTGCGACATGGGCTTGAAGACCTCGGCGATTCGATGGTCGGCGAAGTACCCGTCGGGGAGGGTTTCGCGAAACTCCGGCCCGCCGCCATGAACGAGAATGAACGCGATGCGCCGCGCCCGCAGCGTCGGCTCGATCGTCGCGTGGATCGCGATTCCCGTCTCGCCGGACAGCGTCTGGTCGCACAGCACGGCGACCACGTCGTCGTGCGCGTCGAGGAGCGCGCAAAGCTGCTCCCCGGACGATCCGGCGGAAGTCGAGAATCGTCCTTCCATTGCCAGAACGGTCGCGAAGATTTCGCAGATCAGTTGCTCGTCGTCAATCAACAGAACGCGCCCCAAGATGCACTCCTGTCCGGTTGGACAGGATAATTGCACCACGGTTCGCGAAAATATTCAAGCCGCTTCCACCCACGCCCCGTACTGGCGAACGAGCAGTTCCTCCGCCCGCAGCGGCTCGGCCATCAGGTCCTTCACGACCTTTTCCATCCGTGCGCTCTGCGAACCCTTCACGAGCACGATGTCGCCCTTCTTCACGTTGAAGTCCAGCCATCTCCCCGCCTCGACCGACGTCGCGAAGAACTCGACGTTGTGCTCGTCCATCCCGGCCTCGATGGCGCCGCGGCGCGTGTCGCGGCCCTCCTCGTTCACGCAGACGAGAATGTCCGCGACCTCGGCGGCGCGCATGCCGAGAAGACGGTGCTCATTTTCGGAGTAGCGGCCGAGCTCGGCCATCTTGCCGAGGACGGCGATGCGACGCGCGTTTTCGTCGGGAGAGAAAAATCGAAGGACCTCTAGGGCGGAAGCCATCGAGGCGGGCGCGGCGTTATAGGAATCGTCGAGGAGGAGCGTCTCCTTGATGCCCGGCAGCGGGCGCATGCGTCCGGCCTGGGGTTGGAGCGTTCGGAGCGCGGCGACGATCTCGGAGAGCGGCATGCCGAAGTGTCGTCCGACCGCGGCGGCCGCGAGGGCGGCGCAGGCCTGGCCGCGGCCGAGGAGGTTTGGCAGGGAGACCTCGGCGCGCTCGTCGCCAACGACGAGGTCGAAGTGGATCTCGCAGAACGGCTCGTCGGACTGGCAGCGGAGAACGTCGTGCGTCTCGACGTGATAGTTTTCGGCGCGGACGTCGAGGCCTTCCGAGAACCCGTAGGTGACGACGGTTCCGTCGCCTCGTTCCGCAATCACGAGCGGGTCGTCGCCATTCAAAATCGCGACTCCTCCCCTCTTGAGATGACGGACGATTCCCGCCTTCTCGTGGGCGAGCGCCTCGATCGAATCGAAATATTCCGCGTGGACCGGCGAGACGGCCGTGAAGACGGCCACGTCGGGCGGGGCGATCTTGCAGAGCGCGTCCATGTCGCCGGGACGGTCGATGCCGTACTCGAGCGCGAGGAGGTTCGGATACTTTGCGCGCGGGAGCAGCCAGAGCGCCTTGGCCCGGGCAAGGATGCCCAGCCAGCCCAGAATCGACGAACCCGCGGTCTTTTCGCCGACGATCGTCAGCGGGACGCCGAACTCGTTGTTGTAGTTCTCCTCCGGAGACCGAACGACAAACCGACCGTCCAGGACGGCCGCGATCGCGTTTCGCGTCGAAGTCTTTCCGACCGACCCCGTCACGGCGACGACGGTCGGACGGTAGCGACGAAGGGTCATGCGGGCATGGAAGGCGAGCAACGATTGGATGAGATATTTCATAGGGTTATGGGGTCCGGAGGGTCGAAGGTTCGAAGAGCCGCGGTTCTTCGAACCTTCGACCCTATCCTCCCTTCTCACCCCTCAGAGAGGCCGCTCCGGCGGCACTTCGAAATATTGAAGAAGAAACTTCGCGATGTCCCCGAACAGCGGCGCGGCGGACGACTCGGCCCAGGTGACGTCGCGCGGATGGTCGATGCGGACGATCATGACGAACCGCGGATTGTTCACCGGGCCGAACCCCGCGAACGAGCCGATCGTCGAGTCAAGCTCGTACCCGCCGCCGTCCGAACGCGCGACCTGCGCCGTGCCGGTCTTTCCGCCGATGTAATACCCCGGCACGCCCGCCTTCTTTCCGTGCCCGTTTTCGACGACGGAGACAAGCATCGCTCCCAGCAGGCTCGCGGTCTTCGGCTGGACGACGCGGCGCACCTCCTGCGGAACGCGCGGATCGTGCGTCCCGTCCGGCTTCACCACGTCCTCGACGACATACGGCCGCATCAGCATCCCGTTGTTCGCAAGCGCGCCGTACGCCGCCACCATCTGAACCGGCGTGACCGTGATCCCCTGCCCGAACGACGCGGTCGCCGCGTAAATCTCCTGTCCGATATCGAGCGACGCGATCGTACCCGACGACTCGGTTTCCATCTCCAATCCCGTTCGGACGCCGAACCCGAAGTTCTTCACGTACTCGACGAACTTTTCCATTCCCATCTGTCGCATCGAGTACACCATGCCCGTATTCACCGATTCCTCCAGCACGGTCGTCATGTCGATCAGCCCGTACACCTTGTTCTGCGCGTTCCGGATCGGCCTCGGCCATCCGCTCACCATCACCTCGCCCGTGTCCGTGAACGTGGTCGTGGGCGTCACGGCCCCGGTATCGACGGCCGCGGCCATCGTGATTGCCTTGAAGATGGATCCCGGCTCGTAGGAGTTGAAGATGGCAGGATTGTTGAAGGAATCGGTGGAAGGAGCATTGCGATAATCGCCAGGCTCAAAGTCTGGCGACCCGCACATGGCAAGAATCTTGCCCGTTTTCGGCTCCATGACGATCACGCTTCCGCCGTCCGCCCCGTGCCGCGCCACGGCCTCCTTCAGCTTGGTGCACGCCTCGTACTGAATCGTGCGGTCTATCGTCAATACCACGTCGGACCCGTTCACCGCCGGCTCGATCGAGCGCTCCCCGACCGCGATCAAGCGCCCCGCGATGTCGCGCTCGCTGCGTAGGAACCCGGGAGTACCCGTCAGCTCCTGGTTGAAGTATCCCTCGATCCCGTACTTTCCGGTCATGGTCCCGTCCTCCGACGACCCGACGAACCCCGTCACCTGCCCTCCGAGCCCGGACTCGGGATACAGGCGTCCTTCCTCCCGGATAAAGTAGATACCGGGTAACTTCAGCGCGATGAGTTCCGAGAGCTTGTCCTCCTTCACGTTGCGCATGATCGGCTCGTAGGGGTCGGTATGCACGTCGAGGTGCGTCGCAATCGTCTTGACCTTGTCCGCGTCGAACCCGAACAGCGCCCCGAGCTTGTCGGCCGTCCCGATCGCATCCACGACCTTTCGCGGGTCGGCATACACGAACGAAACCTGCTGAACCGTCGCGATCGGAACGAGCGAGCCGTCCTTCATGTCATGGATCAGGATATCGCCGCGGCTCGGGAACAGTTCCTTGAAAATCTCATGCTGGCCCGAGGCAAGCGCCACGTACGTGTCGTGGTCGAGCACCTGGAGCACGAACAGCTTCAGCGTGATCGCCACCGCAAACGCAACCATTCCGTAACGAATGGCATTCATGCGCCACTCGTTGTTTCCCTGCGACAGTGAGGATCCTCGTCGGTGTCGTGTCATATCATTGTCCGAGCCCAAAGCCAAAGAGCGATCCGGTCCCGCTTGGATTCTGTCCGTTCAGAACCTCCTCGCCGTCGCTTTTCCCATCGCCGTCCGTGTCCGCCTTGTTCGGGTTCGTCCCGTAGAACGCCTCGACGATCGCGGAAAGCCCGTCATTGTCCGCGTCGTCCGTCGCGTTCGTTGTCTCCACGGGAAGGTGCGCCGCGTCGTTCGTGACAAGCGCGGTCGCCGGTCTGCCCGCCATATCCGCCGACGATTCCAGCGAGCCGATCATCGCGTTCGCGATCGACGAGAAGCCGACGGTCTTCTTCGAACCCGGCACCTCGCCACCGTAGGGAGCGTTGAAATCCGAAAGATTTACGAGAACGTCGACGGTCGCCTTCGTCTTCGGTTCCTCCGCAACCGTCCCAGCGACCTGAAACCGATAGAGCAGATGGTCGGTCGTCCCGATCCAAAGCCGAACCTTCAGCGATTCCAGCTGCTTGGCCCGAGACTCGACGATCACCCGTTCCGCGTCGTTCGGCTCGCGATTTTCCTTCGCGCGAATCTCGTCCGCCAGAAACGCCCGAATCGCGTCCGGGTCGAACCGCGCCTCGATCACCCGCGTCGCATGCGCGTCGACGATCTCGGTCACGTCGTCGTACCGAACGAGAAAGACGTCCGCGACGGAAAGGAGGTCACGCAGGCGAAGGATCGCGTCGTCCGTCCAGGGAGTCGCGGGTTCGAGGTACGAGGACGTCGCAGGCAACGAGACGATCGGCGCGTCCAGACCCGGCAGCACGGAACCCCACTTCGGCAATTCCCCATCCGCGAAGGAGACCCACGTTTCCTTCGACGAAAAGTCCACGCCGGGAACGTTCGGTCCCGGCGGCGAGTACGTCAGGTACGTCGTCCCGCCCTTCGTCCTCAGCTCGCCGGACAGGTCCGCGTACTCCTTCGACGTCTTCAGCCGGAACAGCCGAAACTTCGTATCCTGCTGAATGGACGGCAGACCCGAAAGGTCCATCTGCCCGACGAGATAGAGCGACGTCGCCACCCGGGCCTTCCCCTCACCCCGCGTCCAGGAAAACGCCGACCGCTCCCGAACGGTCTGAACCTTCGACATCGCCCGCAGCATCCGCGGAATCTCGGCCTCGGGCCGAAACTTCATGAAGACCACGTAAACCGCGAAGACGACGATCAAAACGAAAAGCACGGCGGAGGCGATAAAGTAGAGGGCGCGGCGGCCGTTCATATTGCCCACAGTATACTAAAAATCCCCGGTCTCTGGAACTCAGAGACCGGGGATTTGTCCACTATTCGACCAATACGACATCTTCCTCACCGACGACGACCCCGACGAACGTCATCACGTCGCCCGTGCTGTCGTTGCGAACGAGACGGATGCGCTCGCCACCGGAGGACTCGTAGTCCGAGAAGCCGTAGCGCTCGTCGCTGTCCACCGGGCAGTCTCCCTCCGCATCGGTGACGGAACCGACGTCCTCGTACGAGAACTCGTATTCCTTCCCCTGCCAGCCGATGGTCTCGTTCTCCGGCTCCAGCGCCTCGTCAAGCTGGCGGTAAAACATCAGTTCCTCGTCGCTCGGCGAAATGGCCAGCATCGCCCCGTCCGCCTGGAACAGCCAGATCAGCGCATCCCCGCCTTCCAAGGTAACGGATGCCTTTCCAGAATAGGTGAACGGTTCGTTGGAAATTGTGAGCTCGGAGTCCGGCTCGAGGGTCAAAAGCGCGTCGATCTTCATAAAGGGCTGGCTGATTGAATAACAATCGGGATTATAACAGGATATCTGAAATCGCCAAGAGGGGGCATGCGATGGTAGAATACTGTCAACACTTACTCGCGAGACGAACGACGTATGGCGACATCCCACGCGGACCACGAGGTCTGGCAGAAAGAGCAGAATTTCATCTCGCAAAAGCGCAAGGAGAACCGAGAGCTGTTCGCGTCGTCGGACAAGGGCGCGTTCGATCTGTATGATCGAATCGGCATCACGTCGCATCCGCCGCAGCTGCCGAAGGGGTACGTGAAATATTCGCCGCTCGACTTCATCGTCGAGGAAATCCGTCCGGACGGAACGCTCATGACCGTCGACGGCCAGCCCGCCGTGCCGGAGACGCCCGACGGCGAGGGGACGATTTACGCGGATCTCACCAAGCTTGGCATCTCGACGCTCGACGCGGTCCAGCGCATGACCGACGTGCTTGGGGTTCCCCAGGACAAGATCGGCTACGCGGGAATCAAGGACGCGGTCGCGCTTACGGCGCAGCGAATCAGCGTCCGCGGAGGGTCGCTTGAGGCCGTGAAGAATCTCGCGATCACCGGCTGCCAGTTTCGACAGGTGGTCGACGGCAAGGGCGTGATCTCGACCGGCAACCTGAAGGGGAATCGGTTCACCCTTCTCATCCGCACGGAAGGCGAGCCCGACAAGGAGGCGTTCGCCGCGGCGATCGAGCTGGTGAAGACGCGGGGCGTGATGAACTACTACGGCACGCAGCGCTTCGGCACGCCGCGGTTTCTCGCCCACCTGTTCGGCGCGCACATCATGCGCGGCGACCTCGAATCGCTCATCAAGGCGTACCTCATGCAGCCGAGCCCGTACGAGCTCCCGTTCTACGCCAACATCCGGGCCGAGGCGGCCGCGGCGTATGGCGACTTTGCAAAGATGCAGACGATCATGGGAGTGCTCCCCTACTCGTTCCGCTACGAGCTCCAGATGCTCGAGGAGCTCGTCAAGAACCCGACGGGCTTCGAGGCGGCCATGAACCGCACGCAAAAGCAGGCGGACCTCTGGGCCCGCGCCTACGCCAGCTATCTCACCAACCTCATCCTCGCCGACGCGGAAAAAAACGGAACCAAGCTCCCGGACCGCATCCCGCTCCTCATCACGCAGGAACCGGAGGCGAAGCAGTTTTACGCGTCGTGGCTCAAACAGCACGGAACGGAGAGGTACATGGAGAACCTGAGAAAGTACCGGTTCATCAACGTGGGAAAGAACCAGACCATCGAGCCCGTCATCCGCCCGACGGTCCATGATTACAAGTTCGTCCCCGAGGGAATCGTCATCTCGTTCGACCTTCCGAAGGGCGCCTACGCGACAACGATCCTGATGTACCTGTTCGACTCCGTCAGCGGAACGCCGATTCCGGAATGGATGAACACGGCCGAGGTCGACACCAAGGAACTCCTCGGCACCGGCTCGCTCCGCCACGTCCGCGAACAATTTGCCGGGGAGATCGTTTCGGCGATGGCGAACAAGACGGACGACGAGTAGGCCGAAAAAACAAAGAGACCCCGGGCAACGCGGAGATCGAGACGAGCACCGTGTGCTCGGGATCTCTTTGTTGCCACGGGGTCAGGGACCTCGCAGCGGGGCCGCGGGTCAGACGCGCTCGTAGCTCAGGCCGGTCTCGCTGAAGCTGAGCTTCTTGACGGTCGCGGGAGGCAGGCCGTCGACTCGGTGGCTGAGGTTCAGCGTGACGCTGCCGTTCGGGTTCGAGAACCCATGAACGTGCTCATACGCGCTGGCCAGGACGGCGTCGATCTCGCCCTGCATCGCGGGTGAAACCGAGAAGGGCACCGCCTCTTCGCCCTTGCTGTACCAGAGCTTGAGCTGGCACATCTTGTCGCCGGTCTTGTGCTCGATGTAGACCCGCTCGAGAACGTAGCCGGCGGCGAGCAGCTCCGCGGGAACCTCGGAGAGCAGGCCGAGCGCGAGCCCGTCCGTCCCCCAGATCTTGGTCCCGCTGTCCGCCTGGACGTTGCCGGAGCCATCGACGCGCAGGCCGTTACCGGAGCCATTGGCCTGTGCCTCTGCCATGCGCGCGTTCGCCTGCTCTTGCATCTTGCCGACGGACTTCTCCCTCAGCTCGACACCAGTCCGCATGAGCCGGCCCGCGGCCTTCTCGTTGATGCGGAGGTTGATGCCGAAGGACGTGGGAGCGATTGAGAAATTGTACACGGTCACCTCAAGGAAATATGCCCGGGTTGGGCGGTCACGACGTCCAGGAATGGAAACGGCGCTAGATTCATGGTCGTTTTCTCCGTGGTGGAAAATGACTGCGAGTCTTGCGCCGCTTTCAATCGGGTGGATCATCGTCGGAAAAGAAGAATACCACCTTTTGGAGGTTTTGTCAAGTGATCGATGGTCAGATTACGCTTATCTCACGTATAAATAGAGCTTTGCCGCCCCAGGCATCTCGTCGACTTTCGTGGGATTCCAATCCGGAATTGGCCAGACGAACGAGACGAGTCGCGCTCCCGGTTTCAGTTCCGCTTCCAGTTTTGGGCGGATTTTTTCGTAGGTTTCAGGGAGAAGAAAGAGATATACCGCGTCGGCGTCGCGAAGGTCGTAGGCGAACGCGTTGCCAAGGACGAAGCGGGTGTTCCAGGAACGCGTGATGATTCGACGGATCTGCGCGGCGATCCACTGGATAATCGAGAGCTCGACGCCGACGGCGATGATCTTAGACCTCACCCTGTCCCTCTCCTTTTGAAGGAGAGGGGAGCTTAGAGCGAGGACGACCCTTCCGTCCCCGCAGCCGAGCTCGACGAATTTCTCCCCGTCCTTCAAATCCAACAGCCGTCGAATGCGCTCGATGTCCCGCTTGAACGTGGGAACCCAGGGCGCGCCCGAGGCGGAGGCGTAGGCGAGGGAAAAGAGGAGAATGAGGATTGGGATCCAGAGGAGGGACATAGCGGGCGTATTTTACCACGCATTCCCGTCTCTTGCGCGAAAAACGACATTCGGGTATTATTCTCCTCGCAAAGGGAAATCGGGCTGTGGCGCAGATGGTAGCGCGCTTCGCGAGGGAGTGCAGGCGCAGAGAGGAGCCAACTGCTTGGCTCCGAACCGCCGGAACGGGCATGGCGTTATGCATCAGCATAGCCATGCACGGAAGAGGCCGTGGGGGAAAATCGAATTAGTCGGGCTGTGGCGCAGATGGTAGCGCGCTTCGTTCGGGACGAAGAGGCCGTGGGTTCAAATCCCGCCAGCCCGACCACAAAGAGACTGTCGCAAGACAGTCTCTTTGTTTTGCACTCCCTAGTAATCGATCCCTTCCCGCGCCTGCACCCCGCTGTAAAAATAATGCTTTCTTAATCTCATCTCCGTCACCAGATGCGCGTGGTCGAAGAACGCGTCCGGCGCGTTGCGGCCCGTCAGGACGACCTCGGTCTTCTCCGGTTTCTCGTCGAGGACGGACAAGACGGATTCGACGGACAACATCTTCAAATCGGTCGTCGAGTTGATCTCGTCGAGCACGACCAAGTCGTATCCCTCCGCGAACATCCTGCGAACCTCCTCGAGCCCGCGAGCCGCCTCGTCGCGATCGATTTGCTGGATCGAGAAGTCGAACCGGTTCGTCACCGGATCGATGCGGTCGCGGCCCGTGGCGACGTATGCGGTGCCGACGCGATCGAGAATCGTCCGCTCCGAGTAGTGCGTATTCCCGCCCTTGTCGAAGAACACGATCCCGACCTTTTTTCCCGCCCCGGCAGCACGCACCGCCTCGCCGATTGCCGCGGTTGTCTTTCCCTTTCCGTTTCCCGTAAACAGTTGGATCAGTCCCAACCCCTGCCGCCCCACGATCGCCTTGTCCGCCGCGACGACGATCCCCTCGCTCTTGCGATACGCGTCGACGACCTCCGCGATATGCCACGCCTCGATCTTTGCGCCGCGCGGATCGATCCAATCGTAGGAGACGTGCTCGTTCGACAGGACGATCTCGACCTCGCCGACGGGAACGACGAAGTACAGGCAGAGGACGTATTCGACCTGGCTTGCCGTCTCGCTCAATTCCAACCCGTGGTAAATGCGTCGTCCCGCGAAGAACGGCTGGATCCCGGCCACGTCCAGGTCGAGCCCGGTCTCCTCGCGCAGTTCGCGCCGCAGTCCGTCGTGCGTCCCTTCCCCGGCGTCCATCCGCCCGCCCGGAAGGTCTTCCTTCCCGTTCGCGAGCCGCAGCATCAGGATCTTTCCGTGCGGATTGACGAGCAGCGCCTTGTTCGACACGTACATTTTTTCCATACGCCAACATGCTATCACGCCGTTGACATCCGGGCCAAAATGGCGTATGTTCGTGGCGGCATTTCGCCAAGGAGAAGTTCATGCGTGGATTCTGTCTGTTGCCAGGGACCGTCAAGGGCGAGGCGTGCACGGTGCGCGTCCATCCGCTCAATCCGAACGCCGAGTACTTCGGCCCTCCCATTCCTCCGGAAATGAACGAGCTGTTCGAACGCACGCTGGACGCGACCGTCTCCGAGCTCGGAGGACCGCGGGTTGGCGGCGGGCGTCACGTCGAGGTCCGTCTCATCGACGAGTGGCTCGAGACGAACTCGCGCCCGGGGCTTCGCAGGCTGTACGGCGGCGAGCCGCCCGCGCCGTTCAAGTACGAGCTGGCGAGACTCAAGCACTACATGAACGGCTGGACGCGCGAGACTGACATCAAGGTCGGCTCCAAGGCGTTCATCTGGATCAAGGAGACGGGCGACATCCCGTGGCTCCACCGCGTACCCGATCAGCTCCCGTCCGCGTTCCCCCGCTACCCGCACGCGCAGACGGTGGGCTTCTGGGAGGCACGCATCGAGGCGATCAGCAAGCCCGCGGAAGGAATTCTCGTCCGCAAGGTGCGCGCCGTGCTCACCGACCTGCGCATCCGCAACCACGAGAACAGCGCCGTCGCCGTACTGCACGGACAGGAGCCCTGGATCGACTACACGGTGACGCTCGCCGCGAACGAGACCCTCGCCGCCATGGGCGAAGCCTGGGGCGCGCTCGGCGACTGGACCGAGGCAAGGACGCGCGGAATCAAGGTTCCCCGCTGGCTCCAGGACGTGGGCGAGCAGATCTGGGACCCGGACGACCTCCTCTAAGCCCCGACTCCGGTCGGGGCTCTTTTCATTGACAATCGGGAAAATTCCTGTCACGATCTCCCTCGGAGAGTCACATGGCAAACATCGTATCGGACCGACTGCTGTGCGCCATCGGCCGCGCGCCCGGGACCGATCCGCCCCCGGATACGTTTCGAGAAGGGTCGCACAGGGAGCAGTTCCGCGCCGAGTGGGATGGCGATATCCCACTGGCAGTCGCAAACGTAGCCCTCGCGCTCGAGATCGCCCGCCGCAGGATTTTCACGCGCGTCATCCTCGACGTCCTGAGGGCGTCCTCGACCTCGCAGATTCCCCCGATGGCGAAACGACAGCACTTGGAAAAGCGCAAGCTCGTCCGCGGAGAGATCATCGACGGGCTTGGCCACTGGGACGTCGCTCCCGCCGGCCACGAGCTCCTTCGTTCCTCCGCAATCGTCGCGACGATCCCCGAGGAGACGATCCGCGCCATCCTTGCTCGCCACGGAATGGCAGCCTGACGACCGAACCCCGGTCGTTTTTTCATTGACAGGATTGAATTTCCATGCCAGCATATTCGCGCAACGCCATGACAAGGAGATCGAGCCATGGGCAGTCCACTCAGCCTCACGGAATTCAAGCGGATCAAGAGACAGCACGGGCAAAAGGTCGCGGAAGCGGCAAACCGGGGGGAGTACGCGCATCTTGTGCGACAGATTCGGACCCCCCTCACGGTGTCCGGCCCCGATTTTGAGGAGGTCGAGCGTCCGCCTCGCCAGGAGAGACCGGAACGTCCATCCGTCGAAAGGACGGCGCGTCCGTTCATGGTTCGACCGAACCCCTTCCCGACCGAAGCGGTTCCTGAAGTTCCCAAGAAGGAGACGATCGTCGAGGTACCAAAGCCGAGCCGACCGATCCTGAACCCCATCCAGGCGCGGTTCGCCGCCATCGCCTGGAACGTCCAGGGGCAGCTGAGGCGCCCGCCGACCAAGGCCGAGCTCGAGGTCATCCGGGAGAGGATCTTCTTCGGAGGGAACTTCTTCGGAGCGATGAGCGCGCTCGAGCGTCTCGGCGCCGTCGCCCGCGACGACGACGGCGACAGCATCCGCTACCGCGTCCACGAGCCGCGAACGGCGGCCCTGCAGCCAAGCGACTACAAGATCGTCCGCGCGGCCGTGACGGGCGTCACGAACGAAAGCGACGAGCCCGCTTGACTCGAACGGCGTTTCCGAAGACAATTGTCCTGCCAGCCATCCGCTCCCGCCACACCCCGAGGTTCTCCGCCATGCCCCTGCCCCCGCAAACGTTCGCCCCCACGCCCGAGCCGCTCACCAAGCTCACCTATCTGCTCCTGTGCCGCCTGTGCGACGACCACGACGCCGTCGTCGTCCCGCGCGACCTGTTGCTCAGCCATATCGCCCGGTGGTCGCTCATCGACAACCCCGCCGGCACGCTCGATCACCTGCGACGCAACAAGGTCGTCGTTGAGCTGAACGACGGCCGCGTCCGCGTCCGCCGCCCGAAGCGCGATCTCAAGAGCCTTCCCGGCTCGCTTCCGCACAACTGGCTCCTGCTCCTCCGTGGAACGACGGCCACCCTCTGACGACCAATCGGTCGTCCTTTTTTTTCGGCCTGCGGGCTTCTGCGAATAACGTATGAGCTGCCAATCACACAAATTGCTACGGATTGCCACGAATACAAAAGGCCGGGGGAATACCCTCGGCCTTTCTTTTCGTCAGCGGTTGGATCAGCTACATCCCGACGTGCTTCCGCAATTCAGACACTTGTAACACGCGGCGTTGCGCACCATCATGGAGCCGCAGGTGTCGCAGGCCGGGGCGTCGGAGTGGTTGTCGAACGTGCCGGTGAGGGACGGCGCCTTGGTCGCGGCCTTCGGGGCGGCGGCGAACAGGTCGATCTGGGCGTTCGGAACGGAAGTGACGGCGTCGGACCCGTGGAGCTTTCCCTCCAGTTCCTTCATTTCGTCGACGACCACGTCCTCGACCACGTTGATCCCGACGGCGCGCTGGGCCTCGACCGAGAGGAACTTCATCGCCATCCAGCGGAAGATGTAATCCACGATGGACTTGGCGATGCGGATGTTCGGGTTGGTGGTGTATCCGCTCGGCTCGAAGCGCATGTGCACGTACTTGTTCACGAACACCTGCAACGGAACGCCGTACTGAAGCCCCACGGAAATGCTCGCCGCGAACGCGTCCATCAGGCCGGAGATGACCGAGCCCTCCTTCGCCATCGTGATGAAGATCTCGCCCGGCGTGCCGTCGTCGTACAGGCCGACGGTGATGTATCCCTCGTGATTGCCCACGGAGAACTTGTGCGTGATGGCGCGGCGCTCGTCCGGAAGGCGTCGGCGCTTGGCCTTGTACTCGTCCGTGACGACCGCGGCGGCGACGGGCTTGGGTGCCTCGACGGTCTCAACGGCCTTCGCTACCTCCTCCGCGTTCTGTTTCTTCGCGTCCTTTTCCTTGCTCGTCGTCAGCGCCTGCTGTCGCTTCGAACCGTCGCGATAGATCGCAATCGCCTTCAGCCCGAGCTTCCAGCCTTCCATGTACACCTTTTCGATATCCTCCACCGTCGCCTCGTGGGGCATGTTGACCGTCTTCGAGATGGCACCAGAGATGAACGGCTGCACGGCAGCCATCATGCGGACGTGGCCCATGTACTGGATGGTACGCGTCCCCTGCGCGGCCTTGAAGGCACAGTCGAACACCGGGAGGTGCTCGGCGCGGATGTGCGGCGCGCCCTCGATGGTGTCGGCCTTGTCGATGTACTCCAAGATCTCGCGGATCTCCGTCTCGGTGTAGCCGAGGCGGTGCAGTCCTTCCGGCACGGTCTGGTTCACGATCTTCATCATGCCGCCGCCCACGAGCCACTTGTACTTCACGAGCGCGATGTCCGGCTCGATGCCGGTCGTGTCGCAGTCCATAAGGAACCCGATGGTTCCGGTCGGGGCGAGCACGGAGATCTGCGCGTTGCGGAGGCCGTGGACCGACGCGTGCGAGACGACGTTGTCCCACGCCTTGCGCGCCTCGAACAGGATGTCGGACGGGACGCCCGACGTCGTGATCTGGTACGCCGCGTCGCGATGCATGCGCATCACCTCGAGGCAGGGCGCCTCGTTCTTCTTAAATCCCGCGAACGGGCCGATCTTCTCCGCGATCTTCGACGACTGGAAGTAGCTGTGGCCGCTCTGCAGCGCCGTGATGGTCGCCGCGAGGTTGCGACCTTCCTCGGAATCGTACGGGAGGCCGAAGCTCATGAGAAGCGCGCCGAGGTTCGCGTAGCCGATGCCGAGCGGGCGGTAGTCGAACGAGTTCTGCTCGATGGCCGGGGTCGGATAGCTCGAGGATCCCACGACGATCTCCATCGCCGTGATGATGATCTCGTTCGCCTTCTTGAACGAGTCGACGTCGAACACCTGCTCGCCGTTCACCACCTTGCGATACTTCATCAGGTTGAGCGACGCCAGGTTGCACGCCGTGTCGTCGAGGAACATGTACTCGCTGCACGGGTTCGACGCGTTGATGCGGTCGGTGTTCTTGCAGGTGTGCCACTTGTTGACGGTGGTGTCGTACTGCATCCCCGGGTCGCCGCACAGCCAGGTGGCCTCGGCGGCCGCGCGCATGACCTCGCGGGCCTTGTACGTGAGCGAGGGCTTGCCGGTGGTCACCTCGTGCGTGGTCCAATCGCCGTCGGCCTCCACGGCGAACATGAAGTCGTCGGTGACACGGACGGAGTTATTGGCGTTCTGGAAATAGATCGACGAGTAGGCAGCGCCGTCCATGGAGCCGTCGTATCCGGCGTCCATCAGCGCCCAGGCCTTCTTCTCTTCCTCCAGCTTGCAGGTGATGAACTCCATGATGTCCGGGTGGTCGGCGTTCAGGATGACCATCTTGGCCGCGCGGCGCGTCTTGCCGCCGCTCTTGATGACGCCGGCGAACGCGTCGAGCCCCTTCATGAAGCTCACCGGGCCCGAGGCCTTGCCGTTCGATCCGCCCATGTATTCCTGGCGCGAACGAAGCTTGGAAAGGTTGGAGCCCGCTCCCGAGCCGCCCTTGAACAGCATTCCCTCGGTGACGGCGAGGTTGAGAATCGAGCGCATGTCATCCTGCACCGAGTTGATGAAACAGGCCGAGCACTGCGGATGCGGGTTCACGCCCACGTTGAACCAGACCGGCGAGTTAAACGCGGCCATCTGGTTGGCGAGCAGGTGCGTGAGCTCGGCCTCGAAGACATCGGCGTCCTCAGCGGTTTGGAAGTACGCCTCGTTGCGTCCCCAGTTGGAGATGGTCACGGCCACGCGCGAAACGAGCTGCTTCACGGAAAACTCGCGGTCGGGAGCGCCGACCTTGCCGCGAAAATATTTCGAGACGACGATGTTCGTGGCGGTCTGCGTCCAGGTCTTCGGAACCTCCACGGCCAGCTGCTCGAACACGGTCGCGCCCTTCTCGTTCGTGATGCGGGCGTCGCGGCGCTCCCATTCGATCTGGTCGTACGGGTGCATCCCCGGCTTCGTGTAGTAGCGGCCGACCGAGATCCCATGGCCGAACGTCGGCTGCTTGGCGCGGCGCGCCTCGACGGTGCGGAACGAAAGATAGCGCTTGGCGGCATGCGACAGGTTGTGGTCGATGAACGTCAGGTTCACGGCCTCGCGCACGTCCGAAAATCCCGGGGTGCTGTGGCCGTCGAACACGGCCGTAAGCCGGGAGACGACGCTCGCGGAAACGGTCCGCGCGAGCCGCTCGTCCTTGATCCCCGCCGACTGCATGGCGGCAAGAACGGAGCGGTATAGCTTTCCCGCGTCGAACGACTGCTCGGAACCGTCGCGTTTTTTCAGGGCCTTGAGCGACGTAACAAATTCCCAGACGGCATCGGAGACGCCCTGGGCCGGAGCGATCGTCGGACGAACGGACGTAGCAACGAGGGGTTCGGACATAGGAACGAAATGAAGGGAAAAATGTCGGATAAAAAAGAGGCACGGAACGCCCCACCCACTACATCTAGTGGTATGTCTCTATTTTATGCCACAAGATGTGGGGTTGCAAGGGTCGGTTATCCACACGATCAAAACCCCAGCGTTAGGTTGATCGCCTGCTTCTGGGCGGGTTTCTGGGCGAAGTCCACGGGGATCGCCTTACGCCCCCCAAGCCGGTCCTCGTAGGCCAAAGCGCCATATTTCAAGCCGTATTCGTACACGCCCTTGGTTACCCGGACGTCGTCGAGGCAATACTTCTTGATCTTCTCGATTTCCCCCTGCTGGTACCACTCCACGGCCTGCAGCCCGTGGCCGCTCTTCCCCACCCCGAGGCAGGTCTGCGCCACGTGGTCGAGCTTCAGCCGGAACCCGATGGACTTCTTGATTTCCTCCAGGATATCAAGCTGCGGGAGCTGGAATAGGTCGCCCGGATAGTAGTTATTCAATATCGGAATGTCGAATCCCTTGGAATTGTACCCGATCATCCGCCCGCCGTGCTCCAGCCGCGGCCAGAGCTTCGGCAGCTCCGCCTCCGTATAGGCCACATACTCGTCCGTCTCATAAAAATACACGCCGACGATCGACGCGCGCATCAACGAATAGTCCGCTCCCGCGGCGGTGGTTGTCTCGATGTCGAAGACGATCTCGTTGCTCATATTACAGTTCGTATAGGAATACCGTCTCGCTGCCAATCTTTTCTCTCCCGGTCTCTTTCAGCGTCGGAAACGGGAAGGTGCGCGAAACGACTCTCGTTCGGGCAGGATACCGTTTTTTCAGGATTGGCTCAAGGCGGGCATTGAGCTCGGGAAAGAGGTAGGAAAAAATAACGTCGGCATCGGGGAGATCAACCTTGAGCATGCTGCCACGCGCAAACGTCGCCGTTTCCGACAGACCGAGAGAGCGCGCGCGCAGATTCGAAAACCAGTACAGCGACCACTGCGTCTCGATCCCGTGGCCGGTCGCCCCGAAGTCGCGCGCCGCGTCGATGACGGTCGATCCGTCCCCGCTCCCCGCGTCGAGCATCCGTTCGCCCGGCTTCAGCCCGGCCAGTTGCAGCATCCTCTTCGTTTTCCACCGCGGCGTCCGAACCCAGGGAACGGACGTGAAGGCGACGAGGTGCCAGTGAATCATGAACAGCATCGCGGCCAGCAGGATCAGCTGAATCAGAAGGATGAGGAACAGCGCGATGGATTGCGGCATAGTGTTTTCACGGGGACGTCAGTCCCGCTTGTTCGAAACTGCCGCGGCCGCCTTCCCGACCCCTTCGCTCCAGGCAGAATCCGCACGGGGCATGGCCGCGAGCCTCTCGACCGTCGTCCCGAGTTGAATCGCAACGGAGGCCTCGTGGATCATCTCGCCGGCGCGGTCCGCGACGATCTGGCACCCCACGACCTTGCGCGTCTTCGGGTGCGCGACGATCTTCACGAGACCGGTCGCGACCTTTTCCGCGACCGCTCGCGGCAGCGTCGAAACGTCGCACCGGCCCACGAGCGCGCCGCCGAACCTTGCCTTCGCCTCCGCGGCCGTGAGTCCCGCCGTCGCGACCTCGGTGTGAACGAACGCGACGCGGACCAAGGACGGATCAACGGGCTTGCCCGTGCGTCCCGCCGCCAGCACGACCGCCTCGAGCGCGTGCGTCTCGACCGTGGCGCCGGACCGTACCCTCAGTCCGTATACCGCCCCTGTCGCGTTGATGGCCTCGAGAATTTCCGCGGACGTCGCGACCTCGATCCCCAGCCGGGCAAGCCGAGCGCCTGCGACCGCGGAAATCTCCCGGTCGACGCGCGGCAGCACGTTCGCCTCCCGCTCCACGAGCAGGACGCGCGTCCCGAGCGACGCGAACAGCGCCGCGATCTCGCATCCCGTCGACCCCGCGCCGATGACCGCCATCGTCTTCGGCAGCCGCTTGAGCGACAACGCGTCCCTCGCGCGCAACAAGTGAATCGTCTCGATGCCGGGAATGCCCGGCACGATCTCCTCGCGTCCGGCCGCGACCGCGCGCTCCGCCTTCGCGCGAAGGATTCTCGCGAGCGGCACGTCCAAAAAATCCATGGTGGGTTGCGACATACTAGCGCGATGAGAATATCCGCCTCGCCTCGTTCCACAGTCCCGGATCCCCGTGCTTCTTCAGCCAAAACCACCACTCCGCGCCCCAGAGGTTCGTCTCGGAAATGCCCGTGCGCGCGGCGAAGGCGACGTTCTCGGCGAGGTCGCGCGGGGTAAAGTAGGTCGCCCACTCGGCCGGGGCATTGTTCGCGATCGGCTCGCCGAACCAGGGTTCGGCCTGCAGTTCGGAAATGCCCACCTCGCCTGCGAACGGCCTGACGGCAAGGGCGCGGACGCGATAGACCCAGGCGGGAATCGGATAGTGGAAATAGCCGAACGTGGGGCTCCACGTGGTGCGGTAGAGCGAGATCCCGAGATCGTCGACGGGACCCGCGACGGGAAGCCATGCCTCCAGTTCCCCGCTGACCGTCGCCGCGATCGGGTGTCTGCCATCGGTTTGGCGAACGAGATCAATCTCGCGCCGCCACTCGGTCGCGTCGGGCTTCGGACACACGCCGAAGTCGAACAGCGGCTCGTTCTCCACCTGCCAGCGAGAGAGCGCGGGACTGTTCTGATAGCGCGTAACGACGCCCCCGAGAAATGCCTCCAACGCCTCGTACCGCTTCGGGGCGTCGCCAGCCTCGGCCCAGTCCGGAACGAAGCATTCCGGCCACCGCGGCACTTTCATCCCAATCGCCAGCGTCACCGAAGCTCCGCGTTTCTCCGCCTCGCCCATCATCCAGTCCACGTCGTCCCAATGAAACTCGCCTTGGCGCGGCTCCACGTCCGACCAGTACACCGGAATTCGAAACCGTCGCACGCCGACGTCGTCCAGCAGCGCCGTAAACGTCTCCCGCGAATCCAGCCCAAGCTCCCGCGCGTGAATCGTAGAAAACGTCACGCCCAACTTCTGTCGCGCCGGCACCTCCGCCCAAACCGCCAACCCAAACGCCGCCGCAACGATCAAAAATCCGACGGCAACGTGCCTCTTTTCGTATTTCGTTACTTTCGTAATATGTTTCGCACTTCGTAACCTCATCGCCCTTCGTACCCACCCGTGCCTAGATCTCTTCTTTTTTCTCCCGCAGAAACGCCAGCCATCCCTCCACCATGCTGATCGCCGCCTTGAACGGCGCCTCCACGATGAAGTCAAAGAAGAAGATGAACACGTTCACCCGCGGGGCCCGGAGCGCGACCCAGCGGCCGGCGCGGATCATCGGGAGGAACAGGATGTCCGCGATCGTCCCGACGATGCCGACGCGCGTCTCCACCACCATCAGCTCGCGGCGCGTGTTGCGGATCTTCAGGCCGAAGAAGGTGACGAGCGAGAGGAAGAACACGAAGAAGAAGATCGAGAGCGGGTTGAAGTCGAACGAGTGCAGGATCGTCGCGATCACCGTGATCGTGAACAGGAACATCACGGCGTAAATCGCGTTGAACACGATGCCGAGCGTTCCGCGCGACCAGGGCCGGCGCATCTTGTACGTGAACCCGACGTTATCGCCGATTCCGAGGAACGCGTGCGCCTCGTGGATGATCGCCTCCGTGTTCGCCGCCTCCGGGATGCGCGCGGTCAGTCCGATGATGCCGAGCATCGTCGGGTGGAAGATGATGTTCACGAGCAACGGCGTAATGTTCGTCGTCTTCAGCACGAGCCGCTCGTATGGGAACTCGATGATGAGCGCGAGCGCCATCTTGGTAATGAACAGGAACAGCACGGCGCGCACGACCGAGTTGCGCAGGCGCGCCTTGAACTTGTCGTAGCGCTGCGACGCGAACAGCGAGACGCGGGAATCGATCTCGCCCACGTTGTGCGCCGTCACGTACTCGGCGAACTTCTTCGGATTTTCCTCGGCCGCGTCGCGGATGACATGGAAGACGATGGCGTGCCGGCGCACGATCATGTACAGCGCGTCCTGGCCCGGATGCTGGATGGAGCGCTCCACCTGGTCGATCATCCGCGTCAGCTCCTCGGCCGTCACGGCTTTCGCGACATGCTCGCCCGACTTGGTCCAGTCGGGATGGAACAGCGCGAACACGCGGAATCGCAGCGTCGCGAGGTTCGACTTGAGAACCGCGCGGTGAACGGCAATGTACAGCTGAAGGTCTCGATCCTGCTCGCCGATCACGTCGCTGTTCCACGACAGCCGCTGCTTCAGCTCCGCGTACGCGAAGCTGGCCACCGCCTCGTCCACGATCGGAGGCGACATCACGTATTCGACCTCCGTCGACACGACGTCAAGCAGCCAGTCGTGCGAGCGCTGGCCTTCCTTCGTCGTGTGCGTCGCGGCCACGAAGAGCGGCTGGTACTTGTCGAGGATCGCCGCGAGCGTGCCGACCTTGGACTCGGGGATCGCCTTGTTCGGAAGGTACCGCGCCCAGATCAGCTCGCGCAACAAATCGGCTGCGAGCGCCGCGCTCTCAACCTCCCCAAGCTTGCGCTTCAAAATCCGACGGATCGCGTTCCGGCGAAGCAAATGTTCCTCGTCGTACTCCAACGAGTTCCGAATCGTCTCGTACACCGACGCGGCCGCCGAGACGGTCTCGGACACGGTCAGAAGCTCGCCCTCGGGCTTCGTCTCGGCGAGCTCGTGAGCCTTCTCAATCGCTCCGAGAAGAAATTCAAGCGGTTTATCCATAGAAAAATTTTACACGATCAGCGGCAGCGGCTGGATCTCGCTGATTCTTCCGAGCACGATGTCCTCGATGCGGTACGTTCCGTGCGTCGGCGCCTCCACGTAGCCGCTCCAGGCCATGCGCGCCATTCCGCCGGAGCGAACCCAGTCGAACAGCCACTCGCCCGTATACCGCGGATCGTTCTGCGACACGCCTCCGCCCATGTACTGCAGCCAGATGCGGTTGAACTCCTCCTGGCTCCCGATCGGCGGGGCCATGACGACCGCGATGCCGAGGCCTGTGTAGAACGATAGCTCGGACGGCTTCGTCCAAAGGATGTCCGTCGTCGCGAGAATCTGGTTGAACTGCTCGAAGTATTCCTCGCGCGTATCGAACGTCGGAATGTTCAGCCAGGTGCCAAGCTCCTTCTTCAGCCCGAGGCCGATCGCCGCTTCCGTGTAAAACTTCGCGACGTCCCTGCGGGTTCCCGCGACCAGGTTGAACCGGACCTCGTGCGTCGCGATCTTTCGCTTCAGGCTCTCGAGGACTTGCACCCCAAGCTGTCTCTGGGCCCCGGCGCCTCCGACGGAATACGTGACGGTCAGCGGATGTGCCGCCTCGGAAATCTTGCATCGCATCGGCCCGAGCTCCGCCTTGAGCGTTCGCTGGTACCGCTCGTGAAAGATTCCTTCCGGGTCGAGATTGCACAGGCGCGCCGCGATCAGATCCTTGAGGATTTTCGAATCCGCTCCGCCGATCAGTTCCTTGGGCATCGGAAAGCCCGTGAGAAAGATATTCTCGGCCGGAACTCCGTACAGCTTCAGGCGCTCAACGACGCGCCCGTTCGACGCGAAGTACTTGATCCGGCTCTTCTTCGGGTCGAGCGCGCACCAGGCCCGGCTGATATCCGCGTCCGTGGTAACGCAGTAGATCTCGCCCGGATAGTCGAACGCATCCGCGAAGAACGCCGTCGCGAAAAAGGTCGTGACAAGCGGGACGGGATCCTTCGCGAGCGTGTCGATCAGGTGCTTTCCCCAGCCCTTCGCGATCAGGCGGTACAGCGACTTCACCTGCATGTTCGGATCGGAAAGGTCGCGCCGCGGATAGAACGACGGGATCTCCTGCCAGCGGTCGAGCGCCTCGAACAGGAACGGGCCGATGACCGGCACCGGCTTCATGCGCGAGATCGCTTCGTACAGCTTGCGACTTTCCTTCCAAATCTTCTTATCGTGAGCCGGAATGCCCTTGTACTCGTTCGCCGAGATCACCTCGCCTCCGGAAAGGTCGCGCAGCGCGAATGCCGCCCGGCTGTGGCCGTATCCCATGTTGACGTCCACCACCCACGCCTTCCGTCGCGTGTCGCCCTTGCCGTCGTGCGAATGTGTCATATCAAAAGAAGGTTCGTTCCGACGACGTCTCGACGATCTTGAACGCGGCCTCCGCGCTGTCGACGATCACGTAGAGCTTCGTGTCCGCCACGGTCGCGACGCCGAACTTCCTCACGATGATCTCGTCAATGAACTTCATCAGCGGCTCCCAAAATTCCTTCCCGACGCACACCATCGGTACGCGCTGGGCCTTCTTCGTCTGGATCAGGACGAGCATCTCGAAGAACTCGTCCATGGTCCCGAATCCGCCCGGAAAAAAGACGTACGCCTGGGCCGAGGCGGCCAGCATCACTTTGCGCGAAAAGAAATAGTGGAAACCCTTGCCATGCGTGATGTATGGGTTCGCGCGCTGTTCCTTCGGCAGCTGAATGTTCAGGCCGACGGATACGCCGCCCTCCTCCATCGCGCCGCGATTGGCAGCCTCCATGATTCCCGGACCTCCGCCGGTGACGACCGTGAACCCGCAGTCCGCGAGCATTTTTCCAAATTTCCGAGCCTCCTTGTACCACATGTCCGTCTCTGGCAATCGCGCCGATCCGAAGATCGTCACCTCGCGGTGAAACTCGGACAGAAACTGAAACCCCTCGACGAACTCCGCCATGATGCGGAAAATGCGCCAGGTAATCTCGTTGAGCGACTCGGCCGGTGACTTCCGGTCCTTTTCCTCCGACGGGGTCAGCGGCATGCGACAGGTCCGCGGCGTCGGCGCGGCGGGCTTCTTTGATTTCTTGAGGATGGGCATAGTACGCACAGTATATCACTTTCCAACGGTCCGTAACCATTTGTCCAGGCACGCCGTCGCCAGCACGTCGTCCTCGTTATAATCGATCACGTCCTGGAGGATCCGCCGGTCCTTCGTCTCCAGCCATTCCTCGTACCAGAAGATGCTCTGCGCGCCGCCAGCCTTCTTGCTGCGCCATTTAAAGTTCAGAAACTTGGACTTGGCAATATCCTTGATCGAGTAGAAATAGAGCGGGAAGATCACGCTTTCGCGGACAATCGCGAGAAGGTCGACGTACTGCGAGGCGAAGTATTCGAACGCGGGCGACGATCCGTGTTCCTTTGCGAGCCGCAGGGTCTGGGCGCGCTCGTAGTCGGCATAGTGGTAGACCTTGAACGTCCCGGGCTTCAGCGTCGCGGTCCAGTCGACGAACTCGCGCCACATGCGAGCCTCGTGCTCGGGCTTTTCGGCGAGAAAATACTCGTATCTCGGCTTTCCGTCTCCTTCGATCCAGAAACCAAACAGATACTGGACGTCGAGCAGCGGATCGCCCTCGATGTCGAAGTAGATCCGAATCGACGCGTCCGGGATGGCCGGCTTCTTAAGCCAGTGCAGGCTGTTCGTGGCAAGCGACTGCGCCTGGAGCTTGATTCGGTCGAGCTCGGCGGGCGAGCAGTGCGGAATCTTCGGGAGGCGCGCGACGACCATCTTGGCAGCGTCCGCAACCGTCTCGATCCCGGCCTTCCGGAGCGCCGGATGCGCGCGGGCATCGAGGTCGTAGATGAGCGCGATGTCGTTCGCCTCCTCCGCGGACCGGATGCATTCCTTGAACCACGGCGAGTGCTTGCACTTGCTTGCAAGTCGAAGCGGAGGCTTCTTGCCGTTTAGGACTTCGACGATTTCCCTGGTGATTTTCTTCGCCTTGACAAGGTGTTCCGACCCGGGTGCGAACGCGATTCGCTCATGGTCGACGTTGATGATCGCCGTCTCCCTCGGACGCACTCCCTGGATTTCCTCTAGGATTTTCGCGTAAAAGGTCAGCTGGAGCTGTTGCTCCTTGTGGATGGAATGCGACGATTTGATATCCACAGGGACGTAGAAGTGCGGGCCAAGTTTGGACTTCCCTTTCCGTTTCTCTAACAAATCCGGCCGTCCGCGCCAAAGCACCCCATCAACCTTCGCCTCGACCGATCCCTGGTAGATCGTCAGCACACCCTGGCGCATCAGCTCGACCGTTTTCGCAAACGCCTTCGCCTGATCCTTCGCGGTCACTTCGACAAACGCCGTCCCCTCGACCCCTTTGACCCCCCTGATCCCCTCGACATATTCCTCCTCATGCATCACCCCCTGCTCCAGCAGCTTCTCCGCAAGCGCCGCGGGCTTTTCCTTGCGCGATTGGTCGCCAAAATGGTCGTACCAGATCCAGTGCGGACAGGTTGCATACTGGTAGAACAGCGATGGGGTGACAATCGGGAGGGACATGTGCTGGTAGTTTGTCGTTTGGCGAGACGACTAAGGCTGGACGGCGCCGGTCTCAGGCTCAGCGCCGGCGCGGGCCGCAAAGCTCATGAGGGCGACGTTTCCGTCGGCGTCGGCAAGCTCCGTGCCGTCCTTCGACAGGAGGATGGCGTAATAAATTTCCCCGCCGCGCAGCGGCGTACTCGTCACAACCGTCAGGTGCTCGCCTCCGCCGGCCGAAAGCAACGCCGACCGTCCGATTTCCTTCCCGGGATGTCCTCCCTCGCTGTCGTAGACCGCGACGAAGCCCGCATCCTTCATGACGGCGAACCCAATCGCGACCTCGGACGATCCGTCGGCCTGGTCCTCGACGTAGACCGCGCTCGTTCCCGCCGCAAGCATTCCTTGGAACGTCTGCTGTCGCGGCGTCGGCTGGGCGCCGAGAGACTGCGTGAGCGCCTGGTTCGTCCCGTCAACCCACTCATGCCGCGTCGACCACAAGATCGTCGCCGCGACCGCGATGGCCGCAACGACGATCAGGCCCGGGATGATCCAGACACGCTTCATAGGCGATTATTCGTCTTTCTTCGCGCCGCCGTCGTCCTTCTTGAACGCGACCTTGATCAGCGGGAGGTAGGTGTTCTCGTACTTGTCCTTCAGCTCGACGGACTTGTTGCTCATGATGAGGCTGAGCGCCATGTCGCTCATCAGCTCCTCGCTCGCCTTGATTTCCTCGTCGAGGTCGTCGATGCGCTGCGCGTCCTTCGGCGCGGCCTCCCTCACATGGCCCTCGATCTGCGACTTCTCGGTCTTCAGGACCAGAATCTCCTCGATGAGCTCCGCATGCCTGGGCTGGTGCGTCAGTTCGTCCTTGAGCACCTGCTTGAGCTTTTTGCGCTCTTCCTTCATTTCGCGGAGTTCGTTGTGGAGTTCCTGAAGACGGGCGAGAGACATAGTGGAAACAGGTCAAAAGTAAAAGGTCAAAGGTCAAAAGGACACATTTGAACTCCGAAAGTTTACCATTTTCCACACCCCTTGCCAACGATCCGCTACCTGTGTATAATCCTCCCGAACTCAAAAATATGGCTCAAACTTGCATTGTAACCGGAAAAAAGACGACAACGGGCAACAACGTGTCTCACTCCAACGTGAAGACGAAGCGCCGCCTGTATCCGAACCTGTCCAAGCGCCGCATTCTCAACCCGGCAACGGGAACGATGATGACGGTGTCCATCACGGCGCGCGGCATGCGCACCCTGAAGAAGTGGCAGAGCGAGGGAAAGATGTACGATCTCACCAAGCTGAACGCCTAAGCAAAAACGCCCTTCGGGGCGTTTTTTCGTTGGTCGCGACGACTAGGGAAACAGGGCCTTCTCGATCCGCGCGGTCAGCTCGTCCATCCCAACGCCCGTCGCGGCCGACACGACAAGTCCCCTCTCCTTCAAAAGGAGAGGACGGGTGAGGCCTATGACCTTGCGCTTCGACAAACGATCCGCCTTGTTCCAGACGACGACCCTCGGAATCTTATCCGCGCCGATCTTGCCGAGCACGTCCTCCACGACTTCCATGTGCTTCGCGGCGTTCTTGTCGGACGCGTCGACGACGTGGAGCAAGAGGTCCGCGTGGACCGCCTCTGAGAGGGTCGACGCGAATGCCTGGATGAGCTCGGGCGGAAGGTCGCGAATGAACCCGATGGTATCCGAGATAAGAACCGTCTTCATGAGCTTCGGGAGGTACAGCGACCCGACGCGCGTATCGAGCGTGGCGAACAGCTCGTTGGCAGCGTATTCCTTTCGACCCGTAAGCGCGTTCAGAAGGGTCGTCTTCCCTGCGTTCGTATATCCGACGATCGCGACGGTCTTGAGCCCCTTGCGCGACCGATTCGCCCGCTGGAGATCGCGGCTCGTCTGATACGTCTTCAGCTTGTCCTTCACCGTGCGCTCGCGTTCCTTCAAATGGCGCTTCATGATCTCCGTGTTCGTCTCGCCCTGTCCGAGAGTCCCGATGCCGCCGCCCTGGCGCGACAGCTCCATCCCCATGCCGTAGATGCGCGGCCCCATGTGGCCGATGGACGCAAGCTCGATCTCCAGCTTCGCTTCGGCGTTGTTCGCGTGCTTTCCAAAGATCTTCAGGATCAGGTCCATCCGGTCCCATACCTGCATCCCGGCCTTTCCGAGGCGTTCCGACAGCTCGTACATCTGGCGCGGCTTCAGCCGATCGTTGATAATCAAAAGCTTGGCCCCGACGGCAGGACCTTCGACGGCCAGCTCCTCGACCTTCCCAGGCCCGATAAACATCTTCGGGTGCGGGTGCAGGCGACGCTGGTATTTCTTCACGACGACGATTCCCCCGTACGTGTTCGTCAGCTCCTCCAGCTCGGCAAGCCGCTCCAAGCTCTGCTTGGGCGTCATCCGCTGCGGAATCACGTCGATGAGGATTGTCTTTGTTTTCTGGCTTTCGGATTGGGTGGACATAGTGTTCGCAGTATATCCGAACGCCAGCCAAAACAAAACCGGTCCGACGAACGTCGGACCGGCTTGCAATCTCTCTTTAAAGCAACGCGTCCTTGCACTGCTTGGCGACGCGGAACTTGACGACGGTCTTGGCCGGGATCTGGATGGTCTCGCCGGTGGCCGGGTTGCGGCCCTGGCGGGCGGCGCGGGCGACCTTCACCAGCTTGCCGAAGCCCGGGAGAACGAACTCTCCGGCGGTCTTGGTCTGCTTATAGGCGAGCTCGGTGAGCTTGTCCATGAACATGCCAACGTCCTTCTTGGCCATTCCGGTTGCGTCCGCGAGGGCTGCCAGCGTCTGGCTCTTTGTCATCTTTGCCATAGTGTGTGATCCCGGCGGAAGTCCGCCTGTGGAAAACTTAGAGATTTACAGGGGTATCTTAGCACGGGTTCAAATATATGGCTATATCATTGGTCAAGAACCACTGTGGGCAAACCAGGTGCGCGCCGTTTCGAGATCCTTTGAGATCAGCGCGGTCATCTGCTCCGTGCTCTCCCACGGAATGAGGTCGCGCATCTTGCTTATCAGGCGCACCGACAGTAGCTTTCCACTTAAATCCCTGCAAATATCGAGCAAATGCACCTCCAGCTTCAAATTATTACCTGTGCGCCCGTCGTTGACGCACACGAGCGATGGAAAGGTTGCCCCCTCCAGAATCGTCTCGGCCACGTATACGCCGAGGGCTGGAATGATCACCCCCTGTTCAACCGCGAGATTGGCAGTTGGACAACCCAGTCCCGTGGCAATGCCTTCGCCGCGTTCGACGCGTCCCGTGAGAAGAAGAGGTGACATATGGGTCAAGGATACTCAATGCCGGGAATTTGGCAAGACATATTCGAGGGCGCGCTTCAGAATCGGAATCATGTCCGCGTAGCTCGACTCGGCAAGGAGATTGCCCGGAAGGACCCACTTCGCCTCGTAGGCGTGCTCAGCCGGATCGGGATGGAGCTCGGCGTCGGGAGTGGTCTCGAACAGGAAATAATGGATGTCCTTGTGGATCAGCGCGTCTTTTTTTTCAAACCGGTCGCGAAACCAAATGTCGATCTTGCCGAGCGGCTCAAGCAGCCGGATCTCGGAAAGTCCGAGCTCCTCGAGCGTCTCACGCGCCGCGGCCTCCTCCATAGATTCGCCATGCTCGACATGCCCCTTGGGGAATGCCCACTTACCGTAGGAATCCATCATCATGGCAAACTCAAGCTTACCGCCGGTTCGGCGAAAGATGATCCCTCCGGCCGAAACCTCACGCTCAATGCGCCGCTGCTTTGGGCGCGCGGAGGATTTCAAGGGCCTTTTCTTTTTGCGGATCGCGTTTGGCATGTGCGTCTTCCTTGGTGTATTCCACCACGACGTCGGGAGTAAGACCCGTTTCGTTAATCGTGCGTCCCTTGGGCGTATACCATGCGGCGATGGTGATCTTTACGGACGAGCCGTCGGGCAGATCTCGGAAATCCTGCACGGAACCCTTTCCAAACGTCTGCGTTCCCACCATCGTGGCGAGGCCGTAGTCCTGAAGGGCTCCGGCGACGATTTCCGATGCCGAGGCGCTCCCGCCGTCCACGAGGACGACGGTCGGGATTCCCTCAAGCCGCGGTGCCGAGACGCCCGGAAACGACTGGGCGTCATCCTGCTGCTTCTCAATGACGACCGTCTGGTACCCAGTCCATGCCGACGCGACGTCGATCGCCGCGGTTAGCAGCCCACCCGGGTCCGAGCGAAGGTCGAAGACGATTCCCTTCACGTTCTTCGCAAGGACGTCGTTCACGGCCTGGTTGAACAAGCCCGTGGTATCTCCGTTGAACTCCGCGATTGAGATCGTCGCGAACCCTTCCTTGTCGATGCTCCATTTGACGGAGTCGATCTTGATGACCTGACGCGTAATCGTGAGGTCCTCGGCATGGTCGGCTCCCGCGTGAACGACCGAGAGCTTGACGTCGGTTCCTTCCACGCCGCGAATGAGCGCCACAGCCTGGTCGACGGCCAGTTTCGTCGTGTCCTTCCCGTCGATCGACAGGATGATGTCGCCCTCCGCGAGACCTGCCATTTCCGCGGGGGAATCCTTCAGCGGAGCGACGACCACGATCACCCCGTCCTTTGATCCGATCTCGGCGCCAATTCCGCTGAACGTGCCGGAAAGCATCCCCTTGAAATCCTTGGACGCCTCCGGGTCGAAATACATCGTATACGGGTCGCCCGCGGCCGCGACCATCCCCTTCATGGCGCCGTAGTACAGCGACTTGTCGGAGACCGGCTGCTTGTAGTAGTTGTCTTTCACCATGTTCCAGACATTCCAGAACTCGTTGAAGTTAACGTCATCGGAAACGGAGGAAGGGACCGTGCCTTTGTCGAGCAGGTGCCCCTCGCCTTCCGGAACAGCCGCGCGCGCGCCCCGTTGCTCGCCAAAGAACCAGCCCGACGAGAAGGAGGTCCCGACGAGGACGGTGACGATGAGAAAGGCGACGGCCGGCGGCTTGCGCCGGGAACACATAAGGGTCGGTTGCATAATGGGCCTAGGATACCCTATTTTGTGATAGAATGCCAACTGTATGAAAAAGCGAACCCGACGCATTCTTTTCACTGTATTTTTGGGCGCATTTTTGATTACCGCGCCGCTTGTCGTGCTCTATACCGCCGGGTACCGGTACAACTTCGGGACCGGCCGCGTGGTCCAAACCGGCGTGCTTTCCGTCAGTTCCATTCCAAAGGGGGCCGACATCCTGCTCGACGGGACGGACGAGCGGGCCACGACCCCGTCACTGCTGAAAAATATCTTTCCTGGCGACCACGAGATCGTCGCGGAAAAAGCCGGCTACTCAACCTGGAGGAAGACCCTGGCCGTCGAAAGCAAGAAGACGACGTTCGCGGACGACATCGTGCTCTTTATGGATGGGAACCAGACGCTTGTCCGCGAAACGGACCTCCGTGCCGTCAGCATGAGCCCGCAGGGCACGAAAGCCGCGTATGCGATGACGAAGGGCCAGTGGACGGAGATCTGGATTGCGACTCTCTCGGCCGACGCCGACATTCTCGTCAGCCGGCTTCCCGTTGGCACAGACGCACAAATCCATTTCGCCTGGCTCGAGGACGGCTCGATTCTCTCGACAGCCGCCGTCGACCGCGGAATGACGACGGTCACCCTTGTACATACCGATTCGGGCTCCACCGTTGCATCGGTACCCGCGTCGGAGATCATGCTCTCCCCGTCTGCCGACCACGTGGCCGTCTCGCGCGCGCAGGGCGACTCGAACGAGATCCTTGCCTACGTCCCGTTCGGATCCTACGCGGTCGGATCCGCGCCAAACGGCATGATCCAGCTCGAGGACGTCGAGCGCCATCGCCTCGTGCTCATCCAGGCAACCGGCGGCGACCAGCCCATCCTGCTCAATGCGAGCGCGACGTTCTGGCAGTGGGAACCGACCGGCAACCGACTGCTCTACACGGACGGGTTCGACCTGCACGTATACGACGCATCCTCCCACTCCGATGAGACCATCACCCGCCTCTCCTCGCCTGTCACGTGGGTGGCATGGTATCCGGGACACTCGTACGTGCTCTATGCCCAGGACAATGCCATCTATGCCGCCGAACTCGATCGCCGCGGGGAACGAAACGTCACGAAGCTCGTGAGCGGATCCGATCTCCGCGCATTCGAGCCGTCGTCGGACGGGCGGATGCTTTGGTTCTTCGGGACGAAAGACGGGAAGAGCGGGTTATTCTCGCGAAGACTGGAGCGATAGCGTATGGCCGAACCGCTGAACAAAGAGGAAACGCTTGAGCAAGCGCGCGTTCGCGTCACGTCCGTCCGCGAGGCAATCACGGAGGAGATCCGATCGGTCGGCGCGGCCATCGACGGTCAGTATCGCGGCGGAGAGGACCTGAATGTCCGTGCCAAGCTCCTGCGCCATTTTTCGGAGCGCTTGGACCAGCTCCACCACCTGTTCTCAAGCCCGTTCTTCGTCCGGTGCGACGTTCGATCTGCGGACGGCGACGCGAAGACCGTCTATTTCGCAAAGTTCCCAAAGACGGACGAGTCCATCTTCTCCTGGATGGCCCCGGCGTCCCGCCTTCGTTTTTCCGATATCGGTCCCGCGTCCTACGCCCTTCCGGACGGCACGTCCTGGAACGGCAATCTCATCCGAAAAGACCAGTTCATGATCGTCGGCGGAAAAATCGTCTTCCTCTCAAGCGAGGCAACGACGCACGGAAGGACGCTCGTGTACCAGGAACAGCTCTCCAAGCGGAAGGCTGGCTTCATGCTCCCCGAGATCGTCGAGCGCATGGAACGGGCGCAGGACGACGTCATTCGCGCCCCGGAACGCGGTTCCTTCCTCATCGCGGGCCCGGCCGGATCGGGAAAGACCACCCTCGCCTTCCACCGCATCGCCTACCTCCTCCAGTCGCCGGACACCGCGCCCCGCTTCCAGTCACACAACGTCATCGTGCTCGTGCAGGACGAGGGAACGCGCGACTACTTCTGCCGGCTGCTTCCCGACCTCGGGATCCACGACGTGACGGTGACCACGTTCGGCCAGTGGGCCCTCGAGCGGCTCGGGCTTCAGGAGAGTCATCGGTTCGTCCGTCGGCCGAACGGCGTGGACGAGGCGGTCGACGCGTATGAGAGCCTCAAGTGCGAGGCGATGCGGACGATCGCGGCGGATTCGCCGAAGCGAGGCGACGCGTTCGCGCGGCTGAAGGAGATTTACGCGCCGTCGTTCTCGAAAGAGGACGAGAAGCAATTCGCGCGACAAAAGAAGGACGGCGAGCTCGACCGGTTCGACCTGTCCGTCCTCCTGCGGGCCGAGCATCAGCGCGCCGGAGCCTTCACGCGCGAGGAGGAATACTTCGTCCAAAAGAAAAACTTCGAGGTGACGCGCAAGCGCCGCACCATCCCATTGACCTACTCGCTCATCGTCGTCGACGAGGCCCAAAACTATCTCCCCGAACAGATCGTCGCCCTCCGTTCCTGCGCGTCCCCGGACACGAACGCGATCCTCTACGTGGGCGACCTCGGCCAGCAGGTGCTCGTGGGAACGCTCCGCGACTGGGGCGACGCGGGCGAGACGTTCGGCGCGGGACAGAAGGTCCAGCTCGAGAAGGTGTACCGCAACACACGGTCGATTTTACGATACGTGGCAAGCCTCGGATTCGTCGTCTCGGTCCCGGAGGAACTGCGCGAGGGCGCGACGGTCGTCGACGAGCCATGCGCGACGGTCGGTGAAATGATCGAGAGCATCCGCAAGGTCGTCGCGAAGACGAACGGCGAGGCGCAGGTCGGCGTGCTGGGATTGACGGACGCGGACCTTGAGCCATTCGCCAAGGCGTTCGCGGGCCAGGCAAACGTCCACGTCCTGACGGTCCACGAGGCCCAGGGCGTCGAGTTCGAGATCGTCTGCGTCGTGGGGATCCCGGAGGATTTTCTCGAAGGGGCGAGCGAGGAGCGCGGGAGGATCAAGCGGGATCTGGTGTATGTGGCGCTGACTCGCGCGATGGACGAGCTGTACGTGTTTGGACCCGTCCCGTTAAAAACAATCTTTCGTCCAGGAAATGAATTGTCGCTTAAATGACTCGATCGAGTCATTTAGCATACAACCTATGGGATCAAGAAATCTGTTAGCCGCGGGACTCAACGAGCTCGCCGAGTCTCTGGAGATTGGCGCGTCCATGCTGCTGGCGTGGACACTCAGCCCAAGTGCATTTCGCCGAGACTACATCACCGGGCGTCTCCCACGCGAGGAATGGGAAGCACTCTGGAAACCCCGCCCTGAATACCAGTCGCGACGAACGCTTGAGAGGAAGGGATGGATTCAGTCCAAAAAGAACGGGGACGAAATCGTCGTTCGGCTTCATAAGGATGCCATCAGTGCCATTCTCAAAGAACGGATCAAAAGGACGAAGACACGCCTTCCCGACAATCAGATTTGTCTGATCGTCTTTGATATTCCCGAGTCTTTCTCAGACGTTCGCCAAGCATGGAGACGGTTTCTGCGAGGAGCAAAATTCGGCCAAGTTCAAAAAAGCGCATGGGCAACGGACCGAGACGTTGCCGCCGACATGAGCGTGCTTATAAAGCTCGTTGGGATCGAACGCTGGTCGTGCGTCTATGTCGCATACCGAAAATAGCCTGTATGTTAAATGACTCGATCGAGTCATTTAACATACAGGCTATTTCTTTTGGGTGCATGGCTAACTCCGCCACTCGCCAGTTCGATCGAGGAGAATTTCTGAAAACTCCGGGCGCGTCTCAATGTCTCCGAACGACCGGTACAGGACGGCATCCATCCCGAATGTCCGTGCCACGTCGACGTTCCGCTCGTCGTCGTCGATGAACAGAACGGATCCCTTTTCGTTTCCCGCGAGATCCTTCACGCGGTCAAACGCGGCATCGAAATATTCGATTTCGTTCTTCTTGTGCCCCAGGTCCGCGGAAACGAGAATGCCCTCGAAGACGCCCTTGAGCTTCTCACGCAGATGCTGGCCACGATATCGCTCCTGGTTCGTCGCCAGAAAGCAGTGGACTCCCTCCGCGCGAAGTCGTGAGACGAGATCGAGAATCTTCTGGTCGAATTCGTCGCCCTTCGAAAACCAGTAGGCGACCAGTTCGTCCACGGTTCCCTTCCAATCCCACGAGGCGATGACCTTCTCAAGCTCTTCTTTCAAATCCGCCTTTCCGATCATGCACTGCTGGAACACGCCGAAAAAGAAGTCGTGCGTCGTCGCTTTCGCAATTCCGTAATCCGTCTCAAGCTCGTCACTGAACATCGTCGAATGGTTGATCGTAACTCCGTCCGCGTCGAACAAAACGACTTTATACTTCATAAGATCTACAACTCCACGAAACTATTGTCCCCCACGATCAACCTATGCGCCGACTTCGGGTGCGTCCGTCGCGCGTCAACGAGCGTCGCGTTCAGTCCGATCAAACTCGTCGCGATGCGCTCGGTCGTGTCGATGGTCGCGCCGCCGAAGATCACCGAGTGCTCGACTTCCGTGTCCTTGATGGTCACGCCGTCGCCGATGGAGGTGTACGGGCCGACGTACGCGCCCGAGAGGACGCAGTTCGCGCCGATGGTCACCGGGCCGCGGATGAGGCAGTCGGCGCTCACCTTCGTGCCCGGGCCGATCGAGACGAGTCCGTGCAGCTGCGCGCCATCCTCGACGTCGCCCTCGACCTTGAACGAGTCGCGGTCGAGCGAGTCCATGATGAGCGCGTTGCCCTCGATGAGCGCGTCGGGCGTGCCGGTGTCCTTCCACCAGCCGGTGATTTCCTCGTAGCCGACCTTCTTTCCCTGTTCGATGTACCAGGTGTTGATGTCCGAGATCTCGTACTCCCCACGGCTCGACGGCTTGATCGCGTCGAACGCATGGAAGTAATCCTCGTTGTACAGGTAGATTCCCGTGACCGCGAAGTCGCTCGGCGGGTCGCACGGCTTCTCGAGGATGCGGCGCAGCGAGCCGTCCGCGTTGAACTCCGGGACGCCGAAGCGCTGCGGATCCTTCACGCGGGCAAACGCGAGCATGCAGTCGAGCGACTCTTTCTCGAACCGCTCGACGAACTTGTTGATGCTGCCAAGGATGATGTTGTCACCAAGGAAGAAGAGGAACCGGTGACCCTCGAGATACTCCTTCGCGTTCGCCACCACGTGCGCCACGCCACGCGCGCCGCCCTGCTGCTCGAGGTACGAGATCTTCACGTCGCCCCAGTTCGACCCGTCGCCGAATGCCTTGCTCATGGAGTCGACCTCGCCCGGATTCACGTTGATGATGACGTCCTTGATCCCGGCCGCGACGATCTTGTCGATGACATGCCAAAGCATCGGCTTGTTTGCAAGCGGAATCAGATGCTTGTTGGTTGTCCACGTGATCGGACGCAATCGCGTCGCGTGTCCGCCGGCGGCAATGAGTGCTTTCATATCGAATTGAGACTACCGTTAAACGGGGTTTGCGTCAAGATAAAAAGAGACGCCAGGTTGGCGTCAGATCATGAGATACTTGGGATTGATGAGCCCGTGGGCCAGGGCCTTCGTGAACGCGCCGGTCGCCCACCCGCATGGAATTTCGCCGTCGCGGACCATGTCGAGAAAGCGAGGAATCGGGATCACGACTGGACCCATCAGCGACTCGGAAACATCGCGGTCCACGCGTTCCGGATCGGCGACGACGTCCGTGATCGCGATGATGCGAACTTCCTGCCGCAAGAGGCCCGTGTCCGGATCGTGGATCCCGAGGTCGACCACCCGGCTCGTGTCCGTACGCTCGACGCCCGCCTCTTCCCTTGCCTCGCGAACCGCGCAGTCGACGGCATTCTCGCCCGGCTTGCGAATGCCGCGCGGAAGCTCGAGCGTCCAGCGCCGGACCGCATGCCGGAACGAACGAGTCAGAACGATCCCCCCGTCCGCGGTGAGCGGCAACGCGCCGGCTCCCGCGTCGACGCCGGACACCCAGACGATGTTCCGATACGTTCCGCGGTTCGGAGATGTCTGTCCCTTCCGCGGCGGAAAGAGCACCTCGTACTCGGCTTCCACGTAGAAGCGGTTCGCGACGATGCCGATCAGGCGGACGATCTCGATCTCGCCCTTCCGCCAGTCGCCGACGTTCAGGGATCCGTCCGCGATCTCCGTCTCGAGCCGCGTGAGGGTCTCGTTCATCGACTGAACGGAGAACTTGGATCGAACTCCGGCAAGCGATCCGGCGGCAAGCCCGCCCATGTCTCTGATCGTGACGGACTCGGTAAGAATGGCTCCCGGACGATCCGGATGAGGTTCGCGGTGAACGACTTCGTACATGTTTGCTCCTGGAATCCGTCGAGCGACGGATTGCCATGACTGCGTGATCTCGGCTGGCCGACATGGCTTTGCGCGAGACGGGAACGGTACCAAAAAAAGACGCGGGGGTCAAGCCCCGCGCGTCTTTGCCTCCGCGTATTTTTCCATCGTGTCCCGCAGCGCCTCCGCCGTCGGGCGCATCGTGATCCCGAACTCGGCGAGCCGCGTCGACGCGAGAATGTTGTTCGAACGTCCTTTCGTCGCGAGGCCGAGCTTCACGAGCTCGTCGTTCTCGATCCACTCGTTCGTGTGCGCCGGGTCGACCAGCTCCTCGTAGAGCTTGAGCATGTCACGGTGTCGCATCGATCCCGGATTCGTCACGTGGAAGATTCCCGGGGCCTTCTTTTCCATCAGTTGGTGGAACACCTCGATCATGTCGTCCACGATCGTGACGCTGTTCTCCACGTCGATGACCTTCTTGTATCCCGCCACCTTGTTGATGAGGTTGCGCGGTCCCGGAATGCGGTCGATCGGCATGCGGATGCGCGCGATCCCCACGTTCGGCAGCGTCGAGAGCGCGAGGTCCGCGGCCCACTTCGATCGCGAGTACGCCGGCAGCGGGTTGCCGAAATCGTCCTCGCGCCACTGCTTGTCGGCATGCGGCGAGTCGCCGTAGAAGATGCAACCCGATCCCATGTGGAGGAGATAGACGTTCGCCTCCTGGCACGCCGCCGCGAGCGCGATCGGCATCAGCGTGTTGCCCATGATCGTCTCCAGCTGATGCGAGTCGCACCAGTCCACGTTCGGCGATCCCGTCACCCCCGCGCAGTTCAAGACGACGTCCGGCTGGTTCGCGACGATCTCCGCGAGCGCGTCTTGCTTCGACGAGACGTGGACCTTCGACAAAACAGCCTCGTCTCCCCACGCGTCCTTGCAGCGATTGCCGACGTAGCCGGCTCCGAAAATTAGGATTTTCATAGGGTCGAACCTTATTCTATCTCTTAAAATATTGTTTTTCGTAATACGCTTGATACTCCCCGCTCTTGATCGGCTTCCACCAATCCTCATGCTCCTTGAACCACTCGACGGTCGCGGCCAGCCCCTCGTCAAACCCGATCGTCGGTTCCCATCCAAGCTCGCGGCGGATCTTCTGACTGTTAAGCGCGTAGCGTCGATCGTGGCCCGGACGGTCCTTGACGTGCTCGATCGAGCCCTCGTCCTTGCCGAGCAGGGCGAGGAGCTTCTTCGTGATCTCAATGTTCGGCAGGCGGTCGCCGGTCCCGATGTTGTAGCTCTCGCCGAGAACGCCGCGTCGCAGCACCGCGTCGATCGCGCGCGCGTGATCCTCCGCGTGGAGCCACTCGCGAATCTGCATGCCGTCGCCGTACACCGGGACCTTCTTTCCCTCGATCAGGTTGGTGATGAACAGCGGGAACAGCTTTTCCGGATAGTGGTACGGGCCGTACATGTTGGCCGCGTGCGTGATGACCACCGGGGTCTGGTACGTCGACCAGTAGGACGCGACGAGATGGTCGGCCGCCGCCTTGGCCGCGGAGTACGGGCTGCGCGGCTCGAACGGCGCGTCCTCCTCCGTCTCCCCTTCCATGATCGCGCCGTACACCTCGTCCGTCGAGATCTGGACGAACCGCGGGATCGCGAACTTCCGCGTCGCCTCGAGCAGCGCGTACGTCCCGAACACCGCGGTCGTGAGAAACGCCTTCGGGTCGAGGATCGAACGGTCGACGTGCGACTCGGCCGCGTAGTTGATGATCGCGTCGAACCCTCCCTCGGACAGGATCGACTCGACGATGGCCGCGTCCGCGATGTCGCCCTTCACGAACCGGTAGCGCGGGTCGTTCTCAATGTCGGCAAGATTGGCCGGGTTTCCGGCATACGTCAACTTGTCGAGGTTGACGATTGAGACGTCGGGATAGGTCGAAAGCATGAACCGAATGAAGTTCGATCCCACGAAGCCGGAGCCGCCGGTGACGAGAAGTTTCATATGGTCGGAAGATTACCCGATCAAAGGCCCAGATGCAACTTGGTCATATACCAGGCAGCGATCGCGTGGCTGTCCCAAATGCGACCGTCGCGGACGGCGTCGTCGATCTCGGACGCGGTCATGGATAGGACCTCCGACACTTCCCCGTCGTGCTCGCCGACCTTCTTAAGATCCGTCGCGAAAAAAATATGGAGGGTCTCGTCTACGATCGCGGGAGCGGATCCGCACGTGCCGACGCTCAGAATCGTCCCGGCCTCGTATCCGGATTCCTCAGAGAGCTCGCGCGCCGCGGACTCTTCCGGCGTCTCGCCAGGCTCGATCCCACCCGCGGCGACGGAAAGGGACATCCGGTCGTTGACGTAGCGGTACTCGTTGATCATCACGAATCGTCCGTCCTCGTCGCGGGCGACGATGAGAACGGCGCCGTCGTTGCGAACGAGATGGTATTCGCCCTCGTGTCCGTCCGGCGTCCTGAATCGTCGCAGGATGTGCGACCACCAGGTATTGGAGTCGAGGATTTCTTCGGAGAGGGTTTGCCAGGATTCGTTCATACGATGCGGACAAGACTTAGGACGGTCGCGGGCGTGACGAAGGCGGCGAGGACGGCGAGCAGGCGATACGATTCGAAGCCGGAGCCGAGAGTCCAGGCGATCGAGGCGAGGACGATTCCGAAGGCAGCGGCGGCGACGTATTGGACGAACGGCCAGTCGCGGTATTCGCGGACCGTCGCCGTCCACCAGGCGCCAAAGACGATCGCGGCGAGGAGGAAGAGGTGGACCGAGAGATAGCGCGCGACGAAGCCCGGGCGCAGGGCGTCGACGATCCAAAAGGAAACGTACGAGATCGCGCTCGTGAAGAATCCCGTCTTAGCGATGCGTTCCTGCCACGAAGCCATAGAGGTCGGTGAGTGAGAAAGGCTGGCGATGCATGGTCAGGTTGATCGACTTCACGGTGACCGTCCCGCCCGCGGCGCGAATGCCGGGGACGGAGAAGACGAACTTCCAAGCTCCCTTGTCGAGGACAATCTTCGTCGCGTCGAACGTCGCGCTCGCCACGTACCAGTCGCCGACCTTCCTCGGCGAGACGTACGTCGCGTACACGTAGTCGACGCCGAGCGCGTCGAGGTTCGTCTGGTCGGTGAGGCGCACCGGGTCGGGGTTGAAGTACATCTTCCAATCGAACGCGACGTGCCCGTCGGCCGTGACCTCGAGGTCGCCGCGCTCGGTCGAGATCGGGACAACCCCGAACTGGTTGACGTCGATCTCGAACCGCTTGTACGGCTCGTCGATCACGAGCGGCCCCGCGGACGACAGCGCGTCCGTCACGGTCTGCAGTCCCTCGACGTGCCGGGTCGCGAACGAGAGGTGCTTGGCCTCGGTCCACATGGTAATCGGCTCCGTGTGATCCTTGTACCCGACCTCGTCGCCGAGGAACAGCGTGTTCAGGAACACCATCTTCTGCTGCGTCGTCGAGATCGTCCGCCAGAACACGTCGCGGTCCGCCTGCATCTGTACCTTGTAAACGCCTTCGGGAAGACTCGGGATCCGGAGCGCGACGTGCCGCATGGCCGACCCCTGCGACGACGCCGAGATGTCCCCGTCGTCCGAGGCGCGGGCGTCGCCGACGGCCAGCCCGTCCGCGTTCGTCACCACGAGCGTCACCGGGTCCGCGCCCTCGTCGCGATTCATGTCCATGTACCAGAAGTCGTACGACAGCGTCTCGTCCTTCACGTACGTCTTCAGTTCGTGCGACCCGCGCAGGCTCACCGCGATGGACTGCGTGTCGGTCGTCGGAACATACCCGTCGAGGACGAACGGCCTGCCAAGGTCGGCGTGATACGTCGCCACCTTCGAGACCGGCGGAGGGTTCGCGAGAAAATCATCGATCGACCTGTATGCCAGCGAACGCTGCAGCAGCACCTTCCCGTCCTTCTCAAGCCGAATCCAGCCGAGATTGTCGATCATCGTGTTTTGAAGCGGGTGCAAATCGTACGCCTGCGCCTCGACGTTCCCGAGCGCGCCGAGCTCGACGATGGGCGCCTTATCGTTCTTGAACCAGATTTCCGCGTCGACGGAATCGAACGCGCGATGGGGATGGACGAAGAAGAACGCGGGGTCGTCCGTGACGGTTCCGCTGGCGGTCGCGCGGCTGTCGGGCAGCAGGCGGTCGACGAACGGCGACGCGTCCGCGACCTCATGGCGAACCGAAAACGTTCCGGTGGGCACCAGCTCCTGGTTCAGCAACCAGGCGAACAGCGCGACCGGGACGGAGACGATGAGCAGCTGGATGAGTCGGATGAGAAAATTCATAGGGACTTTAGTCCCGCAGGGTGATTCGATACAGCGTCTCGATTCCGAACGTCCGGACCTCGTCGATGCGAAGGCCGAGCCCCGCGAGCTTGTCCGCGTTCAGCCAGTCGACGTCCTTCTGCGGCAGCGTGATCCCGTAGTAGTAGAGCGGAACGCGGAGCGCGATGCGGGGCATCAGCGCGTACGTCGTCTCGTCGCGCAACGGATAGAGCACGCGGCGGAACGGGAAGAACAGCTTGTCCGCGCGGTCGACGACGATGACCGCGTCCTTTTCCGTGTTCGCAAGGACGGCCGCGCGCGTCTCCCGCGATTCCGCGAGCCCGTTCGTGGCGGCGACGATGCCGTCCTGCGACGAGAGGAACGCGACGCGAACCGACAGCCCGAGGCAGAGCACGACCAGGATGACCGCCGCCATCCGCTGCGCGAGGTCGGTGATCGCGCGGCGGGAGATCCAGCGGATCCCGAGCGCGCAGAACGGCGTCACGAGCACGAACGCCGGGAGCCAGTAACGCACGTGGCTGTTGCCGATGGTGACCTGCGTCGGATCGGGATTGTCGAAGAAGGTCCAGCTGCCGTACATCAGTGCCAGATACGCGGACGCGACGATCGCGAAGGCGAGATAGGATTTTCGCGCGGCGTTGTGCTCCTTGGCAAGCGACTTCCTCGGAAACGCGAGCGGGAATCCGATCGCCGCGAGAATCGTCAGCCACCAGAACAGCTCGAACCCGTAGGAAAGAAGGTTGACCTTGACGTTGTGCCGCGAGAGGCCGAAGGGGAAAAATGGCGATGGAGCGACGGAGTCGCGGAGTGGCGGAGTGACGACGGGCGCGGTCGCGACGGTCCCGCCTGCCTCCGCGTTCGCGACGACGGTGTAGCCGGTCGTGAGCGGGCTTCCGTAGGTGGCGGCATTGAAGGCGAAGAGCGGGACGAGGGCGACGGCGAGACCGGCGAGGAACGCGACGATCGATTTGCGCGACGCCCACCCCTGCCCCCTCCTCCCCATGAGGAGGGGAAACGTGGCCGCGGCGGTCGCAAGGGCGAGCCAGATGGCTTCGGAGGGACGGATGAAGAGGGCAAGGCCCGCGAGGGCGCCGGCGAGGGCCGGGTCGACAACGGCGAAGCGCTGGGTGCGCGAGGGGCGAACGACGAGGACGCAGGCCGCGAGGATCAGAAGCGCGACGAACGGGACGTTCGGCATGAACGAGCGGGCGGAGTAGTACCACCAGGCCGGATGGATCGCGAGAAGGACGGCGGACAGGAGCGCGGTCTCCCGGTCGAAGATCTTTTTGACCGTGGCGTACCAGGCAAGAACCGCGAGCGCGGCGAGCAACGGCGTCAGGAGCGGGAGGGACCAGTATCCGGCCAGCGCGGCAATCGCCCCGAAGATCACGGGCAGGCCGATGAAGCTTCCGGGGACGAGGCGACCGGCGACGGACACGATGCTGCGCGGATGAAGCGCGTCCCCGAGAACCGCGTTCATCGGCTCGTAGACGGACAGCGACCCGTCGCGCACGAAGGTCTTCGCGAAGAAGGCGTTCGCCGTCTCGTCGGGCGACACGTAGATTCCGCCGACGCGCAGGAGCACGAGGCACCCCAGGAACGCGAGCGCCACGAACGCGCCGATGATCCACTTGTCGAGGCGGGGATGGACGTTCTTCATAGGCCGTAGGTGAACAGGCTCGCGACGGCAAGCACGATGGCAAGCGAGAGAATGGCGATGGAAAGCGGGATCAGGGCTGGAATTCCCGTCCAGACGGCGACCAGCAGCAGGGTGATTCCCACGATCTGCGTGACCATCTTCGCCTTACCGATCACGTTGGCCATCACGCGGAACCCCATGCGCCTCCGCACCACGCCGCCGATCACAAGCGCCAGCTCGAGTCCCACGATCAAAAACCCGATCGTCGGGCTCAGGTATCGGATAACCACGAGGAGAATCACGGAGCTGATCAGGAGCTTGTCTGCGATCGGGTCATACAGCGAGCCCCACTCCGTAATTTGCTTTCGCACCCGGGCCAGGGACCCGTCGAGCGCGTCCGTGAACGCGAGGAGGACGAAAAGCGGAACCCCGGTGGCAAAGTCGCCCCGATAGAGCAGCCAAAGGACAAGCGGGGTCAGAACGAACCGAAACCAGGTCACCGCGTTCGGGGTGACAAACTCTGGAACGAGGCGGATCACCGTTGCCGCGAGCAGGCGGTCGTGTGGGAACAGCTTGTTTGGATCGCGTTCGAACGCCATAAATGGTAGGATATCCGCACTATGCTTGGGATTCTTTCTCGCATCCACTCTATCAGTTTTACCGTCATTTTCCTAGCGCTTCTGCTTGCGAACGCCGCGCTATGGCAAAGCCCGATCCTTGGCGCCGCGCTGCTGGCGGCGTTTCTCGTCACGTTCGGAAGCTGGATCGGACGCTTCGTGGCGCCGACCGAGCACGGGCCGACGCAGACGTGGGTTGGCGCGTGGATGCTGCTGTCGGCGGTCATGGTCGCGGGAGCCGGCGTCTACTATGTCTGGCAACTGACGACCGACGTGTCGCTCGTCATCGCGATGACGGCGGGACCGATCGCCTGGGCGCTCTCGACGAAATCCAAACTCGGTTGGTTTCAGCGTCCGCACGACGGCGTTTCCGAACCGCGCCATCGCGTCCCCGCCGCGTTCTGGATCGCGGCCTCGCTCGTCGTCGCCGGACTTGCCTCGACCGCGTGGCTGCTCATCAACGCGGCGACGACCGACGCGGTGCGAACCCTCTGGGAACGCGTTCCTCCCGCCGCGCTCGTCTCGTTCGGACTCTCCGCGCTCGTCCTCGCGGGACTCCTCTTCCACGGAAAGGAGCGCGCCGTCACGATCAGCCTCACGACCGCGACGCTCGGCGTCTTTCTCCTCGCCGCCTACCTCGTCTTTCCGCTCGGCTTCGGCTTCGACCCGTTCATCCACCTGGCCACGGAGGAGCACATCGCGCGGTTCGGCACCATCACGCCGAAGCCCCTCTACTACGTCGGCCAGTACGCCCTCATCCTCTTCGCCCACCAGGCGTTCTCGATTCCGATCGCGACGCTGAACGCGCTGCTGGTCCCGCTGCTCGCCGCGCTGCTTCTCCCGCTCGCCTGGTTCAGCGCCGCGACGCATCTGCTCAAGGACAAGAACGCCGGCGCCGCCACGCTCGCCGCGATCTTCCTCGTCCCGCTCGCGAGCTTCATCCTCACCACCCCGCAGGGACTCGCGAACCTCTGGGTCCTCCTCCTCGTGCTCGCCGCGATCCCGACCCTCGCGCGCGACGAGTCCCCGCGCGTCTGGCCCCTCGCCCTCCCCGCCCTCGCCGCGCTCGTCACGCACCCGATCGCGGGCATCCCCGCGATGCTATTCGTGATCCTCCTCGCGTCCGACCCGCGACGCAACGGCGGCCGCGCCCTCTCGCACCTGGTCTTCTGGACGACCGTCGTCGCCGGCAGCGTCGCGATCCCCCTCTCCTTCGTCGCCAACGCGCTGCGGTCGACGGGAACGCCCGGCATCGACCCTTCGAACCTCTCAAACCTGTTCGCCCTGTCCAACCTCTCGGTCTTTTTTTCCAACCGCTTCAATCCCCTCCTCGACTTCGTCTATCTCTACGGCCTGAATGCGACCGTCCTGTTCCTCGCGCTCGCCGCCGTCGGATACTGGATCTCGCGCCGCCAGATGCGCGGCGCGCTCCGTATCCTCGTCCTCATGGCCGCGATGCTCGCCGTGAACTGGGCGATCCTCTCGACCGCGGTCGACTTCTCGTTCCTCATCGACTATGAGCGTCAGAACTTCGCCGCGCGGCTCGTCCCGATGATCCTGTTCTTCCTCGCGCCGCTTGTCATCCTCGCGGTCGGCACGTGGATCAACCGCGTGCGCCCCGGCCCGGTCTCGCTTCGCGTCGCCACCGTCGTCCTGCTCGCCGCGCTCGCGACCGCCTCGTTCTATCTTGCCTATCCGCGCAATGACGCTTACGAGGCCGGGCATGGGTTCAACGTAAGCCAGGCGGACGTCGACGCCGTCCACGCGATCGAGAAGGACGCGGCGGGCACCCCGTACGTCGTCCTTGCGAACCAAACCGTCTCGGCCGCGGCCGTCCGCGAGCTCGGGTTCGTGCGCTACTACGGCGACCTGTTCTTCTATCCGATCCCGACCGGCGGAGACCTCTACTCGTCGTTCCTCGCGATGAACGAGAAGCCAAGCGTCGAGACCGCGAAGGCCGCGCTCGACCTCATGAACGCGCGCTGCTCGGCAAGCCCGGAGTGCACGCAGCCAGTCGCGAGAACCGTCTATTTCGTCGTGAACCAGTACTGGTGGGAAGCGCCAAGAATCGTCGAAACGGCCAAGCAGAATGCCGCTTCCTGGTGGGCGCTCGACAACGCGTCGGTGCACGTGTTTAAATACCAGCCATATGATTGAAACATTCTTCGCGGTACTGTTCGGCCTCGTTACCACGTTCGGATTTCCACTCGCCATCCTGCTCGTCGCGTCCATCAAGCAGGTCAACCAGTATGAGCGCGGGGTAAAGTTCACCATGGGAAAGTTTTCCAGCATGGTGGATCCGGGATGGCGCATCGTATGGCCGGTATTCCAGAGCATGCGCAAGGTCGACCTCCGCCTGAAGGCCGTCGACGTCCCGGCGCAGGACGCGATCACGAAGGACAACGTGTCCGCGAAAATCAACGCGGTGATCTACTACAAGGTGGTCGACTCGTCGAAGGCCGTGCTCGAGGTTGAAAACTTCGGCTACGCGGTGCTGCAGCTCGCGCAGACGACGATGCGCAACATCGTCGGCGAGGTGACGCTCGACGAGCTGCTCTCGCAGCGCATGGTCATCTCCGACAAGATCGAAAAGATCGTCGACGAGGCCACGCTCGGCTGGGGCGTGGAAGTGACCGCGGTCGAGCTGAAGGACATCAACCTGCCGCCTGACATGGTCCGCACCATCGGCAAGCAGGCCGAGGCCGAGCGCGAGCGCCGAGCCGTCATCATCAGCTCCGAGGGCGAAGTCGCCGCCGCCGAGAACCTCTCCAAGGCCGCGACCGTATTGTCGCAGTCCCCGGGCGCCCTCCACCTCCGCACGCTGAACACGATCAACGACATCTCCTCCGATCAGTCGAACACGGTCGTGTTCACCGTCCCGCTCGAGATTTTGAAGGCGTTCGTGGGGAACAAGCAGATGTAACCTATGGACCGAGCCCGAGAAAACGTCGTGCTGCTTCACGGAAGGTTTCCCGAGCGGATCGATGGCACGCTCATCGCCGACCTTCCGCTTTGCGACCCGAACAACGAGGGAAACTGGATGGGACGGACGAAGCGCGAGCTGATCAAGCGCGGATACGAGGCCGACTGCCCGGTGATCCGCGACGTATGGAAATCCGCATGGTCGGAATGGAAGTGCGAGCTCGATCGGGTTCGAATCGACGAAGGTACGACGCTGGTCGGATGGAGCCAGGGAGGATACGCCCTGCTGCGCTACCTCGGAGAGACGGGAAAGAAGGTATAGCGCTTCATCCTCGTTGCGCCAGGAGCGCCAAAGATGGACCGCGACGAACCGGAGAAACTGTTCCCAAACGAGGAAGAGAGCTATGCGTTCCCCATCACGCCAGCCCTCACGGAACAGATCCGCGATCGAGTCGTTGTCCTCGTGTCCAATGACTGGGACTTCATCCTGCGGGCGGTGAACATGTACGAAAAGGTTCTGGACGCCAGGACGATTCGACTTGAGGACCGCGGACACTTCAGCTTTCTCATCCCGGAGCTTCCGGAATTGATGGAGGAAATCGTCAGGACATAACTTCAAAACGAGCCCCCGATTAGGGAGCTCGTTTTTTCGCGCGCTTCATGCGCTTGCTGCGGTCGACCCGTGCGAGGCGGGACTTCGGGGTTCCGACGAAGACGTGGACCCACTCGTCGGCGTCGAAGTAGTTTATGAGGCAAACGAGGTCGTCGACGACGTCGCGTGAAGAAAACCAGAGGCTGTAGTGGACCATCGTGAATCCTGCGCGACGAAGCAATCCGCGGACGGCATTGCGCACGTCGTCGAGACGGTGCGGAACGTCGAAGCTGACGTAGCAGAATTGGTTGCCGTCGAGCAACTCCGTCCCGTTGATGACGGAGCGCTTGAGCGCCTCGACGATTCCCTTCTCAGTCAGTTTGAAGAGAATCGCGTCGCCCTGCTTGCGAAGACGGATGTACTCGCGGTCCTTCAGGGACTTGAGCGCGATCTGTCGCAGGCGCTCCAGGCGCCGCTCCTGAGATTCCAAATATCCTGGGGCACTTCCGCCAGCCCATGCGACGCCGACTGGGTGATAGACGGTCGTCCACATGTCATCGAGCGAATCAAGCAGCTCGCCGAAGAGCTTCGCGGTGACCGTTCGTTCTCCGAGTCCTCGTCCCATAGGGGGGTGTTTTTTACGCTGTCCAACTTACATCACAGCTGCGATGTATCTTGGACAGTCCAACTTACCTTGCAGCTGTGATGTATGTTGGACAGTTCGTTTTCAAGGAATCTTCGCTGCGAGCGGTCTATTCCCGCATCAGTCCCTCCAACCGCGCCACGTACCCCGGCAGAGAGAACCCGTCGACGGTCTTGCGAATTTCCTCCTGCCTTTCCCAGAACTTCCCCTCCCCCGTCGCCAGCTTCCGCAGGGCCTCCCGCAACCCGTCCGCGTCCCCCGGACGGAACAGGTACCCGTTCTCGCCGTCGTGAACCAGCTCGCCGACGCCGCCGATGTTGGCCGCGATAACCGGGACGCCGGTCTTGAACGCCTCGTAGATGACCGTGGGCGAGTTCTCGTAGCAGAGCGACGGGACCACGACCGCGTCGGAAATGAGGAACAGCTTCACGAGGTTGTCGAGTGAGCAGAAGCCGTGGTAGACCACGCGCGAGTCGCGGTTCGCCCAGCCGTTCACGAACGACGTGAGCGTTCCTTCCCCGGCCACATGGAGCTCGAACGGGACGTCGAGATTGTTCAGCGCGCGCAAAAGAAACTGGATTCCCTTGTGCGTCTCAAGCTGTCCCGCGAACAGCAGTCGGAGCGATCCCGGCTTGCGCTCGGTGCGCGGCGGAGGCTGGATGGCGGGCGCCGGGTTCGGGAGAATTTCGACGCGACTGTCCGGAAAGAATCCGCGCGACGTGTAAAAGTCCGCGAGAAATTTCGACGGCGATACGACCACGGTCGGCGACCCGACGACGCGCTGCATCTGTCGCGCATACCATCGCTGCGGCGGAGAGTCGTTCATCCAGCTCTTCTCCTGGCCGTAGATCATCAGCCCGCTCGGAATCGCGAGCTGGACGTCGTGGAGCGTATGGACGTGACGGATCCCGCGCGAGCGAATCGCCTCGACGCCCCGCATGCCGAACCCCTTCAGGTTGTGCGTGAGGACGACGTCGGGCTTCTCCTTGTCGAGGACGGCGCCGAGCGCGCGCATCGGGTGGGTCGCGAACAGGTCGACCAGATGCCAGGCGAGACGGACCGGAAACGCGTGCCGGTGGTCGTCGAGCGAATGGTACAGGTTCATCGGACGGAAGCGGTACACGCGCTCGATGTTCGACTCGGTCATGCGCGGCGCGAACGACCCGTCCCTCTGCGTCGAGACGACAAACACGTCATGCCCCTTCGCATGCAGCTCAAGCGCGATCCGCTTCGCGATCTGCTCGGCCCCTCCGCGGACGACCGGAGGGTAGAGATTTGAGACGATGCCAATTTTCACAAAGGTTCAAACGATATTACGAATGACACGTTCCGGTCACCTTGTCGTAACTGGTTCCCGTCGAACATTGGCAGGACGCGCCGGAAACGTACCCGCCACTCTTCTCGCACAGCCCAATCACGATATTGTTCCAGAACGCATACGCTCCGCGGGGCAGTCCGATCGACGCCGCGAACGCGTCCCCGGCCGGTCCGCCAATCGTCGACTGACAGAACCCCGTCGTCTTGTCGTACACCTGGTCCTGAGTCTGAAATTCCTCAATGGAACAAACGCATGCCCCGTTCTCGACGACTCCGCCGCTCAGCTCGCAGTTATAACGAACGGCGCCGGCGATCTCCGAAACGACCGCGACCGGCTGGGCGACGGTCGGAACGACTTCCACTCGCGAGACAGTCACGATCGAGACGACGATTCCTCCCACGATCAGCCCGGCCACAAACAATGCGACAGATTTCATAGAATATTATTGAGGACGCGTCAGCGCCGTGTAGATATTTTCCAACCTGCTCATCAGCGGATCCCACGCGAACTCCGCCTCGGCCCGGTGCCGCGCGGATGTGCCGAGACGGTGTCGCAGATCAACCTGTTCCAGAAGGAGCAGCATCGCCTTGCGCAATTCCTCGACGTTCCCAGGAGGAACGAGCAGGCCCGTCTCGCCGTTCAGCACCACGCCGCGCACTCCCGGCAAGTCGGAGGCGATGCATGGGATTCCGCTCGCCGCGGCCTCGAGGGCGACGATGCCGAACGCTTCGGCGCGCTCGGTCGACGGGAAGCAGTGGATGTCGGCGGAGCGATAATATCCCGGAAGATCCTCGGCGGAGACGTTCCCGGCGAACCGGATCCGATCGCCGAGCCCGGCCGCCACAACCGTTGCCTCGTAATTGGGACGCAGGCCGCCGTCGCCGACGATGACGCAGCTCCACGCGTAGTCGCGCAATCCGCCGAGCGCGTCGATGAGGACGGGCAGTCCCTTGAAGTGGTGCGCCGCGTCAAGTCCTCCGACGAAGAGGAAGACGGGGACCTTGTTTGCCTTCTCGGGGCTGGGGTGGAACCGTTCGAGATCGATTCCGAACGGCAGAACTTCGACGCGATCGAGCGCGCCCTGCACGTCCTTGAGGTCCGAGGTCTCGGCGTACTCGTGCGACGAGACGAGAATCTTGTCGGCGCGGTTCACGAGCCAGGGGAAGATCAGCTTGCGGTGCGCCTCGTAGACCATCGCGCGGATGCCGGTCACGACCGGGTCGTGGTGATACGTCATCACGAGCTTCTGATCTGGTCGCAGCGCCTTGCCGACGATGGCCGGTTCCGCGCCGCCGAAGAACGGATAGTGAAGGTGGACGATATCGAATCCGGACAGCCGCTTGAACAGAGACGGAACGACGCCCGCGTTCCCCACGTGCAGCGGGGACGGAACGCGATGAACGTACTCGGGGTCGCCTTCGACGGGCCCGTACAGCGGGGTGAAGACGTGGACGTTCTGCCCGCGCGCCCGAAGACGCTCCGTGTACTCGTGAGCCACGTGGCCGATCCCTCCGCGGTATGGCGGGTACGTGCAGACGACCTGGGCGATCTTCATACGAGGCGCTTAAGGACGAGCCAGACGGCGGACAAAACCGGATTCGCAACGATGTCGACGATGGGGCTACTTGTCTCCTGATGCTCGATTCTTCCCGTCCAGTGGCGGACGATTTCCTTGTCGGAGACCTTGCGAATCAGGCTGGAGAATTTCCGCTTCTCGGCGACATGCTTCCAGGTCGTCGGTCGCAGCAGGTCGAGATAGACGCACAGCTTGTCCCTGAGCCAGCCGCCCTTCGCGGCGAAGGCGAGGAGGGCGAGTTCGAGGACGACGAGCAACGGCGACAGGATGATGAGCGTCGCGGGCCTGAGATGCGAGAAGAAAACGAGGAGGCGGGCGCGTTCCATCCAGTAGAGCTTCTTGATGGATCGGCGGAACTCGTAGTGGTGGTAGGCGACCGAGCGCGTCGCGAGGACGTTGCGATAGCCCGCGAGACGAATGCGCCAGCCGAGCTCGAGGTCGTCGTGATACATGAAATAGAAGTCCTCGAGCAGACCGACCTCGCGGAGGACCGACGAGCGGTACAGGACCGCGGCACCGGACGCATACGCGATGTCCGTCCCGTCGAGCGACGCGACGTCCTCGGCGGACGCGCGACGACCGTTGTCGCGCGCGAATCCGAATCCGAGAAAGTGCACGCTGCCGCCCGTCGCGTTCAGCGCGCCCTCGTCCTGCCAAAGGCGGACGAGCGACTGGACCGCGCCGATCGTCTTGTCCCCTTCCGCCATCGCGACGGCCTCCGCGATCGCGGAAGGGTCGAGCTTCGCGTCGCCGTTCAGGAGGTAGACGTAGTCGGCGCCCTCGAGGAGCGCGCGGTCGATGCCGAGATTGTTCCCTCCCGCGAACCCCGTGTTCACGGCGGACGGGAAGAACGTGACGCGCGGCAATTGCTTCTCGGACTTCGGGACCGCGTTCTCGCGAATCCAGTCCGCCGACCCGTCACTCGACGCGTTGTCGACCACGATCAGGTGGAGGGCCTCCTTCGGATAGTCGAGTTGCTCGACCGACAAAAAAACGCGCTCAAGATAGGCGCTGGTGTTGTACGCGAGATAGATGATCGCGACGGTGGGCTTCATACTATTTGGATTCGTCGACGTCCCGGAGCGCGATCTTTCGGACGAGCTTCGTGATGTCGCGCTGGGTCTCCTCCTGGCGCACGAACAGCCGGAACACGGCATACGCGAGGACGACGACGGAAACGTACAGCGCCAGGTCGGCGCCGCGGCCGATGCCGACGAGATGCGCGACAAAGTCGGCGCTCGTCGGCCACAGGGCAACGCCGATGACGACCGCCCACAGGCCGTTCCAAACCAACAGCCAATGCAGGCTTACCTTCTGCGCGCGAAATTGCTTCACCGTGCGCGTCGCCGCGAACAGCGCGAACGTTACGAGGACGATTTGAAAAATCATACGCGAGTGATCAGCTTATCCTTGAGAATGTCCTTCACGATGGCAAACGCGCGCATCGACGACGGGCTCTTCGCGAGCGTCTCGGCGGAATAGACGATCGTCACGGGACGCTCGACGTAGCGAAGCCTCCTCACGACGATGAGGTCTTGAATCTGCGAGGCGTGCGCCATGCCGTCGAGCGTGATCGTCAGTTCCTGCGCAGCCTTGCGCGACAGGGCGCGAAAGCCACAGTGCGTGTCGGTCAGGCGGATCCCCGAGATGGCGACGGTAAACCATTGGGCGAGGCGATTGACGACGCGACGCGCCATCGGCATGTTCGTCTTCTTTCCGAGGAACCGCGACCCGAGGACGACGTCGGCCGCGCCGGTTTCAATCGGCTCGACCATCGCCGGAATGTCGCATCCCTGCATCTGCCCGTCCGCGTCAAAGTGGACGACGACTTCCGCGCCCAGCCGGTTCAGCGCGTACTCCGTGGCCGTCTGCAACGCGGCCCCCTGCCCCCGGTTGATCGCATGGCGAAGCACGGTCGCGCCGGCGGATCGCGCCGCGTTCGCGGTATTGTCGCGCGAACAGTCGTCCACCACCACGACACCGCTTACGAACGAAGAAGCATCGCGCACGACGGCGGCGATGCGTGATTCCTCGTTAAACGCTGGGATGATAGCGATAATCTTCACAACGTGGTCAACAGTATCTTGTTTGCCTTCACGTAGTCAATCGTATGGCGCAGGCCGTCCTCGAGGCGGATGAGCGGGAGCCAGCCCAGCTCCTTGGCCCGGGCGCAGCGCGGAAGGGCGAGCTCGGAGAGGAACATGAGCGGGGCGTCGTGGCGAACGCCGACCTTCGTGCCGACCGTCTTCAGGATGATCTCCGCGACGTCCGCGATGTCGTGGTCCACGTCGCTGCCAAGGTTCACGAGCCACTGGTCGGCCGGCGCCTTCATGAGGCGAACGAGGCCGTCCACGCAGTCGGTGACGTACATGAGCGACGTATGGAACGGCTTGCCGCCGTACACGACGATGTCCTGTCCGTCGATGGCGGAAAGCACGAAGTCGGGAATCAGCTGGCCGTCTCCGAGCGGCATGCGCGGGCCGTACGTCCGGAAGATGCGCGCGATCTTTACCTCGAGCGCGTGCACCTGGCGATACGTCGAGAACATCGTCTCCGAGAACCGCTTTCCCTCGTCATAGCATCCGCGCGGCGACAGGTGGTCGTTGCCCGCGCCGACGTATTCCTCCGCCACGAACGGGTTCGCCTTGTCGCGCGTTCCGTAAACGACCGCGCTCGACGCGAACAGGATCCGCGCGCGATACTTTCGCGCCAGTTCAAGCACGCGATAGTTTCCCGTCGAGTTGGCAAGCAGCGTCTGGATCTTGTACTGGTCGAAGTCCTTCACCGAGGTCGGACAGGCAAGGTGGTAGATTTCCTGGATCCCCTGGAACGGCAGCTTGAACGCCGCGAGCTCCGCGTAGTTCTCCAAGTCGATCGGATCGTTGATATCGAGGCGTAGGAACTGAAAGTTCGAGTTCGGCAACAGCGAGTCGATGTTGTGCACGCCCCCCGTCGACAGGTTGTCGACGCAGATCACGCGGTTCCCTTCGCGAATGAGCCGCTCGCACAAATGCGACCCAATGAACCCGGCCCCGCCGGTGACGAGGATGTTCTTCTTTTCGAATGTGAGTTCGGCCATATGGAAGGAGTATACACGATTATCGCGCCAGGCGCTCGTGGTGTTCCACGAGCTTCCGAAGCTTCGCAAGCATCCCGTCCGAGACGTTGGCGCGAACGTAGTGGAACCGCGCGGTCGCGAGCGTGTCCATGTCGAATTTTTCCTCGAACACGTAGCGTTCCTCAAGCGCGGACTTGCGATTTCGCCTCGGATCGGCCTTCTCGAACCGGTCCGCGAGACGATCGTAGGCGGCTCGCTTCGCGGCGGTATACGCGTCGACGGACTCGTCGCGCATCAGAGCCTTCACGTCCTCCTTCGAAATGCCAAGGAACCCGAACCGCTGGCGTACGAGCTCGGCGCGCCTCGTCTGGATGGAGAGCACGTCCGCGCCATGGTTGGCACGGTCCTCGGCGCGGTCCGCGAGGGAAATTTCTCGAAATGACTTCGCGGCCTCCTCCTCTGACAGCACCGGGACGCGCGCCTCCCGAACGACCGCGTCGACCGCGCGCCCCGCGTCGGCGGACACGTCCTCCGTTTTCCAGTCGGGCGAGGAGTATCCGCGCGGAAGGATCGCCGTGATGTGCGACGGGTCGATCTCGCCCTTGATCACCACCTCGCCCTTCGCGCGACCGAACAGCGCCTCGATCTTTGAGACGGGAACGTCCAGGACCATGATTCCCGCTCGGCCGTACGCCGCCGCTTCGGAAAGGTCCCCGGAGGCGGAAAGGTAGGGCGGAATGCCCGTGTCCGCGTATGCCCCGCCCGCGAAGCCGAAGGTCTTGTGCGCGAGGTTGATGCGCAGCGACTGACCTTCCAGAACGTAATTTTCAATGTCCTCGAGGCTCTCGTTGAACCGCTCGATCTCCGTGTCGTGCAGCTCCGGCCAGACGACATCCACGTACCGCATCAGGTTCTCATGCGTCGGACGGTCGGCCAGCGCCAGCGCCTGCTCGCGGGCCCCTTCCAGGATGCGGACGGGGCCAAGCTCTCGAGCGTCCCGCGAGCGAAGCGCGTACGGAACCTGGCGCAGGAGCGTCTCGTCCATCCGGTGGACCCCGCGATAGACGCGAACGAGCGGCTCAGTGGACGCTCTGTTCTTCGAAAGGATGATCGCCCTCTGAAACTCGACCCCGCCCGGAACGTCGACGACGCGCGCCGCGACCCCGTTCGCCTCGAACATCTCCCGAATCGCCTCCGCGTCCGCCGGCGGCTTGCGAACGCACTCACGCAATCGCAGGAGAGCCTCGAGCGCCAGGCCCTTCGCCTCGTCGCCAAGGGCGCGCAAATCGGATGCCAGCGCCTTCGCCTCGGGCGTTCCGGCCGCGTCGCAGTCGCGCTCCATCTCGTCGAGCCGGGCCAGCGTGTCCGCCGCGCGATCCGTTACGGATTGCTCGGCCGTGGCCTGGGCCGATTCCGGGGTTACGGCCTCGACGGACTCCGTGACCTTCGCGTTCTCGCGAACCTCAACGACGGTCGGCATCTCGATGGGAACGACTGGCTCGATTGTCGTTTCGTGCTCGGACATACGTTATGGCGACCATCCCGCGACGGACAGGCCGTTACGATCCGACTCGGCGCCAGCAAAGAATCCACCGAGGACCTTTCCGGTGAGATCGAAGGTCCGAACCTGGGGGCCTCCGCCCGGACCCGGAACCGTAACGATTTGCGCGACTCCCCCATCGAGATTCGCGACGGTCACGCGGACGCCTCCTCGGAACAACGAGTCATAGGCGAAGAACGACCCGACGACCCTTCCCATCCCTGTGAAGACGCGAACCTGGGGTCCGCCCCCCGCGTCCGTTCCGGTGACGATCTCGTCGATCCCGTCTCCATTCAAATCGCCCGCAGAGACATAGACGCCGCTGCCGTACGTCGGGGCATAGGCGTCGAACTTCGCGAGAACGGTCCCAATCGTCGCCCCGGTCGCAGAAAGAACGCGAACCTCCGGGCCGAATCCGGCGCCGCGAGACGCAATGATCTCGTCGTTGCCGTCGCCGTCGACGTCGCCGGTTGAGACGCGGACGGAACCCGACGGGACGAAAGTCCCTGAGAACTCGAACGGCTTGAGCTCGGAAACCTGTGCGCCGTCCATCATGAACGTGCGGACGCGGCCCTGGCCCTTGGCGTCCTCGCCGACGACGATTTCCTCCGTTCCGTCGCCATTCACGTCGCCGGTCGCGACGTTCAATCCCGTGCGGCTCGTCGTCTCGAACGCGAAGAATTGCGACTTGAATTTTCCGTCCATTCCGAAGACGCGGACCTGCGGGCCGCCGCCCGGGGCCGGGACGGTCACGATGTCGTCCTTCCCGTCGCCGTCCACGTCGCCCACCGCCACGCGGACGCCGCCGAGAAAGGTCGGGGCGAAGGCGTCGAACTGGGTGACGAGCGCGCCGTCGCGCGTGAAGACGCGGACAGTCGGAGGGAGACCAGGGGTCGCGGTAGCTGTGACAATGTTATGAGAGGGAGTTGGGGTTGGGCGGACAGGGGCGTAGACCTCACCCTGGCCCTCTCCTTTTGAAGGAGAGGGGAGCGTGGACGAGGCGGCGGTCGCCGCGAACGAGGGCGCGATTTGCATGGCTCGGCCGACGTTGAGACGACCCGGACCCAGCTTTCCGACCGCGTCGGTCCCCTTCTCTCTCAGCGGATCGACGGAGAGCTGGAGAATGGTTCGGATAAGCGACGGGGTCAGCGACGGGTACGCGGACTTCAAAAGCGCGACGGCTCCCGCGACGATCGGGGACGCGACCGACGTTCCGGCCCATCCGCCCTCGTAGTACGATGGAAAATCGATCCACGCGTCGTTTTGGTACATCGTCCCAAACACGTCCACGCCCGGCGCGGAAATGTCGGTGCAGTTTGATCCGTAGTTTGAAAAATCCGCCTTGGTATCCCCCTCCGTCGTCGCCGCGACCCCAATGACCCAGTCGTCGCCCCCCTCGCCAAAGCACACCGGGTATACCGGCGTATCATCGAGGTTCAATCCCCCGTGGTTGTCGTTCCCCACTGCCGCGACCACGGAGACGCCCGCGTCGAACGCGTTATGGATATCGCTCTGAAGCGCCTTGTCCGCGTCAAACCCGGTAAACGACAGGTTGATCACGTTCGCGCCATTTTTGACGGCGTACGCGATCGCCTCGCGTGCCTTCCCCGAGTCGCCCGAGCCATAGTCGTCCAGAATCCGAAGCGGCATGATCCGCGTCTGCCAAGAAACGCCCGAGATTCCCTCGCCATTGTTCCCCACCGCGCCAATGACCCCCGCCACGACCGTCCCGTGCGCCACGCCGTCCACGGTGGAGGCGTCGCTCACGTCCGGCTCCGGCGTGTTGTCGCCGTCCACGAAGTCCCATCCGTGCACGTCGTCGACGTACCCGTTCCCGTCGTCGTCGATCCCGTTCCCCGCGATCTCCCCGGGGTTCACCCAGATGTTTCCCACGAGATCGGGATGATCCGGATCCACGCCCGAGTCAAGCACGGCCACGACGGTCTGCTGCGTCCCGATCCCAATGTCCCACGCCGCCGGCGCGCCGATCTTGTCGAGATACCACTGCTTGTTATAAAGCGGATCGTTCGGCACACGCGCAAAGACAGGTGTACAAACGAAAAGACCGAGCAGAACGGTCGCAACGATTCTACGCGGTCTTTGGTTTGTCATAATTGCGTCGTGCTACTTCGTCTTTGCATTCGCCAGTTCCGCCTTCAACTTGTTGAGTGTCTCCGTAATCGACGTGTCCTTCGGCGACAACGTGTGCGCCACCTCGTAGTGCGAGATCGCCTCATCAAGCTGGCCGTGGCCCGCGTACCAGTCGCCAAGCGCGGTCAGGAGACCGGGAGTCTGGCCGAGATTCGCGATGGCCGCCTCGAGAATCGTTTGGATCTTCGCGTCATCCTCCGGAAAGTGCACATTGATGAGATCGACGAGCTTCAGGTATGTCGGCTCGTACGCCTCCAGATCCGAGACCTTGATCAACGACGCCTTCGCGCCGACGAAATCACCCATCTCAATCTGCGCCTGAGCCAGGTTCTCGAGCGCCGGCGGATCGGTCGGGTTGGTGCGAAGGATGTCCCTGTACGTATCCGAAGCCTTCTGCAGGTCGCCCGTCTCGTAGTACAGGTTCGCCAGCTGGAGGATCAGGCTGATGTCCCGCTTCCCGTTCGCCTCGTTATCCGCGATCTGCGCCTC
>CAIMOJ010000047.1 GCA_903843045.1 Candidatus Uhrbacteria bacterium
CCCGATGCTGGTTGGGGCTCGGTACTAAACTACGGCAGCAATCCGTACGTCTATTATCTGCACGGCACCACAGGCTGGGAGTCTGAATTCTTTCAGATTCCGACCCGGTCAAGCGTGCCGTTTACCTACACAACCAATAACGGAACAATCACCATTACCGGTGACGCCGGCAATATGCCCGAAAATTATTTTGCGGTCATCCCAGATACAATTGACGGCCTGCCCGTCACCAGCATTGGGGATTATGCATCATGGGAGAATTCTAGCAGTTGTCTGTTTTGGATGATAGGTGTCTCTATTCCAAACAGCGTTACTAATATCGGAAACTCCGCGTTTGCAGGATGCAGCTTCACCAACATCACAATCCCCGACAGCGTTATAACCATTGGCGCAGGAGCCTTCTGCGATAACCGAAGCCTGACCAGCGTCACAATTGGCAATGGCGTCACCGACATCGGCGAAGATGCCTTTTCTGTCGCACTCAGTCTAACCAACGTTACATTTGGCACCAATGTGGCTAATATCGGCCAAGAAGCCTTCTTTTTTTGTACCAACTTAACGAGTGTGATATTGCCCAACAGCGTTACCAATATCGGACCTAATGCATTTGCCATTTCTGGTCTGACCAGCATCACGATTCCCGATAGTTGCATCAGCATCGAGGGTATGGCCTTCTATCTCTGCTTCGGCTTAACCAATGTTGTGATGGGAAATAGCGTAACCAGAATCGGAAACATGGCCTTTGAACGTTGCAGTTTCAGTAATATTACAATCCCCAATAGTGTTACCAATATTGATGCTTTCGCATTTATCTATTGCACAAATCTAGTGAGCATCACAATACCTAGCAACGTTATCAGCATCGGCAACTGGTCTTTCTGGGGATGCACTAACTTAACCAGCGTCACCATCCTTAACAGCGACACCAGCATTGGTGGGGGCGCTTTTTCTGATTGTACAAACATGACAGCAGTCTATTTCACCGGGAATGCCCCCATTGGCTATGACTGGGCGTTTATTGAAACTTACAATGTAACTATCTATCACTTAGAGAGCGCAACGGGTTGGCCACCGGTTCCAGACGAATGGAACGGACGTCCGACAGCGTTATGGCAGTACGAGACGGATTCTGACGCAGACGGCAACGGCCTGCCGGACTGGTGGGAAAGGAAGTATTTTGGCAGCCCCACCAACGCCAATCCAAACACCATCTGCTCTAACGGCGTCAATACGGTGCGTGAGGCCTATATCATCGGAATTAATCCCGCGGATGCCAGCGAACGATTCGGTATTATTTACCAACTTGGACCACACGCTACGCTTCACTGGAATACGGTTTCAGGTCGGGTCTATTCCGTTTACTGGACAACCAATCTGCTGTCCGGCTTCCAATGTTTGGAAAGCAATATTCCGTGGACGCGCGGCAGTTTCACTAACCAGTCTACTGAGCCCAACGTGTACTACAAAATTGACGTCCGGCTGCCGTGAGCCGTCGGCTCCATAAACTTCGGTAAAGCCTGTAACGTGCGCTTGTTCCGGCGGGCAGTTGTGGTACGTTATGCGGAGTTATGCGCAAATACCCGCTATATCTCTTGTTGCTCGCCGCCGCCCTGGCCGGATGCGGAAAGCCGGATACTTCTGCATCCGCAGCCGTCGTTACGAATGCGCCGCCGCAGGATTCTCTGCCGTCCGGGCGGATCGCCGAGCGGGTGGCCGACCGGTTACCCCACGTTCACCTCAACCGCGACGCATTCAACGATACAATCGCCACTAACGCACTGAGTCTTTTCATCGATTCTCTCGACTACGACCACTCCTTTTTCCTCGCCTCAGACATCGCTGAATTCCAGTTGCAGGCTACCAATCTTGACGACATGGTTAAATCCGGAAAAACCGACTTTGCACAGCTGGTTTTAGATCGCTTCAAGGAGAGGGTTACCAACCGCGTGGCTTACGTAAATCAGCTACTCAATAATAGTTTCGACTTGGATACTCAAGAAACCTACCGCTGGAAGCGCGACACGGCTCCGTGGCCGACTGATGAAGCGGAATGGAACGATCTGTGGCATAAAAAGGTTAAGAACGATTACGTTGCCCGGCTCGCAGCCGTTCAGTCCGGCGTGGACGACGAAGCGCAGAAAACCACAAATGCCGTTACCGGAGCCAAAGCAGCCAAGGTGCTTACACCGGTCGATTCGGTCCGCGAGCGCTATAAACAATATCAACTGATGATCGAAAGTAATCTCGACAGCGAGGCGCTTTTACAGCGCTATCTGAGCGCCTTCACCCGCAGCTACGATCCGCACAGCGACTACCTTTCCCCGCGCGGCGTCGAGGATTTTGACATTAACATGAGCCTTTCGCTGGTCGGAATCGGCGCGACGCTGCGCAGTGAAGACGGAGCCGCGAAGATTGAAAAACTCATCGCCGGCGGACCGGCCGAGCAGGATGGACGGCTCCAGCCCGGTGATAAAATTATCGCCGTTGCGCAAGGAGCGGCGGAACCGGTCAGTATTCTCTACTGGCCGCTCAGCAAAGCCGTCCGCATCATTCGCGGCGAAAAAGGAACCAAAGTGGTTCTGACGGTGATTCCCGCCGATGATGCCACCGGTACACGTACATAAAAATTAACTCCTTCCCTTTGACCTTTGACTTTTGACCTTTGACCTATTTTCTAATCGCAGCGACCAGCAGATCGCGAAGAACATCGGGCCCATCGCGAAGTAGAGCGCCTGCATCCAGCGAGGGGCGTGAAGACAGTCGCAGATCGGGAGGCCGACGTATGCGGCGGACGCAAGGTTGTGAATGTCGAAAACGTGGTAGGCAACGGTTTCGGCAAGAACGAGGAGAGGCCAATAGATGACAAGGAACAGTCCGAGCTGGCGCGCGAACCCCTTCAGGCGGAAGACGTGCTCCTCGTGGGAGAACAGCAGATACGACGCGAACAATCCGGCGGCCCATCCAAACAGCGAGAACAGGTTCACGCCGTCGACGACGAGGAACGGATGGTTGTAGCCATACTCGGAACGCCCAAGGAACGCCCAGAGCGCGGCCATGGTGGACGCGACCGTGAAGTGGAGAAACAGGTTCGTCCGGCGCGTGACGACCAGATACAGGATAATCGCGAGATAGGCGACGATCACGACCTGGTCGGCGGGAAATATGCCAAAGAGCGCGATGACAAGCGCGATGAGCAACGCGTCGACGGTTAGAAGGAACGGACGGGACATGGGGTTAGGTCAGGGATTTCTTTTTTCCAAATCGCAGAAAACAACTTGAGACAAACACCGTCAGGATCGAGATCTGCGACGTGACGCAGACGATGCACCAGGCGTGCAGGACGAACGCCTCGACGCCGGTCAGGTAGAGGCTGAACGCGACCGCGCCGCCCGAGGCAAGAAACAGAAAGGTCAGAAGCGACGCGTCCGTCGGTCGCCTCGTCCTTAGGACCGCTGCCGAAAGCATGAACGCGTAGCCGAAAAGCCCAAGCAGCGCGACGGGAACCCCGCCGATTTCCGAGTACGGACCACGGTTCACGATGTCGCAGTTGAACGTGGCGTTGAAGGTGCAGAGCGACCCGGAAACGAATGCCTCGTGATGCAGGAGCGAGTACGTCGACAGCGCGAGGCCGACGACGGAGAATGCCATGATGACGCGCAGGAGCTTGCGTTCCATACGCTACTTGGTCGACGCATCCGTCACGGGAGCGGCGGCCGAATCCACGCCAGGCAGCGTGCAGCCGGACTTCGCGGCCAGCGTGTCGAACGTCTGCTCCCCGGAAAGCTGCGAACTGTCGGCGAGAACCCAGGTCGGATATCCCTTGATTCCGGCATCCTTGCACTCCTGGCTCATCTCCTTGGACTGGTTCGGCGAACATTCGACATAATCGACCTTCTTGAACGCGCTCCCGAACAATTCCTTCTGAGCCTTGCAATGCGGGCACCACCAGGCACCGTACATCTTCACCCCCTTGTCGGCGAGGCACTGCGCGAACCCGTCATAATCCGACGGGGCCGATGACGTGACCCTGTTCGTTGCGACAAGGGCGATGAGCGCCACGACCGCGAGGCCGGCGGCGCCGTAAAGGAAGTAGGAGGATGAGATCTTTTTCATAGGGATTAGTGGGAAATAGCTGAGATTGTCGTCATGCCAGTGCAGGATCCGCCGATTGAGTCGGGAATGGATACGTTAAAGTACAGTGTTTTTGACGGAGCCGGAGCCACGTCCGTACCATACGCCACGTCAAGATTCGTGTCGACAGGAGAGCCTGTCAGCGCATTCGCGGAACCGCTCCCAAAGCCAACGTCGCTCAACGACCACTTGAAATTGCTCCGTGGAATCGACCCCGACGCGCAAGCCAATCCGGACGGCATGGAAATTTCCACGTCCGCGTTCACGTTCCCCGACTGCGAAATGCTTACCTCCACGTTATTGCCCGCCGTCGTCACGTCGCCGATGCTATGGTTTCCGAAGTTGATGTTTCCGGGAACCACGAGGCTGAGGATCGAACTCATCTCCTTCGTCAGGGAGCTGTCCTGAGCCGTGTCCGTCCCGTCCGTCACTTCCACGTGCGCGACCCAGTTTTCCGATGGGTATCGACCGGACGCGTCGGTTGAGTCCGCGTAATAACTGATGTCGATCTCGCAGGAATAAACCTTCTGGTAGGCGGTTGCGCCGGCGTAAAGACCGCAGGTCGGACGAACGAAACAATCGATTCCGGTCGCCGCGCACGCGCTTCCGCTCCCGACCCCGCTGCGATAAAAGACACCGCGCACATTCGTAATCATGCTGGCGCCATCGAGATCCTCGACGATTCCGTTCAGGTAGATCGTCTTCGTTCCGCCCGCCATCGGCGTGACGCTCCCGCCCGGATAGTTGTCCGTGGTTCCGTTGAGCGTGTTGCTCGTGACGACCGAAACGACCGTCGGCGGGGTGTTGGCCTGGGCCTCGGCGACGGGACCGTTCAGGGAGAACGCCGCGGCGATTCCGATCAGAAGCGCTCCGAACGCGGCGATGGCAACGGGGTATTTCATATCTGACCAGTTTACCACGATCGATACCCCTCGTACGAACCGAGCTGCGTCGCCCACGTCGCCGACCCCTTGTCGACGTAAACCCTGATTCCCGCGAGCAGCTGGCGGAGAACCGTCTCGTTCTTCTTGTCGAGCAGCTCCATCGGGACGTGCACGTTCACGCGTGCCACGCGGCTCCGGTCGCGGATGGAATCCGCCTGCTTAATCGCGTCGAGCACCGCCGTGACGTCGGCGGAATCCAGGACGCAATTCGGGGAACAGTTGATTCGGCCCTCGGACAGGCTGGCCAGCTCGCCAATGTCGCCGCTCATGTTCACCACGACGCCGTCCGCGTCCGGGACGAGGTCCTTGGCGTCCTTCATCGGGATCGGATACAGGCGGCCCGCGAACTCCGGCGGGATCGGATCGTGAAATCCCGTCTTCAGGATGTACGCGTTCGTCCAGGTGTCCGGACGCGCCGAGGCGGGCATCGACAGATACCCGAACCCGGTGACGGCATCCGTATATTCGAACCCGGCCGCGTGCTCGGCCAGGATCCAGTCGGTCGGCCCCGTTCCGCCAGAAACGCCACGATTGTTCTCGGCGCCGACGAGACCGTCCACGAGCGCCTTGTTTTCCTTAAACTTGGCGGTCAGCTCCGCGACAGTCAGTGTCGTGCCCTTCGTCGCACCGAATCCCGCGTGCGTCCCGACGCCATGGCCGCGGTCGATGACCTCTTTCAGAATATTCGTTCCCCACACCGTGTTCGCCTTCGCAAACGGCTGCTCGCTCTCGAACGTAAGCTTCGCGCCGTACTCATCGAACAGGTCCATGGCCCAGCGCATGTTTGCCACGTGACGCTCAAAAAGATTTTTGTCCGTGTCGTCCTTGAAGTCCTCCTCCATGTGGGTCATCGTCGTGACGTACAGCGGCGCGTCGCCCGAATGCTTTGGCGTGGCCGGAGAGGTCGGCGTCTCGGTCGTCGTTTCCGTCACGGGAGAGCCCGAAGTCGACGGCGTCGGCGACGTCGGATTCGGCCGCGATGACGAGATCGGCGGGCGAGGGACCGACGGGCGTGACCCGGACATTTTTTCGAGATACAGAACGCGCATAACGAGAAGTCCGCCTGCGATGCCGACGACGACTGCCGCGGCGACGAGCGCCGATTGTTGCTTTGTGATCATACAAAGAGAGTCTACCATCATCCACGCCTGGGCGAACAGGCCGTTCGCCGTGTAAGATGAGCCCGTATGAACATTCCCGCGACGACGATCTACCGCTATTCCCCTCTCGGCTGGGCCCGGCTCCTCTATGGCCCGATGTTTCTTCTGTTCGGACTCGGATTTCTATCCGTCTTTGTCTCGGAACTCCAACATCGACGGGCCAACGGCGGGTTATCCACCGAACCGTTTGACTTGATGCTGTGGGGAGGCTTCCTCCTCGTTCCGATCGTTTTCCTTGCCTGCGGCGTCGCGATGGTCCAGTCCGACCGGAAGTCATGGATTGAGAACGGCGCCTGGCACACGGCGCGGGGCGAGTTTCCGATGTTCCGTCGTCGACTGACAAAGGCCGACGTCCGCGGGTTTTATGTCGCGAACGTTCCGGCAATCGCCGTCTTCGGCAACCGAGCTTCCGTCGTCGGAAACCGCTTTCACGTCCAGGCGCTCCTTTCAAACGGCCGGCGCGTCGCCATCGCGTGGTTCGCGGACAGACCGTCCGCGAAGTCCGTCGCCGACCACTTCGAGCGCGAGGTCGGTTCGAAACCGAAGGAGACGACGATCGGATTCGACGCGACGCCCTGGTACCTGTCGGGATCGCAATCGCAGGAGTACAAGACGATGCGTGGAAATAAGTCCGCCGCGGCCCTGTATGACGCGCTTTGCGACGTCTGGGAAACGTCGTACGCCGACCTGCGACCGTCCGGCGGTCCGTCGTACACCGAATCGAACGAGGCGTTTCCCTATCGCGGATCCCTCTCGGTCGATCTCGATCTGCTCCGATATTCGTACGACCTCCAGCAATTCGACCGTGCCTTGCGGACGCTCGTGACCGCCGGGCTTGTGGATCTTCCAAAAAACAGCTAACCTCCGGCCATGAAATCCATTCTCGAGCAAAATCTCCGTGACGTCGTCTTCACCGCCATCGGCCACGCGCCGCCCGCGCGGGCGCTTATCGTGTACGACCGCGAGTCGCCGCTGTCGAATCTGCTGACGGACGCGTATGCCGCCGTCCTTCCGGACGCGACGCTCCTCGACTTTCTGTCGACCACTCCCGACGCGGTCCGCGCCGCGATGGACGCGATGTCCCCAGGCGACCTCGTCGTCATGGTCCAGTCGACCAGCTTCCGGCTCAACGAATTCCGATTCCGCATCGAGCTGTTCAAGCGCGGCCTCGCGGTGATCGAGCACCCGCACGTAGCCCGCATCGTGGGCGATGAGGTGCGAACGTACGTCGACGCGCTCGCCTACGACGCGACGTATTACCGGACGGTCGGCCCGAAGATCAAGGCGCTCATCGACGCGGCGAAGCGCATCGTCGTGTCGTGCGACGGCGCCGAGCTCGTCTACGAGACCGCGTTCGAGACCGCCAAGCTGAACATCGGCGACTATTCTGGCATGACAAACCGCGGCGGGCAGTTCCCCATCGGCGAGGTGTTCACCGAGCCGGCCGACCTCTCGGGCGTAAACGGGACGGTCAAATTATTCGCGTTCGGCGGCGCGGACTTCCGCGTCACGATCCCGGAAGAGCCCGTGCTCGTCGTCATCAAGGAAGGCAAGATCGTCGAGACGCCGAACGCGCCCGAGTCGTTCCTGTCCATCCTCGAACAGATCAAAACCGAGGAAGAGCTCTGGGTCCGCGAGCTCGGCTTCGGCATGAACCGCGCCCTGACGCGTCATCGTTTTCTTTGCGACGTCGGCAGCTACGAGCGCATGTGCGGCATCCACCTCTCGCTCGGCGCCAAGCACACCATCTACGCCAAGCCCGGCTTCCCGAAGCGCACCAGCCGCTTCCACGTGGACGTCTTCGCCGACGTAAAAACCGTCACGATCGATGGCGTGACGGTTTTCAAGGACGGCGCCTACTGCGTGTAGAAATACATCACGATCTTCCAAGAAACTTCAGAAACTCCGTCTTCGATACGCCAAGGACTCTCAGGTTGTTGAGAATGACGAATGGCGGAAGCGGATCATATTGCGGAACGACGAGCGGCCGTGATAGTCCGGCGCGGACATAGATGCGATGGTCGCCTTTTGTGCGTTTCAGATAGCATCCGTTGATCAGAAGAAACGCGTCCATCACTTTCCATGAAACGGATCCAAAGTCACCCATAGCGTCTAGGCCGCCATCGGCACGAAGATTCCGACCATCGACTGGCTCACGACTTCTGGCGGATGAAATTTTCCGGCCAGCTTCGTCCAGCCCAAATCCTTGAGCACCGACTCGACCGTCCCCATCGCCACGATTTCCTCAAGGAACGCCTCGGCCGCCTCGGCAAACATGCGCCGCGCATCCGATTCGGACGACCCAACCGACGACAGGTCGAGCGCGGGAGAGTACGCGACAAATTGGTCTCCTTCGCGCAGGATCGTCAATGGAAGGCTGTGAGAGGCGGGTTTCATATAACAATAGCGTAGCAGAGACTAACGGCATTTTCAACCCTGCGGTATACTTGCCTCGATATGGCAAAAAAATTTCTTGGAGGACGCAAGATCAGCGGACAATTCTTTGACGATGTTGCCGAACCGATCCTTGCATCGACGTTACCGCGGCTCGGCTATTCCGCCGCGCTCATCGGACCTGGTTCCGAGGTGCTCGGGTTCGACACGGAGATATCGACGGACCACGACTGGCGGCCGAGATTCTTTGTCTTCCTGTCCGAGGCCGACCTGCGCGCGCACGGAAAGGACGTCGAGACGGCAATGCGAACCAAGCTGCCAGAAACATACCGCGGCTATTCCGTTCGTCCGACGAAGGAGATGGGCGATCTTCGTTCGCGCTATGTCTATTCCGTCAATGGGTTCCTGAAGCAATATCTGACGATCCGTTCGACGAACCTTTCCGTCGAGGACTGGCTGACCGTCGACGAGCACCGGCTGCTCGGAGTTACAAGCGGGACGATCTTTCGCGATGACGGCCACGTCCTTGAACTCGCGCTTGAGGTGTTCCGGTATTATCCGCGCGATGTCTGGCTGTACCTGATCGCGTCGCAATGGGCAAAGATCGCGGAGGAAGAGGCGTTCGTCGGCCGCGCCGGTGAAACCGGGGACGAGCTTGGGTCCCAAATCATCGCGACGAGAATCGTCCAGTCGCTTATGCGCCTCTGCTTTCTCATGGAGCAAGCGTATGTACCGTACAGCAAGTGGTTCGGCGCGGCATTCAAGAAGCTACGGTGCGGTAAATCCGCGTACCCGATTTTCGAGGCGGTCCTTTCCGCGTCAACCTGGAAGGAACGCGAACAGGCGCTGTCGAAAGCGTATGCCGCGACCGTACGGATGCACAACCGGCTGTCACTCACAGGCCACGTGTCCCCGACGGTTCGCCAATACCACGAGCGGCCGTACCGCGTCATTGGCGCGTACGAGATTGCCCATGCGGTACAAGATCATATAAAGGATCCGGCATTACGAGCTCGTCCGCTTACCGGATCAGTCAACCAATTTTCGGACTCGGCCGTGCTCGTTGAGAACGACCGACTCCGACGAAAACTCAAGACGCTTTACCGGTCGTAACGTCCCCCGGACGGGACTAAAGTCCCTGAGAACTGTTCCTGAACATAAACGCATGCCGGGGTCGTCGTGTTTAAGGATGGGGCGTATTGCGTGTAGTGACACAACAAAGCCGATAAGACTCGGAATTTCTACGCATAAGATATTCACAGCCAGTCTTGCCTGCGCTCGAAAATGAGCATACGATATGCCCGCTTGTTTTTTACTAGAAATCCTGTGACCGTTCCCTCCACCGAAAAACTCCAGAGACTGCTGTCGAGCGAGGCCGTAACGTCGGGCCACACCATGATCCGCGTCATCGGAGGCCTTACCCGCTATCGAATCATCGTTCTTCTCAAAAACGCCCCTTCCGGCCTTACCGTTACGGGACTTGCCAGAATTCTCGGAGCTTCCCCATCGCAAATCTCCCACCAGATTCGTATCTTGAAAAAATACCGGCTCGTCTTCGGCAATCCGGACGGACGAACGGTCACGTACCGCCTGAATGCCAAAAAAGTGGATCCGTTCCTGGTCTAGGAAGAAGAAAAACATCTCCTCGCGAGATGTTTTTTCATTGCGAAGAACCCGCCGCTGGCTAGTCGCGCGTTTCCCGGATGCTGTCCATCACGTACTGGCGGAACCTCCGCAGGCGCTGTCTCAGGCGCTTCCCCGCCCCCGCGACGTTTTCCATGTCCCGGATCGTCATCTTCCCCGGCTTCCCGCAGACGGAAAGGTCGCTGGCATCCGCCTGGATCTCGTCGAATGCCGTTGCCACGTCGCGGCGGGCAATGTCCGCGTACCAGCCGGCCGCGGCCCTCTGGCGGCAGCGAACCTCCCATCCCGCAAGGAACCCAAGGAGGACGAGAATGCCGACGGCGACGTCAAACTGCCACCTGGAAATTTGCGTTCCGCGGAAGACGAACAGCGGACGGCTGGCAACGGACAGTTCCATCCGCACGGGAAGGCTTACGGCCCCGCGGTCATCGCCCGCCGCGACGGAAACAATGTAGTCGCCCGCCTTCAGCGGCTCGTCGAACCGCGCGCTCCATGAGCCGTCGGCCCCCGGAGCGACCGTGGCGGTTCCGATCGGCTGTCCGGAACGAGACGCCAGCGAGACGGACAGGCGCGTCCCCTGCCCCGCGGTTCCGCCAACCTCCAGGCCGCCCTCTCCCGCGTACAGGTCCGCCGCGACGGGATTGAGCGTCGGCGACGGGATGGGAACGATCCTGAGCGTGGAGGACGCGGACGTGCGGTTTCCCGCGAGATCGACCGCGTCCACGTGGACGACGTGATCGCCAACGGCAAGACCCGCGACCGAATAGGTCTCCTCCTTCGTCCGAACGGGCAGCTCCCCGTCGACGAAAATCTCATAGGTCGCGAGACCAGAAAGATCGTCCTCGGTCCGATAGGAAACGGAAACGGTCGGATTGTCCGTCACGGGAGCCGGGGAGACCGTCAGAGCGAACGGCGCGGGAGAAACCGTGTCGACCGCCAGCCGAACGTGCGTGGTTGCTCCCCATCCTGCCGCGTTCCCGCCTCGGACGTGCAGGTACCAGATCCCGTCCGACGGAACCTGAATCGTCTTTCCCGCGATCGCGCCCTCCCCCACCGTCGGATCGAACAGGATCGCCTGGTTCAGGGCCGTGGCAACGTCGGTCACGCCGGCCTCCAGGCTCCATTCCGCGCGAACGGGTTCCCGCGAGCCATGCCACGCGGAAGAATCCGGATAGGCCGAAACGCGGACTGAAACGGCTTGCGGAGGGAACGCCAACGGAAGCGGCGCGGCCATGGCCGCACGGCCCGCAAGCAGGGCGCAGAAGGAAATTGCAATTCGGAATGTGCGAAGGCCCATAGAGGGAAAGATGCGAATGGTTAATCCGCGCCGAAGGTGAACGTGTACAGGGAAACGCCCTCCGCCGGGATCGTCAGCTCCAGCAGATGGTCCCCGACGCCCGTCTCGGCACCCAGGAGCGTATAGAGCCGATCGCCGGAAATCACGACGGAATCACGAGCGATTCCGTCGACAGATACTCCGATCGCGGTCGGGGTCGTTGCGCTCGCGACAAGATAAACCTGTTTTGCCTGGAAACGATACCTCACGAGATCATCCGACGCCGTGCTTACCGCGGCATCCGAGCGAATGTTCCACGCTCCGCCAAGAACGAGCGCGCCCGACGGCACGGACGTGTTCGGGACAAACGTCTGAAGACCGGAGACCCCCTTCTTTCCGTTCGCGAGAAACGCATTGCGGCCGGATCCAAAGTACGTCTCGGGACTGGTCGGTCCAGACGCGAAGAACGGCTCTGGCATCGACAGAACATCCGTATCGAGACCGAGCAGCTCGCGAATCTTTGCCTCTGTCTCAGCGTCGCCCCCTTCCCCGACGTGGTCATACGCGATGTTGCCCTGGAGATCGATCAGATATTTGCGCGGCCAGAACTTGTTGCCATACGCGTTCCACGTTCCGTAATCGTTGTCGAGGACGACGGGAAACGTGATTCCAAACCGTCGCATCGCGTCCCGGACGTTGTCGATGTCCTTTTCGAACGAGAACTCCGGCGTGTGAATCCCGATGATCTCGAGCCCTTGGTCGCGATACTTCTTGTCCCACCCGACCAAGTACGGGAAGGTGCGGATGCAGTTGATGCAGCTGTACGTCATGAAGTCGATCAGCACGACCTTTTTTCCGATGAGCGGACCGATCGTGATGGGATCGGAATTGACGAAGCCCGAGGGACTGGCGATCTCATGGTAGCGCCCCAAGGAAACCGACGACGCGGGCGGCGATCGCTCGAGCAGCGATCGCTCGAGTCCCGTCACGGTCGGATACCCGTGATTCGCGAGCCACACCTCGACGGGAACGACGCTGCCCGTCGCGATGACGAGCCCGACGACGACGAACAGCGCGCCGATTGCCTTCTTGAACCATCCGTTCGGATCCGCAAGGAAGCGGACGCGTCGGATCAATCGCTGTCCCGCGAGACTGATCGCCAGCAGCGCGGCGGACAATCCGACGGAGTAAACGACAAGGTAGACCGTCCCGACGAGAACGCTCTGCGGCAAGACGGTCGCGAGGATGAGAAAGTACGTCGGCGAGCAGCTGGAGAAGACCGGGCCAAGCGAGAAGCCGATGAGGACGTCGCCTGCGAACCCGGACCTCTTCGCCGAACCGTCAAGCAGGGCGTCGGCATTCTTCTGCAAGGAAAATCGCCCGCTGATCTTTTCCCACACGCTCGGAAACAGCGAGACAAGCCCGAAAGCGATCAGCATCCCGCCGGAAACGGACATCCACACCGCCTGCGGGACGGACACGAACGCGGCGCTGAACTTCAGCAGCAGCGTGAACGCGACGATCGACGCGGCAAGCGAGACCGCGATGACGAACGGGTTCCTCCGCCGCGCGTCCTGCGCCGCCCCGCCGACGATGATCGGAAGAAGCGGGAGAACGCACGGGGCGAGGACGGTGAGGACACCCGAGAGAAATGAGACGAGGAGGAGGCCCATACGTCACTTGAAGATTTTAGTCCGCGGTCGGAGGAACCGACGCCGCTGCCGATATCGCGTCCCAGACGCCTTTGCGATCCTTGGCCGAGTCGACGGAATGCGTGACGACGGGAACGGTCGGATAGGTGACCGCGAGGCCGCCCACGAGCGTCGCCAGCTGCTGCGACGAGAGCTTGTCGACCTTGTTCGCGACGATGGTAAACGGGACGCGATGCGTCTTCAGAAACAGCAGCATGTCGCGGTCGAGGTCGGTCGGGCCGAGGCGGGCGTCGATCATGAGGAGGACGCGTCGGAGCTGGGACGTCTTTCGAACGTATGTCCGAACCATCTCGGCGAAATCGACGCGGATCTTCTGCGACTTGCGCGCGTAGCCGTATCCCGGGAGGTCGACGAGATAGTACGCCCGGTCGATCTCGAACAGGTTCACGGTCTGCGTCCGGCCCGGCGACGAGCTGACGTGGGCAAGCGACTTCTGCTGCGTCAGGTGGTTGATCAGGGACGACTTGCCCACGTTCGACCGGCCCACGATTGCCACGTGCGGCTTGTCGTCAAACGGGAGATCATCGACCCTCGTGACGCTTTTGACGAACTTTGCTACCATACGCCAGGAATCCATCAGTTAAATCTGAGCTATTTATAGCATTTTTCTCAAGATATGCAAAACGTCATCGACGCGCTGAACTGGCGGTACGCGGTAAAGACCTTTGATCCCTCCAAGTCCGTTTCCGACGAGAACTTCCGCGCGATCCTGGAGGCGGGCCGACTGGCCCCAAGCTCGTTCGGGATCGAGTCGTGGAAGTTCCTCGTGGTGGAGAATCCGGAGCTTCGCGCGAAGCTCCGCGCCGTGAGCTACGGACAGACGAAGGTGACCGACGCGGCCCATATCGTGGTCATGGCCGCCCGGACGGACGTATCGGCTCTCGCCGGAGAGCTGGTGGAGCGCACGGCGCGGATCCAGGGGGTCGACGCCGCTTCGCTCGACGGATTGAAAAACATGGTGGACGGTTACGTCGCGGGAATGAGCGCCGAGAAGGCCCTTGCCTACGCGCGCGAGCAGACGTTCATCGCGCTCGGCATGATGGTGGAGACCGCCGCCCTGCTCGGCGTCGACTCCTGCCCGATGGGCGGGTTCGACCAGGCCGGAGTGGACGCGCTGCTCGGACTGTCCGCGCAGAACCTGACGGCATGCTCGATGCTCGCCGTCGGCGAGCGCGGCGACGACGAAACCGCCAGCCGGCCGAAGGTGCGCCGCGCGTTCGACGAGGTCGTCGAGTTCGTCCGCTAGCCGACAGAGAAAAGATCCTGCGCGATTAATCGCGCGGGATCTTTTATTGGCTTATTCCTCGCTGGAATCGTCGGTGTCCTGCGGCGACCACCAGATGACATAGTTCTTGTCGTTGCTCGAACACTGGTATTCATGCACATTATATGCCCCGCCGTCCTTCCCCTTGCTCGGATATCCCGTTACGTGCGTCATCGATCCTCCGCAGGTTGGGCAGTTCATAGCTGGTTCGCTTACGAATTATTTTTTTCAAACTCCGCCTTCAATTCTTTGTACCTCTCCAGCCGATACGCCGCCTTCGCGCGTTCCTCGACGGTCGACAGCCGTTCGTCGGGATGCAAGCCGTCGACGATCTTTCCCTGACGCCTGATCTCCATGTTCACGCCCCCGAGCGCGTTGGCACGGTTCGACGCGAACGCCTCGCGGAGAAACATCGCCTGCTCGTCCATGTCGGCGACCGTCGACGCGTCGGCGACCTCGGTTCGCGGCAATTCGCGTCGCGACTTCCTCGCATAGACGCCGCACGTTCCGCGGCTTCCTCCCGAAACCTCGATCTTGGCGACTTCCTCGAGACCTTGTCGTTCGAGCTCGGACAGGATCGCCTTGCGGCAGGCCGCGCCGACCGCGTCGATCTGGACGACGGCGATTCCCGTCTCCGACAGGCTCGTGCCGAGGCCGCGCAGGATCTCCGTCGCCGCCTCGGGCGTGTCGACGGAACCGCCGTCGAAGACGTTCTGGATCACCACCGCGTCGAACCGGCCGAAATCCGCGTCGAGCTCCCTGGCAGCATCCTCGTTATACCACGCCCGCCGATCGACCTCCGGGCCGTCCTGGCCTGGCGGCTTGAACCCGGACGCGCGCGGGTCCGTGTTCACCGCGGTCGCGCCCTGGGAATAGTAACGGCCAAGCAGGTCCTGTCCGCGTCCGCCACCGCCCACGAACAACAGTTTTCTTCCGGGAAACGCGGGACGGACACCCTCGGGCAGTCCGCGCCCGAAGTCGTGCCGAATCACCGGGTTCGCGGACGCCAGAACGTCTTTGCGGTTCAGCGGGGACAGCCGGGCCACCTCGTTCTGACAGGCGCGGTCCGATACGAGTTCCGTAAACGCCGCGAACGCGTCCGCGTCGCCGATGAGTGCCGCCAGGTACGCCTCGGTGGCCGGATACTCGATAGGAAGGTCGTACGGACTGTGGAACTTGGAAGCCCACTGGCGCATCGGTTCGATGCGCGCGGCTTTCAGGCGCGCGACGCCGTCGCGAACGTCAAGAAACGGCGCGGCGGCAAGGCGCTCGGCCCACTGGCTTTGCTTGCGCGCTTCCGGCGTCGGAAGCTCGGGGGGTTGAAAAGGCGAATGGTCTCTCATAACGATAGGTCTTTGCGACCACTGACTTTGATTCCGATGTCATTGTACCCGAGGCATGGGCGATTGTCAGCGAAGACGGCCTTGCGCCCTTGAGATGGCATCCCACTCCTCGGGTGTCACGGGTTGCACGGACAACCGAGAATTGACGACCAGCACCATCCGATTCAGCTCGGCGATCTTTCTGATCTCGCCGAGCGTGACGTCCCGCCCGAGCGGACGAACCGCCGCGACGTCGACCGCCACCCAATCCCCGGTCCCAGAGGACCGTCCTAAGGCTCCTCGAAGGGCGCCCGTCGCCGTCTCGTCCGGATACGCCTCGCGGACGACCTTCGCGATCCCCTTGATCGCCTTCTCCGCGCCCGAATGGTACACGAACACCTGGTCGCCGACCTTCATCGCCCGCATCGCGTTCCGAGCCAAAAAGTTCCGCACGCCCGTCCACGACGTCCGCGTGTCGCGGACGAGGTCGTCCCAGGAATACGTCGACGGCTCGGTTTTCATCAGCCAATGGCGCATATGAACGCAGTATACCAAAAGAACGCCGCGTTGGCGTTCTTTTTCCGAAACGGATCACGGCCTGATGAGGTCGCCGCCTATCTCAGATCCTCCCGTTTCCTCATCTTCGAAAGGTCGACGACGTACGTCGCGTCGATAGCGGTTCCGTCGACAAAGTGGTGGAAGAGGGTCGGATCCACGTCGATCACGTAGTCGGCCCAGTCGGACCCGTAGACCGCGATGGCCGTCGCCTCGTCCGGAACGAGCCGCAGGATCGTCCCGTCAACGTTCGTCGGATCGGACTCGAGCGCGTAGACGTTCGAGTCCGAGACAATTTTTACGAGCACGCGTCCGGGCCTCGGGAGAACCGGGATTCCGATCGAGTAGCACGGGAGCACCGCGTCGATCACCCGTCGGATGCGGTCAAAACTGGGCGTCCAGGAAAAATACGTCTGGGAGGTCGGGAACGGCCGGCGCTGGCCGCGCGCGTTGAGATAGTACACGGTATCGAACGAGTCGCCGCGGAAATAGTCGTAAGTTACTGGGAACGCGGTCGATCCGGGCGTGCCGGCCGATGCGCAGGAGAACGGCTCGGTTGCTCCCGTCGGAGGGATTCCAACCGTGAACGCGCGCGAAACGCCCGTCGCCAGCACGAGGGCAAGGTCGGTTGCCTGGACGCGGACCGTCACGGACGCCGAATTGACCCCGGACGGAACGTGCCAGTCGTACGATCCGACGTTGGAAACGTTCGTCGCGATCGGGACGTAGGAAATTCCGTCCGTCGAGTAGGACACGTTGACGAAGCCCACGATGGCGCTCGACGTGACGGCCCAGCGAACCTGCCGCGTCTCGCCCGCGGAAAACGTCTCCCCGCCGGCGGGCGAACTGACGCTGACCGCGTAGGTCGCGGACGAGGATCCGCCGCCGCCTCCGCCGCCCCGGCTTCCCGACGCGGAAAACGACCAGGACGTGTTGTCCGCGATCCCGACGAACGCGTTCCCGGAAAGGTCCTCAAACGCCGTTCCGTCAATCTGCACGTAATAGTCCGTTCCCGAGCGAAGGTCTTCCGACGGATCGATGACGATCGTCGCCGTCCCAACGCCGGAAACGCGATCCCCGTCGTTCGCGGGAATCGTCTCGAAGACGGAATCGTTCTGCGCTTTCCGAATCACGATGTCGCCTCCGCCGAAGGTGACGGACTCGTCGAAGACGATCGTCAGGTCGGCGTCGCGCGCAACGTCGTCGGCGTCGTCCGCCGGACTGAGGGAAACGACCGTCGGATCCGCCACGTCCGGAACGACCGCCGCGCGCGCGGAGGTGCTCGACGTGCTGTCGGTCCCGTTCGTCACGGACGCGGAAACGAAGTCGCCCGCCACGGCCATGTCCACCGACCAGACGCCGCCGTCCGCCGTGGTCGACGTCGCGTAGGCGCCGTCCACGAACAGGTCCACGTCACCGTCGACGGCCGTCCCGCTTACGCGCGACGTGGTCGAGAGCGTGATGGCTGGAGCGTCGATCCCCTCGTTGGCCGGATCCTCGACCACGATCGTGGTCACGGCCGCGCTCTCGTTGCAGTCGTTGCCACGGATCGAGTTGAAGTCTCCCGAGTCGTCGTTCACGAAGAAGCAGTCGCTCGCGTCCGGAGCCGCGGCCACGTTCCCGGATCCATCGGCAGTCCCTCCGATTACGTTCGATTCCGCGCCAAACTCCAGCGCGACGGCCGCCCCGTTGTTCGCCCGCACCGTCGTCCCGTCCGTCGCCAGTCCGATTCGATTGTTCACGACGACCGAGTTCGTCGTCCCGTACAGCCGGATCCCGACCGAACCGTTCCCGGAGATCGTGTTCACCGCGTCCGGGTCGCCCGCCGTCCCGATGCGCGTCCCGTCCGAGAAGTTCGCCCAGAAGCCGAACAGCGTGTTTGCCATTGGCGTCATCCCGTCCGCCGCGAGGCCAATGATGTTTCCGTTCACCGAATTGTTCACGGTGAGATTGGAATTGAGATACAGTCCCGCGACGTTGTTGCCCGAAAGGACGTTCCCGTTCCCCGACGTGCCGAAGAAGTTGTTCGACGCGGTGTCCGTCACGTAGATCCCATTGTCCCCGTTCGGAAGTGCGGCCATCCCGGTCGCGTCCGGACCGATGAAGTTTCTCTGAAAGACGTTTCCGCCGGCCCCGCCCGCAACATGCACGCCCATCGACAGGTTTCCCGAAATGACGTTCCCGGCGCCAGGCACGGTCCCGCCGATCACGTTCAGCATCCCGGTAACGAGCATTCCCTGCGTCCCGTTCGGAATCGCCGCGGTTCCGAACTCGTCCGTTCCGATGAAGTTTCCGGCGACCGTATTTTCGTTCGCGCTCAGCGTGATTCCCACCGTGGTATTTCCGGACACGACGTTGTGCGCGCCCTCGACGGAGCCTCCGACGGTGTTGTTCGTCACGAGTTCGCCCGAAAGAACGATTCCCTCGCCGCCATTCGGCACGGCGGCTTCCCCGGCCGCGTCGATGCCGACGTAGTTTCCCTCGATCGTGTTTCCCGACGAGCTCCCGAACAGAACGATTCCGGCGCTGACGTTCCCAGACACGACGTTGCGCGCCGCGAGGGCCGTCCCGCCGATCGTATTGTTGTTCGAGTTCATCCGAATCCCCGCGCCGTTGTTCGGGATCGCGAACGTTCCCGTCGGGTCCAGGCCGATGATGTTTCCCGCGATCGTCTCTCCGCCCGAGTCGCCCTCCACGTTGATCGCGGAAAAGGCACCGCCGGAAATCACGTTTCCCGCGCCGGCGACCGTCCCGCCGACCGTGTTGTTCGCCGCGCCCGCGAAGGTGATATCCACCGGATAATCCGCATTCGGGATGGCGACGGTTCCGTCCGCGCTGAGACCGATGTAGTTTCCCTGAATGACGTTGTTCTCCGTTTCCGCGGCGCCGAGCAAGTACACGCCTACGCGACCGCCGCCCGACACGACGTTCCGTGCCCCGGCGGTGGTTCCGCCGATGACGTTGTCGTCCGAGATGACCTGGATGTTGTCATTGTCGTTCGGAATGGCCGCGTCGCCGTCCGCGTTGAGCCCGACGATATTTCCTTCCACGGTCGCGCCGCCGGCTCCGCCCAGGTAGATGCCGATCACCCCGTTCCCGGAAACGACGTTTCCCTCCCCGGCGTCCGACCCGCCGATCAGCGTCCCGCGACCGGCGTTGAAGATTCCCGTCTGCCCGTTTCCAAGGTCACCGTCTCCGGTGGAGTCGACGCCGATGTAATTCGCCTGGATGACGTTGTCCTCGCCGGTCGTCTGGACGACGGACACCCCGTGCCGGCCGTTCGCGACGATGACGTTTCCCGCGCCGGCCGCGCCGACCTGGTTGTTCGAGGCGGTATTGTCGATGTACACCCCGTCGAGCCCGTTCCCGAACCCGTCGATCCCGCTCGCGGTCCCGATGTAATTGTTCTCGACGACGTTGTCCGATGCGGTCGATACGAGACCGACCCCGAGGGACGTATTTCCCGAGATGACGTTGCGGCTGTCCGACGTCAGGCCGCCGACCACGTTCCCGTCCGACCAGATCTCGACCCCGTTGCTCCCGTTCGCGATGGCGGCGTCGAGGCCCGCGCTCATTCCGATGACATTCTGCGCGACGGTATTCCCAGACCCGGACTCATGCGTCATGAGAATTCCCTGCGTGAAGTTCCCCGAGATCACGTTGCCGGACCCGGCATCCGTTCCTCCAACGACGGTGTTCGCGACACCCGTCCCGATCAGGATTCCCGTGCCGTTGTTTCCCATGTCCGCGCTTCCGTCCGCGTCGGTGCCGATGTAATTTCCAATGATCTGGTTGCCCGTGACCACGTCCCCTTCGCTCCAAATATAAATCCCGTCCCACCCGCTCGCGGAAATAAGGTTGCGCGCGGCCGGGTCCGTCCCGCCGATGACATTGTTGCTGTTCACGATATGGATTCCGTATCCCGGCGTATTCGGGATGGCCGTGTCGCCAGCGGGGTTCAGGCCGATCACGTTGCCCTGGACGGTGCACCCGACCGGGTTCGCGTCGAGCCCGGTGGCACCCGCCTCGCCGATGCGAATCGCCGTCCCGTTGTTTCCGGAAATGACGTTGCCCTGGCCCGGATCTGTCCCGCCGATCGTCGCGACGCTGTTCATCACGATCCCACCGCCATTTGGCAGAGCCGCGTCTCCGTCCGCGTTGAGTCCGATGTAATTCCCTCTGATTCTCACGACGTCGGCATTCGCGATCGGCATGTAGATGGCACCCGCCCCGTTGCCCGAGATAATGTTCCTGGAACCTGGAGCCCCTCCTCCGATGCCCACGCCCGCCGCCGACGTGTCGAACGCGATTCCGTATTGCGCGTTCCCCGCGGCCGTGTCGCCGTCGGCCGTGCCGATCCAGTTGCCGCGGATGGAGACTCCGTCGACCTGCGAGATATTTATCCCCGTATTGCTGTTATTCACGATGACATTCTTGTCATTCGCGCCCGTTCCGCCGATCGTAAGCGCCGTGCTGGAGATGGACTTGATTCCAAAGTTTCCGCCGGCGGTACTGCCGATGACGTTTCCCAGAGCGAAGCTATTCCTGTCGGACACGAAGTAGATGCCTCCGTCGTCGTAGCCGTCGATGACGTTCCCGTCGCCTGCGGCGCTTCCGCCGATGACGATTCCGGTCGTCCCAATGGCGGACACTCCGTACCCGTGACCGGACAGCGCGATTCCCTTCAGGACGTTTCCCGCGTCGGCATTGTTGAAGTTCAAAACGGCACCCGGGCCCGCGCCGGAAATGGTCACGCGCTCCGCAAGGGCCGTGCCATCGATGATCGCGGCCTCCGAAATATCCGGAAGCGAGTCGGCAAGCGCGATCGTTTCGCCCGAAAGTGCCGCGTCAAAGTCGATCGTGTCGACGCCGTCGTTCGCGTTCGCGGCGTCAATTGCCTCCCGCAGCGAGCAGTCGGCATCGCAGGTGCCGTCGTCGGTATCGGCTGCCACCGTCACGGTGAACGTCGCGGGGTCGGCATGGACGACGCGGCTCTGAAGGAATGCCGCCGTGCAGACGACAAGGACGCCTGCTCCGACGACGAGATGTTTCTTCATACCGGCCACTCAAATCACGCGAGCCAAAAATAAGGGCCCTATGGAAGGAAGTATACGCGATGCGCGTCGAATGAGCGACACGCTCGGCGACGTTATCCACAGGACGTCTCATTCGTCCGCTTTCCTGTCCGCGAAGACCACTAGGCGCTCGGGATACTGCCCCGCCCGCTTGTCCCACGTTCCGCCGCACGTAATCAAATTCAGATGGGCGATTCCGTCATCCGACACGAACACGTCCGTCGCGTCCGCGGCGGCGTCGTACGTCCGGCTCTCACGAACCACGAACGACACGACCGTGCCCGCGTCGTCCTCGATCTCGATCTCGTCCCCCGGCCTCGCGTCCTTCAGATCCCGGAACGCCCCGGTCTGCCCGGCGTACCAGTCCACGTGCCCGTCGATGACCGCGCTTCCGGCTTCTCCCGGTCGCGGGCCTGGCGAATACCATCCCGCGTCGAGCGGATGCGCGGGAATGTCCATGGCCCCGCCCTTCGTGAGCCCGACGGATTCGACGGTCGCGTCGATGCCGAGCCTCTGGACCCGAATGCGCGAGGGAATTCCGACGGGCAGTTGGGCGGCCTCCGGCGGCACAGACCCCACCCCGTCCCTCTCCTTTTGAAGGAGAGGCGGACTTGGCGTGGCCGCGCGGACGATTGACGCGACGGGCAGGAACGCGGGGACCGCGAACGCAAGAACGCTTCCCCAAAGCAGAACGTCCGTGATCGCAAAGATTGCGATCACGGACGCTTCCAAGACGAATCCGTTACGGAGCTGTTTCATAACGGTTTGCGTCACGTTCCTATTTTTCCTGGCGCATTATTCTAACGACGTGAAGCAGGCTCGACAAGGCAACGAATCCGGCCGCGAGGAGAACCCAGGTCGGAATCCCCTGCGACGGCTCAAGCCCCGTGTTCGGAAGCGACGGGACGATCGTACCGGCGGGAGCGATCGCGGCAGCCACGACGACGGTCGCGACCACTGCGTAGAGAACGATGGCGCAGCCCAGGACGACGCCAAGAATCCGTCGGGTGAAGTTGCTTCTTCATAGCATCGTTGCTCAAATTCATTTGTGAATATTATAGCACGATATCGTTCATGAACGAACGATTCGCAATCATGACGCCAAACGAAAAAACCACAGGCCTTGCGGCTGTGATTTTCTCGTGGCAGGGGC